>NZ_JBEXCR010000042.1:0-123524 GCF_040605375.1 Nonomuraea sp. NPDC005650
GCCATCGACCGGACCACCTACAAAGCCACCATCAGCATCAACATGATCCCGGCCAGCCCTTGACGCGCTACCCCAGCCCTAACTGAACGGCGTTGGATCTAGCCCTCTTCCTCGACCAGCCTGGCCTGGATGACGTTCCGCTCGTGCTCGACGAAGCGCCCGCTCTCGCCGAGCAGCGTGGCGACGAGCCACAGGAACACGCCGAAGTCGTCGACCACGCCGATCATCATCAGGAAGTCGGGCACCACGTCGACGGGTGACACGATGTAGACCACGCCGAGTCCGAGCAGGGCGAGCCTGCTCTTGCCCATGCCCGCGTACTGTCCGCGCATGACCGCGCCGACCATCCGCGGGATCGCCCGGACCCTGGTCATCAGACCGGGCGACCCAGGCTTGGTCACCTCGCGGTAAGTCCGCCAAGCCGCCGCCGTCCGTGCTGCCTTCGCCATCATGAGGAACCCCCTACCCCCGGCTTCTCACGACATAACGCGTCGGGACCGCCACGAGTTCCTGACCGCCCGGCAGGATCAGCGCAGCGCCGCGTGCTCGAACGGCCTGGCCTGCTCGATCTGCGCGGCCACCCGGACGAGCAGGTCCTCCCGTCCGGCCGCCGCCACGAGCTGCACGCCCACCGGCAGGCCGGCCCCGGTGCTGTGCAGGGGCAACGAGATGGCCGGCTGCCCGGTCGCGTTGATCGGCGAGGTGAAGGCCACGGCGTGCGCCGTCCGCCCGAACGCGACGCTGAGGTCCTCCGGCGGGATCCAGCCCAGCGGGAACGGCTCGACGCCCAGCGAGGGCATCAGCAGCAGGTCGTGGCCCGCGCTCCACCACGCGGCCATGCGGCGGCGGTAGCCGTCCACCCACTGGGTGGCCAGGATGTGGTCGGCCGCGCTGCGCGTGCGGGCGGCGCCGAGCATGGCGACGTTCCGTGGCTCCAGCTCCTCCGGCCGGACGGGCTCGCCGCGCAGCTCGCCCAGGCTGTTCACGTGCGCGGCGAGGTTGTCGGCCACGATGGCGCCGAAGTACTGGCCGAACTCGGGCTCGGCGAGCGCCCCGGGGCCGCCGGGCGCGACGTCGTGGCCGAGCGCCTCCAGCAGCGCGGCGGCCCTGGTCACCGCCTCGGCCAGCGCGGGCACCTCGGGCACGGCCCCGTTGGGATGCCTCGTGACGAACCCGACCCGCAGCCGCCCCGGCTCCCTGCCCACCTCGTCGGCCAGCGGACCGGGCAGCGCGGGGGCGTCGTACGGGTCGCCGGACCGCAGCCCGGACACGACGTCGAGCGCCGCCGCCGTGTCGCGCACGGTCCTGGTGACGAATCCCGGGCACGAGAACCCGCTCCACCCCTCTCCCATGACCGGCCCCAGGCTCACGCGCCCACGCGTCGGTTTGAGCCCCACCAGGCCGCACAGGGACGCGGGGATGCGGATCGAGCCGCCGCCGTCGCTGGCGGTGGCCACCGCGACCATCCCGGCCGCCACCGCCGCCGCCGAGCCCCCGCTCGAGCCGCCCGCCGAGTACGCCGGGTCGTACGGGTTGTGAGTGGGCCCGAACGCCACCGGCTCCGTGGTGATCGTGCTGCCGAACTCCGGGGTGTTCGTCCGCCCGAGCAGCACGAACCCGGCCTCGCGCAGGCTCACGACGCCGTAGCCGTCCACGCCGGGCTCGACGCCGTCACGTACGTTCGAGCCCGCGCTGTAGGGCTCGCCCGACTCGCGCCACCCGAGGTCCTTCAGCAGGATGGGCACGCCGCGGAAGGGCGCCTCCTTGGGGATGGAGTCGATCTCCGCCAGCGCCCGCTCGAACCGGCGGTGGATGACCGCGTTCAGCTCGCCGTCGCGGGCCTCGATGCGGGCGATGGCGGCCTCGGCCAGCTCCCTGGCCGTCAACTGCCCGTCCCTGACCGCCTGCGCCTGGCCGACCGCGTCCAGCCTGAGCACGTCGTCCATGCACCCTCCTACGCTTGGGGAGCCACGCCTTGGGGAGCCACGCCTTCGGGGGCTACGCCTTGGGGGCCAGCTCGCGTACGGCCTGCTCGATGGAGATCTCACCGCCCGGGATGGGCGCGAGGACGGGGGTGTCCAGCCCGTTGTCCACGTATTCCTGGATCCTGGCCCGGCAGGTGGCCGCGTCGCCGTGCACGATCAGGGCGTCGACCACCTCGTCGGGGATCGCCTTGAGCGCCGCCTGCCGGTCACCGGCCTGCCAGGCCTCGTGCATGGGCCGCAGCGCCTCGCCCCGGCCCAGCCAGTCGTGGAAGGCGGCGTACACCGGGACGGTCAGGTAGGTGGCCAGCATCCACCTGGCCATCTCGCGCACGCGGCCGGTGTCCTCGCTGACGCAGACGAACAGGCGGGCGATCAGCTCGGTGCCCTCCCCGATCTCGGCACGCACCTTGCGCACGTCGTCGGGCGAGAGCCAGTTCGTGATCGCGCCGTCGGCCTCCTCCGCTGCCAGGTGGAGCATCCTGGGCCGCAGCGCGGCCAGCACGATCTTCGGCGGGAGCTCGGGGGCCCGCTCCAGCTTGAACCCCTTGACGGCGAACGTCTCGTACGTCTCCGAGACCTTCTCCCCGGCCAGTGCCTTCTTCAGGAAGCGCAGCGTGTCGCGCGTGCGCGCGAAGGGCTTGTCGAAGCGTCCCGCGTTCCACCGCTCGACGATCGCCGGCGAGGAGGCGCCGATGCCCAGCACGAACCGCTCGGGCGCCAGGTCGGCCAGCGTGGCCGCGGACATGGCCAGCAGCCCCGGGCCGCGCGTCGAGACGGGCACGATGGCGCTGCCCAGCCTGATCCCCGGCGCCCACTGCGCGGCCATCGCCAGCGGCACGAACCCGTCGGCCCCGTTGACCTCGGCGGACCACGCGTCGGTGTAGCCCAGCCCGGGCAGCTCCGCGATCAGCTCCTGCGACTTCGACAGCGGGCGGTCGTAGAAGGGGATGGTCATGCCCCAGTTGCTCATGCGCGGCCTCCAAGCGCCTCCGAGCCAGCCTCGGCCACGCTCACCCTACCAACCGACCGGTATGGCGTCCTAGGCCCGCAACTCGTGGACCGCCGCGATGAAGTCCTTCGTGATCCCCCTCAGCCCCGGCAGGTGCGACAGCCCGACCAGCCGGTCCACCAGCGGCACCGTCACCTCGATCAGCCGGTAGGTGCGCGCGCAGCCCGGCGAGGTGTCGTGCACCCAGAACAGCACCATGCCCATGGACAGCAGCCAGAGCAGCTCGGGCAGTTCCTCGCGCAGCTCGGCGTTCATGCGGTCGCGCGACCCCTCGACGACCTGCCGGTAGATCCCGATGGAGGCCTCACGGGCCGGGGAGGACTGCGCGCTGAACGGGCTCAGCGGGTTGGTCGGCTCGGCCGCGTGCTTGTAGAACTTCACGGCGAACTCGTGGTAGGGCTCGGAAACGCGTACCCACTCGCGTAGCACGCCGCTCAACCTGGCCGCGAACGACGTCTCGGTGGCCAGGAACTCCCTGCAGGCCTCCTCGTGCTCGGCCTGGGCGCGGCCGTAGTACGCCTGGATCAACGCCTCTTTGCTCTCGAAGTAGTAGTAGGCGTTGCCCACGGACACCCCGGCCTCGGCGGCGATGGCACGCATCGTGGTCGCGTCGAAACCGCGCTCCCTGAACAACCGCAATGCCGTCTCGACGATGACGTCTCGGGTGCTCTCCGATCCTCGGTTTCGGGCTTCGGACACGTTCGTCACTTTACGTCGTGAAGGGGCGTCGAGCAGAAAACCCGCTCATCAGGCTGCTGTCCGGCTGTCGTGTTGAGTCAGGCCCATAGCAGCAGTCCAAGTTAGCAGGTTTTCCAGTCCAAGGTCATGTAGCCGCACGGTGATCACCGCCACAAGGCAAAGTTGCACCTGCGGCATGAGTTATCTCCTGTGAAAGGTGGGATTGTCGTTTCAGGCGGAAGGGCTATTTCCGCGAAAAGGCATCGACATGTGGATACGTGGAACAGTGCGCCTCGCTGTAGTCGCACTGCTCGGCATTGAGATAACCATAATCGCGCTGGCCTCGGCCGCTTCAGCCGCCACCCACCCCGATGGGGCGCCTGGGCCGGACAGCCAGAACATGGCCGGACCCGACGACTCGGAGTACGAGGTCGGGCCGCGACCGGACGGGCCCTGGGGGTTCGAACGGCTCATGGCGGCCGGTGACGCGGTCGCCGACACGCCGGACTGGCCCTTTGGCGGATCGTCCGCCACACGGGACCGGTGGGCGGAGGCGCCGGCCGACGACTGGAGGACGGCCCGCGTGCGCCGGCCCGCACAGTTCGCGATCATCGACCCGTCGTCGACGGCGATGCGATCTACGGCCACCAAAGCCGCGAGGAGCCGCGCACGTGCCGGGGTGGCACGGATCGCCCGGATACGGCCGCGCGCGGCGCACAGGCGCGCTGAAGTCGATCTGACGCGTGTCCTGCCGCGCTACGGGGCCATGCACATGTCCCACGCCCTGGCCACCGACTGGCTGAGGAGCGGGGGCGTGCGGACGAAGTCGACCGGCAACTGTTCCAGCAAGCACGTGCACCACTGCACGTCGCTCGACTCGGTGCGGACCGGCACGATCGCCCGGATGATCGAGCTGAAGCGCGAGAGCGGCTGCCCGATCATGGTGACCGGCGGCACGGAGGCGGGCCACGCGTCCGGCCAGTACAGCCACGGCAACGGCTACAAGCTCGACATTTCCCACAACGGCTGCATCGACCGGCACATCACGCGCAACCACGCGAAGGCCGGCGTGCGCAGCGACGGCTCCCGGCTCTACCGCTCCGGCTCAGGCACGATCTTCGCCGACGAGAGCGACCACTGGGACATCCTCTTCCGGTGACAGGGCCTGCTGACAAGGCCCGGTGAAGGGACGCCGCGCGGGGAGCGCACGGCGTCACACCACCCCGGACAGCCCGGACGGCGGACGCCGCGCGGAACGCACGGCGTCACACCATCCGGACGGGACTACAGCTCGCCGGCGACCAGCTCGGCGATCTCCGCCGCGTTGAGCGCCGCACCCTTGCGCAGGTTGTCCCCGCACACGAACAGGTCGAGCGTGTTGGGGAAGTCGACCGCCTGACGGATGCGGCCCACGTAGGTCGGGTCGTTGCCCACCACGTCGAGGGGCGTCGGGAAGACCCCGTTGGCCGGGTCGTCCATGAGGACCACCGTCGGCGCCGCCTCAAGGACGCGGTGCGCGTCGGCGACCGTGATCTCGCGCTCGAACCGCGCGTGCACGGCCAGCGAGTGGGTCGTGATCACCGGCACGCGCACGCAGGTCGCGGAGACCTTGAGGTCGGGGATGCCGAGGATCTTGCGGGACTCGTTGCGGAGCTTGAGCTCCTCGGAGGCCCAGCCGCCGTCCTTGTAGGAGCCGGCCCACGGCACCACGTTGAACGCGATGGGCGCGGGGAACGGCGAGTCGTCGGGCAGCTTGTTGGCCAGCACCTTGCGTACGTCACCGGCCGCCTGGCCGACCGTACGGTCGCCCGCCAGCGCCTCGATCTCGTCGTAGAGCCGCGCCGAACCCGCCACGCCGGCGCCCGACACCGCCTGGTAGGAGGCGACGACCAGCTCCGTGAGCGTGAACTCGGCGTGCAGCGCCCCCATCGCCGCCATCATCGACAGCGTCGTGCAGTTGGGGGTCGAGATGATGTTGCGCGGCCGGGTGCGGGCGTCGAGCGGGTTGACCTCGGGCACGACCAGCGGCACGTCCGGCTCCATCCGGAACGTCCCCGACTTGTCGATCGCGATCGCGCCGCGCTCGGCCGCGATCGGCACCCACACCGCCGACACCTCGTCGGGCACGTCGAAGATCGCGATGTCGATGCCGTCGAACACCTCGGGCGCGAGGGCCTGCACGACGATGTCCTCGCCGCGCACCTGGAGCACCTTGCCCGCCGAACGCGGCGAGGCGACGAGACGGATCTCGCCCCAGATGTCCTCACGCGACGACACGATGTCGCGCATTACGGAGCCTACGGCTCCTGTGGCGCCGATCAGGGCGAGATTGACGTTTCTACTTGGGCGTGTCTGCGACACGACGCTCATCGTCCACTACCTCCGTACACCACGGCTTCGACCTGGTCGGCGTCGAGCTTGAACGCGCGGTGGGCGGCCTGCACGGCCGTGTCGACCCCGTCCTGCTCGACGACCACTGAGATGCGGATCTCCGAGGTGGAGATCATCTCGATGTTGACCCCCGCGTCGGCGAGGGCCGCGAAGAACGTCGCCGTGACGCCGGGGTGCGAGCGCATGCCCGCGCCGATCAGCGACACCTTCCCGATCTGGTCGTCGAAGAGCAGCGACTCGTAACCGATCTGGCCCTGGATCTTCTTCAGCGACGACAGCGCCGTCTGGGCGTCGGCCGTCGGCAGCGTGAAGGAGATGTCCGTGCGGCCCGTGGCCGCGGCCGAGACGTTCTGCACGATCATGTCGATGTTGATCTCGGCGTCGGCCAGCGTTTTGAAGATCGAGGCAGCCTCTCCGACCTTGTCGGGGACCCCGACAACAGTGATCTTGGCCTCGCTCCGGTCGTGCGCGACGCCGGAGATGATCGGCTGCTCCATCTCGGTTCCTTCGGTGTAAGGGTCGGAGATGACCCAGGTGCCTTCCTTGGTGCTGAACGAGCTGCGCACGTGAATCGGCAGGTCGAACCGCCGGGCGTATTCGACGCAACGCAGGTGCAGGATCTTCGAGCCGCAGGCGGCCATCTCCATCATCTCGTCGTACGAGATCCTGGGGATCTGCTGCGCCGCGGGCACGATGCGCGGGTCGGCGGTGAACACGCCGTCGACGTCGGTGTAGATCTCGCAGACGTCGGCCTGCAGGGCCGCCGCCAGCGCCACCGCCGTGGTGTCGGACCCGCCGCGGCCCAGGGTGGTGATGTCCTTGGTGTCCTGCGACACGCCCTGGAACCCGGCCACGATCGCGATGTTGCCCTGATCGATCGCCTCACGGATGCGGCTGGGCGTCACGTCGATGATGCGCGCCTTGCCGTGGATGGAGTTGGTGATCACGCCTGCCTGCGAGCCGGTGAACGAACGGGCCTCGTGGCCGAGGTTGGCGATCGCCATCGCCAGCAGGGCCATCGAGATGCGCTCGCCCGAGGTCAGCAGCATGTCGAGCTCGCGGCCCGGGGGCAGCGGCGACACCTGCTCGGCCAGGTCGAGCAGCTCGTCCGTCGTGTCGCCCATCGCGGAGACGATCACGACCACGTCGTTGCCGGCTTTTTTCGTCGCGACGATCCGCTGCGCGACCCGCTTGATGCAGGACGCGTCGGCGACGGACGAACCACCGTACTTTTGCACAACGAGCGCCACGAGAGTCTCCCGGTCTGGACTGTGAGGTGCCAGTCTACTGGGGGCTTCTCATGAACCCGATGGGCCGTACCACTATCTGGACGATCAGACGGTGGTCTCCTCGGCGACGTCCAGGCGCGAGTGCGCGGCCAGAGCCTGGAGCGCGCGCATCGCGGCGCCCGCGTGGTTGCCCCAGGTGTTGAAGTAGGAGTACTGCCACCACCAGAGCGCCTCGTGGGGCCGCCCCGCGTGGTAGTGGCGCAGGCCGTGGATGAGGTCGGCCGCGACCGCGGTCAGGTCGTCGGAGAGCCGGTAGGGCGTGACGCCGGTGTCCTTGTACGGGTCGAACACCTCGGCGTAGTCGTCGACCGGCCCCAGCCGCTCGGCCAGCGCGGTGCGCACGCCGTCGATGTCGGGATCCTCGCTCATGGCCGGCTCGTAGTTGCCCGCGAGGATCACGTCACGATTGGCCCCGAGTTTGGCGCCGGCCAGGCTGACCTGAGCGACCTCCACCAGCAGCAGCGACCAGATGGCGTCTCCGCCCTCGCCGCCCGCGACCCTGGTCAGGCCGTCAACGTAGTCCTGCGCATGACCGGAGATCTCCTCCGCCAGCGCACTCCACTGGTCAGACATCCAGCAGCCTCCGTCCTTCGAACGCGCGGCCCAAGGTCACCTCGTCGGCGTACTCGAGGTCACCGCCAACAGGCAGACCGCTGGCCAGTCGTGTCACTTTGATGCCCATCGGCTTGACCAGACGGGCGAGGTAGGTAGCCGTCGCCTCGCCCTCGAGGTTGGGATCGGTGGCGAGGATGAGCTCGGTGACCCGGCCGTCCGCCAGACGTGTCATGAGCTCGCGGATGCGCAGGTCGTCGGGGCCGATGCCGTCGATCGGGCTGATCGCGCCGCCGAGCACGTGGTACGTGCCGCGGAACTCACGCGTCTTCTCGATCGCGACGACGTCCTTCGACTCCTCCACCACACATATCACGTGGGTGTCGCGGCGCGGGTCACGACAGATCCGACACTCCTCTTCCGAGGCCACGTTTCCGCAGACCCGGCAGAAGCGGACCTTCTCCTTGACCTCCAGCAGGGCGTGCGCCAGCCGCTTGACGTCGGCTGGATCGGCCGCCAGCAGGTGGAACGCGATCCGCTGCGCGCTCTTGGGACCGACGCCGGGCAGCATGCCCAGCTCGTCGATCAGGTTCTGGACGACACCCTCGTACATGCCTAGAACCCTGGCAGCTGTCCGAGGCCGCCGCCACCCAGTCCCTGGGCCAGCGGGCCGAGCTTCTCCTGCTGCAGGTCGGCGGCCGCGCGGACGGCGTCGCGGACGGCCGCGATCACCAGGTCGGCGATCGTGTCCGCGGTGTCCTGCGCATCCCCGGCGTCGATCACGCTCGGGTCGATCTTGAGCTCCAGCAGCTCGCCCGAGCCGTTGACCACGGCCGTGACCAGGCCACCGCCCGATGAGCCCTCGATCTGCGCGTCGTTGAGCTCCTGCTGGGCGCTCACAAGCTGCTGCTGCATGAGCTGGGCCTGCTCCAGCAGCTGCTGCAGGTTGACATCCCCTGGGTTCACCGTCGTGCGCTCCTCGTGGCTCCGCGTTCTTGACTGCCACGAGCCTACGGGGTTTGGGCGTCGTCCTGTACTGGTGCCGCCCTACCTGGGATGTTTTTTGGCCGGATCTCGGCCCCCCTCCAGCGTCCGAGACCCGGCCACCACGTCGGCGGAGCGGCCGCACCACGCCGACGCGTTGCCACAGGACGTTAACGACTTGAACGTTGCACACACGTTGCGTTCATTCAATCACCCTCTGCAATCCCCCCGAATGACTTGCGCGGACCGCCTTCAAGACGGATGCTCTTTGGTGACTACTTGGAGTGACCGATGAGTTACGCCCACCTTGATGCGTACTCGCGCCTGCTACGCGGAGCGCACGAAGCGGCGGCGGCCGGCGGCCCGCGGCCGGAGCTGCCCCGCCGCCTGATCACCGCCTCCTGGCAACGGTCGATGGAGGCCGGGATCGATCCGGAGAGCAAGAGCGCTCCCCTGGTCGTCGACCTCTCCCGCATCAAGGACATCCGCCAGGAGCATCTCCTGCAGCCGTTGCTGCCCCTCATCGCCCAGACGCTCTCCAGCCTGGCCGGCGAGGTCCTGATCGTCACCGACGGGGACGGGCGGGTGCTGTGGCGCGAGGGCGACCACGCGATCCTGCGCCAGGCGGACCAGATCGGTCTGGCCGACGGGCACCAATGGGCCGAGGGCACGGTCGGCACCAACGGCATCGGCACCGCGCTCGAAGCGGGCCTGCCCGTGCACGTGTACTCGGAAGAGCACCTCATGCGGGTGCTGCACATCTGGTCGTGCAGCGCCGCCCCGATCACCGACCCGGACTCGGGCCTGATCGTCGGCTGCGTCGACGTCAGCGGCACCTCGCGCAGCCTCCACCCCGCCACCGTCGCGCTGGTCGCCGCCACGGCCAAGCTCACCGAGACCCAGCTCGCGCTGCGCATGCACGAACGCGACGAGCGCCTGCGCCGCCGCTTCGAGTCCCTGCGCGGGCGGCCAGGGGTCCTGCTGTCGTCCACCGGCCGCGTGCTCTCCGGCGACCCGGCCGGCACCCTGGGCGAGCGCATCCGCCTGTCCGGCCATCGGGTGATACTCCAGGACGGGTCCGCCGCCGTGCTCGAACCGTTCTCCGACGGCTTCCTGCTGCGGCTCACGCCGTCCGCGGCGCCGCCCACGCTCGCCCTGTCCTTCCTGGGCGAGGGGCAGCCCGTGGCCACGTTCGGCGAGCTCGACCGGCCGCTCTCGCTCCGGCACGCCGAGATCCTGGCGCTGCTCGCACTGCATCCGCACGGCCTGACGGCCGAGCAGCTCTCGTTCCACCTCTACGGCGACTACGGCAACCCCGTGACCATCAGGGCCGAGATCCACCGGCTGCGGGCCCAGCTCGGGGAGGCCATCGCGGCCAAGCCGTACCGGCTGACCTGCCCGGTGGAGGCCGACTTCCTGGAGGTCCGCCGCCACCTGTCGGCGAACGACACGCGCGCGCTGGCCCGCGCCTACCGGGGCCCGCTGCTGCTCCGCTCGGAGTCTCCGGAGCTCCGCCGCGAACGGGACGAGCTGGAGGCGCAGGTACGCGCCTGCCTGCTGCGGCATGGGTCGCCGGAGGAGCTGTGGGCGTACGCGCAGACCTGCAACGGCCGTGACGACTACGAGGTCCTGGAGCGCCTGGCCGCCCTCCCCCCTACCGACCCCCGCTCCGCGGCCGCCCGCTCCCGCCTCTGCCCCTGACGCCCAGGCACGGCCTCGGACGTGATCTCGGGTGTGATCCCGGGCGCGGCCTTGGGTGCGGTCGCACGCACGACACCGGGCGCAACCTCTCACACGACCACGGGTGCAACCTCTCGCGCGACTTCTCGCACGACCACGGATGCGACCCCACTCGTGACCACGGATGCAACCTCATCCGCAACCTCTGGCACGACCACAGGCGCGACCTCACCCGCGGCCATGGGATGCGGCCTCAGGTGTGGTCGATCTCGCCGATCACCTGTGCGCCGAGCTCACGTTCCAGCAGGGCCATGCCGGACACCGCGTCCACGTCGGCGTCGGCGTCGTTCAGGGGGTCGACGTCGTCCGATTCCGGGCCCTTGCTACGGCTCGGGACGGTCTCCGGCCAGGCCGCGGCGCCGCCACGGGCGGCCGGGACGCGGGGACCCGCCTGGGCCGCGGCCCTGGCCGCCGACCTCGCGGCGGCCAGCCCCTTCCCGACTGCCGCGCCGGAGGGCTGGTGGGCGGCGGCGGAGACGGTGTTCGTGGGGTCGGGGGCCGGCGGGGAGCCGGGGCTGAGGTCGTCGGGGGCGTCGGGCCAGGACTCGTCCGTGGTCTGATGCCCGTTGGCCTCAGCCGGGGGGTGGCCCGGGCCAGGCTCCTGAGCGTCCCCGTCGTCCTGGGACCCGCCGTGCGAGGCCGTACGCCCTTGAGAGCCGTGAGCACCCGACCCGCCTTGAGCACCCTGGGCACCCGGCCCGACCTGGGCGCCGGGAACGCCGTGGGCACCGGGAACGCCGTGGGCGCCGGCGGGTCCGGGCGGGCCGGAGGGCGCGGCTGCGTGCGGGCCGGTCGAACCGGGCGCCGCGCCGTGGCCTCCCGCCGGGCCGCCGTGCGACGGCGGGCGGGGAGCGCTTCGGGACGGGGCCGGGGAGCCGCCGACGACCGCTTCGACGCGCCACGTGCCGCCGAGCACGTCGACGAGCGCGCTGGCCACGACGGCGTCCTTGCCGCCGCCCGTGAAGTTCTTCATCGCGCCGACCTGGGTGAAGCCCAGGGTGACGACGTTGCCTTCCACGCCCACGACCTGGGCGTTGGTGCTCACGTTCGCCCAGACGACGATGCTGCGCTGCTTGAGCGCGGCCAGCACGGCGGCCCACTGCGCCTGAATGGCACCCGCGCCACCGCCGGTTGGAGCGCCACCGCCGACGGGAGCGCCAGCGCTGGGCTGTCCGCCGCTTGCCGCCTGGGGCGCGCTCACGGCCGGGGCCGCCTGCGTCACGGAAGGCGAGCCCGGACGAGCGGTCTCGGGCCAGTCGCCAGCCCCCGCGGCACCGGAACCGGCAGCGGCCGGGGCCGCCACTTCACCCGCACCCCCAGCGCCCGCCGGAGCCGAGGCGCCGCCCTGACCGGACGAAGCACCCGGCCGAGGAACAGGCACCGCACCGGGACCGGGCACGGAGGCCGTACCAGCCGAACCGGAAACGGCCGAACCGGAAACGGGCGGGCCGGAAACCGGCGGGGCGGAAACGGATGCGACCGGAACGGATGCAACCGGTGCGGAGGCGACCGGGGCGGCGGCTCTCGCGGCCATCTGGGCGACGGCCCCACCACGCTCAAGGCGTTCGACGCGGGCGAGCAGCGCCTCCTCGCCCTGCGCCGCGCCCGGAAGCAGAACACGGGCGCACATCAGCTCAAGCAGCAGCCGAGGCGAGGTGGCGCCGCGCATCTCGGTGAGACCGGCGTTGAAGACCTCGGCCGCCCGGGTGAGCTCCGCCGGGCCCATCGAGGCGGCCTGCTGCACCAGGCGCTCCAGCTCGTCGGCGGGCCGGTCGAGCAGGCCGCTCGACGCCGCCTCGGGGACGTTCGCCAGGATGACCAGGTCACGGAAGCGTTCGAGCAGGTCGGAGGCGAAGCGGCGGGGGTCGTGGCCGCCCTCGATCACCCGGTTGACCGCGTGGAACACCTGCCCGCCGGCACGCGCCGCGAACGCGTTGACGACCTCGTCGAGCAGGTCTCCGTCCGTGTAGCCGAGCAGGGAGACGGCCTTGGCGTACGTGATGCCGTCCTCCTCGGCCCCGGCGAGGAGCTGGTCGAGGATCGACAGCGAGTCACGCGCCGAGCCCGCGCCCGCCCGCACGACGAGGGGCAGCGCATTGGGCTCGAAGGGCACACTCTCGGAGGTGAGGATCTCCTCCAGCAGCGCCTTGAGCGTCGCGGGCGGCATCAGCCTGAACGGGTAGTGGTGCGTACGCGACTTGATCGTGCCGATGACCTTTTCCGGCTCGGTCGTCGCGAAGATGAACTTCAGGTGCGGCGGGGGCTCCTCGACGAGCTTGAGCAGCGCGTTGAAACCCTCGCGGGTCACCATGTGCGCCTCGTCGATGATGTAGATCTTGTAGCGCGCGGAGACCGGGGCGAAGAACGCCCGCTCCCTCAGGTCACGCGCGTCGTCCACGCCACCGTGCGAGGCGGCGTCGATCTCGATGACGTCCAGGTGGCCGGGACCGGTCGGGGCGAGCGCGACACACGACTCGCAGACACCGCACGGGTCGGGCGTCGGCCCCTGCTCGCAGTTGAGAGAACGCGCCAGGATGCGGGCGCTGGAGGTCTTGCCGCACCCGCGAGGACCGCTGAACAGGTAGGCGTGGTTGATCCGCCTCGTACGCAACGCCTGCCGCAGCGGGTCTGTGACGTGCTCCTGACCCTTGACCTCGGCGAACGTCCCGGGCCGGTACTTGCGGTAAAGCGCAAGGCTCATGCGACCATCCCGCCTGCGAGGGGGCTCTCAACGAAGAGACCCCTCGCACACCCGCCAGAGCCCGCTTATCCTTGCTGCCTTCCGGCCCTGGGGAGGTTCACAGGATGACGCCGCGCGAGGGGTCCCTGCACAGTCTAGCCGGATCACGCAGTGCTTGCTCCACCCCGGAAAAGGTGGTCCGCGCACGCCCAGAAGTCCGGTAAGCTCGTCGACGGAGGATTCGCCTAGTGGCCGAGGGCGCACGCTTGGAAAGCGTGTATAGGGCAACCTATCAGGGGTTCAAATCCCCTATCCTCCGCGCCTGGTTGAGGCAGTAAACGCGAAGGGGCCGACCCCATCCAAGTCGGCCCCTTTCGCTATTCGGGTCTCAGTTTGGGTCTCAGTTAGCCTTTCCAGAGCCCCTGTCTGCCTCCCAGATGAGACCCCCGACTTGCTTGGCCACGGTCTGCCGGATGCCGTCTGACACGTGCTGATACCGCGCCGCCATGCCCGAGCCGGACCACATGATCGCCATGACCGCCTGGTGTCACAGCGTGTCCGGCCTTCGGGAGCTTCGCGCGAAAGGTGAAGCCTCAGGCCAAGCCATCTCATGCCGGGATGAGGGCAGCCGGGTTCGGCGGTGAGTTCAGGTAACTATGGGGCTGCGACGCTCGATCAGTACGACGTCCCGCCAGATGCCGTGATGTCGGCCGATGCGTTCGCGGGTGCCGATCACCCGGAATCCGGCGCGGGCGTGCAGGGCCAGGCTGGCGGTGTTCTCGGGGAAGATGCCGGACTGAACGGTCCAGATGCCTGCGGCTTCAGTAGAGGCGATCAATGCCCGCAGCAGCGCCAGGCCGACGCCACGGCGGCGGGCACCGGGGTGCACGTAGACCGAATGCTCGACCACTCCGGCGTAGGCGCATCGGTCCGAGACGGTCGATGCGGCGATCCAGCCGAGTACCCGACCAGGCATGCCAGCGAGGGTGCCGAGAGCGACGTGGCGGTGGTCGGGCAGCTTGGACGCGTCGAACTGCGGCCAGGTCGGGGCGGTGGTCTCGAAAGTGGCCTGGCCTTCGTCGATGCCGAGTTGGTAGACGGCCAGCACCTGATCAGCGTGGGCGGCACGCATTGACTCGATGAGTGGCCCGTGGGTCGCCCCGTCCAGGTTCGTGGTGACTCTCACCTGGTCGCCGTGTCCGCGGGAGTGGAGGTGAGATCGGAGATCAGCGCACGTACGCGGGCCTCGATCGCGTCCCGGATCGGGCGCACGGCTTCGACGCCCTGGCCGGCCGGGTCGTCCAGCACCCAGTCCTCGTAGCGCTTGCCGGGAAAGATCGGGCAGGCGTCGCCGCAACCCATGGTGATCACGACGTCGCTGGCCTGAACGGCATCGACCGTGAGCACCTTGGGGATCTCGGCGGAGATGTCGACGCCACGCTCTGCCATCGCCTCCACGACGGCCGGGTTCACCTGATCGGCGGGCGCGGAACCGGCCGAACGCACGCGTACCCGATCGCCGGCCAGGTGGGTCAGGAAGGCGGCGGCCATCTGGGAGCGGCCCGCGTTGTGCACGCACACGAACAACACCTGCGGCGGCGCATCGATCTGGTCGGACACGGGATTCTCCTATCGAGGCTGATCGGCGGCGGCCTGGTAGGCGGAGCCAGGAACGGGCTCCGCACCGGACTGCGGGCTGTTCGGGTAGAGCACGACCAGCAGCAGGCCACCGAGCGCGGCACCGGCCAACTGGGCGACGATGAAGCCGGGTGCCGAAGCGGGGGCGATCCCGGCGAAGGTGTCAGTGAAGGCCCGGCCCAGGGTGACAGCAGGGTTGGCGAAACTCGTACTGCTGGTGAACCAGTAGGCGGCGCCGATGTAGCCACCGACCACGACGGGGGACAGCGCGGCGCGGCCTTGCCGGGCCAACGCGAAGACGACCACGATGAGCCCCGCGGTGGCCACCACCTCACCCAGCAGCAGGTGAGGGGCCGACCGGTCACGAGCCGAGATCTGAACCGCCGGGAGCGCGAACATGGCGTTCGCCAGGACGGCCCCCGCGACGGCTCCGGCGACCTGGGCGGGAACGTAGGCCGCCACCTCCCGTCCGCGCATCGCCGGGGCAGCGTCGCGTCGGGCGAGTACCCAGGCCGCCACGGAGACGACCGGATTGAAGTGCGCGCCGGACACGGGTCCGAGGATCAAGATGAGCACCGCCAGGCCGGCCGCCGTGGCCAGGCTGTTGGCCAGCAGTTGTACACCTACGTCACGCGACAGATCGGTTGCCATGATGCCGGAGCCGACCACCACTGCCACCAGGGCGGCGGTGCCGGCGAATTCGGCAAACGCCCGGCGTGCCAGATTCACCGCGCGTCCGCGACAAGCGTCTCGGGCAGGGCCAGTACGCCGGTCAGGCGCTTCAGCGTGGCCGGGATGATCCAGTAGTAGACCCAGGTGCCGCGCCGCTGACTGTCGATCAGGCCGGCCTCACGCAGCACTTTGAGATGATGCGAGATCGTCGGCGCGGTGACCTCGAAGGCGACGGTCAGCTCGCACACGCACACCCCGTCGCCGACCTGGCGGCCGCTCTCCTGCGCGCCGATCAGTGACAGCAGCCGCAACCGGATCGGGTCGCCGAGCGCCTTGAACACGCGAGCCATCTCGGCGGCCTCGTCTTCAGTGATCGGCTCGGCGATCAGCGGGGTGCAGCACTCGGAGGTGAGCACCGGCAGCTCCTGTTTCGACATATCTCTAATTTGACAGATTCCTAAGCAGGGGCGCAAACTCGGCACTACTTAGACATCCGTCGAAACAACGATGGGAGATCGTCATGTCTCGCGTCCAGCTCGCCCTCCGTGTCGCCGACCTGGAGAGCTCGATCACCTTCTACTCCAAGCTGTTCGGCACCGAACCGGCCAAGCTCCGCCCCGGCTACGCCAACTTCGCCATCGCCGAACCCCCGCTCAAGCTGGTGCTCATCGAGGGGGAGGAGGGCGAGCCGACCCGCATGGACCACCTCGGCGTCGAGGTCGAGGACACCACCCAGGTCAACGCCGCCACCCAGCGGCTCAAGGACGCCGGGCTGGCCACCTTCGAGGAGAACGACACCTCCTGCTGCCACGCCCTCCAGGACAAGGTCTGGGTGCACGGCCCCGGTGCCGAGCCATGGGAGGTGTACGTGGTCAAGGGAGACGCCGACACCCTGACCAAGGAAACCGATTCCGCCTGCTGTGCCCCAGCCACGGCATCGGCCGACGAGTTGACCGTCGAACCGGTCAACTCCTCGAAGAGCTGCTGCTAGCTCACGCCCTCTACCGGCCTCCCTGCGGCCAGTTCGCACACGAAAAGGCCTGTAACACCCGGAAGGCGCCCCCGGGTGTTACAGCTCAATCCGCCTCCGGCGGGGTCTCAGTTCACCGCCGCACGGGGGTGTTCACCAGGGTCCGCACCTGGTTGAGGCAGTAAACGCGACCCCATCCAAGTCGGCCCCGCCCGTGGGTCCATAGGCGGGGCACACGCGACTTCGACGGCCAGTGCCGCCGTGAGCACGACCCAGCGGGACCGGGCAGGGGTTGGGGTCAGTGGGCCAGCAGGTGCGGGTGCTGCTGAACGCCGGGCTGGTGGAGTGGCGGCGGGCCGGCGGTCGGTGCTGTACGTGCGGACGGCGGCCGGGGCCGGCACCGGGCCATCCCGGCTTGGGCAGGCCGTGGTGGCGGTGACGTGATCATCGCGTGAGGTCGGGGTCGGCTGGCGTGCAGGGTTTGCCGGAGCTCGTCTATGGTCCCGTCCGTGGAGGACCTGTTCGGTGGGGCGGCGCCGTACTACGCCAAATACCGTCCGGGCTACGGCCGGGCGGCGATCGGGTACCTGGTGGGAGCGCTCGGCGCGGGCAGCCGGGTGCTGGATCTCGGCTGTGGACCCGGGACGATCGCGATCCCGCTGGCGCGGCGGGTGACGGCGGTGCTCGCGGTGGACCCGGCGCGGGAAATGCTCGCCGAGGGGAGGCGGCTGGCCGAGGACGTCGCCAACATCACCTGGTTGCATGGCGACTCGACCATTCTGCGGGTGTTGCCGCCGTTCGAGCAGGTGGTGATGGGGCGGTCGTTTCATTGGATGGACCGCAGGTCCGTGCTGGCGGAGCTGGGCGAGCTGCTGCCGCGCGGCGGCGCGGTGGCTCTCGTCGGGCCGGCCAGGCAGCGGGGAGAGCCGTGGCAGCCGGACTCGCAACCGTGGCAGCCGGTCGAGAGGCGGGTATGTGAGGAGTTCGGGCTCGACATCCGCACCGCGGCCAACTCCTTCCACGCCACCGGCGAGCACCATCGCGATCTGCTGGCCGCCTCGCCGTTCAGCGGTGTGGAGTCCCGGGTGTTCCGCCGGCGGCTGTCCTGGGACGTGGATGGGCTGATCGGGCTCCAGCTGTCCTACTCCTACAGCTCGCCCGCCAGGCTGGGCGGCCGACTGACCGCCTTCGTCGAGACGCTGCGGCGGGCGCTGCTCGCCGACAATCCGGTCGGCCGGTGGGAGCAGGAACTGGTCAGCGAGGTGCTGGTCGCCCGGCGGCCCGGGCGCTGACCGCGCGCCGGTACCGCGTGGAGGGCGGCCAACGGGATGGCGTGGTCTTGGTCAGGGAAGGGTCTGGAACCGGTAGCGCAGGACTCTGCCGCTGTCGTGGCCGCCGGGGACGCGTGCGGTCAGCCACAGGCCGAGCCGGGCCGCGGTCGGGAGCCGGTCCAGGTCGGGCTGGTCGACGACGTACAGGTCGTCCACGTACGACAGCCCCGCGTGCCAGCCCTCCAGCTCCCGCGGGTCGTCGAGGCCCCAGTGCCAGCTCTGCGTGACCTCGCGCAGCGAGCCGCCCATCCGGCCCCACGCACGGCTCCAGCGGACGAGCCTCTTGCTGAAGCAGTCGAACAGCAGCTGCCCGCTGGGAAAACGCCCGCAGATCCGCTGGATCAGCTGTCTGAGCTGCTCCTCGTGCAGGTACATCGTCAGGCCCTCGAAGATGGCCACCACCGGCCGGTCGGCGGGTGCCTGCTCCAGCCAGTCCTCGTCGGTGACCGAGGCGCCGAGCATCCGGTAGTCGCCCGCAGGTGGTGGCAGCAGCCGGCGGCGCAGGTCGACGACCTCGGGGTAGTCGACGTCCAGCCAGCGCACCGACGGCTCCGGGGCCAGCCGGTGCACCCGGGTGTCCAGGCCGCAGGCCAGGTGGAGCACGGTCGCCCGCGGGTGGGCGGACAGGAACTCGCCGGTCCAGCGGTCCAGTTGGCGGGCGCGCAGCGCCAGCATGGCGGCATCCCATGGTGCCCGGGTGCCGGTCCTGCGCCAGTCGTAGTCGATTCGGTCGACCACCTCCTCGGCGGTGCGGTCGCCGAGGATGGGGTGCGGGGTGCGGCTGTCCAGCGCCCTGGCGTACAGGGTAGCGAGCATCGTTCCCTGGACGGGGGTGAGGTCGATCTTCACACGGTCCATGACGATCCAGGTGTCCCGGTCAGGTGGCCACCATGGCCTTCGAGCGGTCGGTGGCCATGTGGATGGCGAAGACGCCGAGGACCGTGCCCGTGACGTAGCGCTGGACACGGAGCCAGAGGGGGCGGCTGCCCAGGAAGGCGGCCAGGGCGCCGGCCGAGATGGCGATCAGGCCGTTGACCGTGGTGGCGACCACGATCTGGACCGAGCCGAGCGCCAGGCTCTGCAGCAGCACGTGGCCCATCGACGGGTCGATGAACTGCGGGAGCAGCGACAGGTACAGGATGGCGATCTTGGGGTTGAGCAGGCAGGTCAGCAGGCCCATGCCGAACAGCTTGCGCGGAGGCTCCGGCTCCAGCTCGCGCGGCTGGAAGGCCGAGGTGCCGCCCGGCTTGAGCGCGTTCCAGGCCAGCCAGAGCAGGTACGCGGCGCCGGCGAGCTTGAGTGCCGTGTACGCGGCCGGTACGTACGCGAAGACAGCCGTCAGCCCCAGGCACGTCGCGGTCAGGTAGAGGGTGAAGCCGAGGAAGACGCCGGTGAGAGAGATCAGGCCGGCCCGGCGGCCCTGGGCGATCGATCGCGAGATCAGATAGACCATGTTCGGCCCGGGGGTGAGAACCATACCCAGCGACACCAGAGCGATCCCGATCAAGCCACCCGTCATATCGGCAGATTAGCTGACATATCCGGTTTTTCGCATCCCTGATTTGTCGCACTGCGTATTCATGCCGTCGCTGGGGAGTAGGAGGGCATGCAGTTCGACGACGACGCTCAACTCGATCCGTCGCAGGTCGAGGACGCACGGGCCTCGGGGCCGCAGCCGGGCGGAGGCGGGATGCCGGGCGGGTGCACGCTGCCCATCGGCGGCCGGGGCGGCTGTGGCGGCTGCCTGTTGCTCATTCTGGCGGCGGCCGCGCTGTTCCTGTTCGGGATCGTCCCGTCGCCGTTCAGCGGCCAGGGAGGCCCGCAGGAAGGTGGCCCGCAGGGAGGCGGGCAGCAGCCGCCCGCCCCGACCGCGGCCGCCCCGACCGGCAACCTGGCGGCGCGGTGCCGCACCGGCGCCGATGCCGAGCAGTCCGAGGACTGCCGCGTCGTCGGCACGGTCAACAGCATCCAGACGTACTGGCGGCAGGCGTTCCAGGAGCGAGGCAAGACATACACGCCCGCCAAGACCGTGCTGTTCTCCAACGCGGTCAACACCGGCTGCGGCACCGCCGACGCCGCCGTGGGCCCCTTCTACTGCCCCGCCGATCGCAAGGTCTACCTCGACCTGTCGTTCTTCAACACGCTCCAGCGGGACTTCGGCGCCGAGGGCGGCCCGTTCGCGCAGGCGTACGTGGTCGCCCACGAGTACGGCCACCACGTCCAGAACCTGCTCGGCACCATGAACAGGGTCGGCCCCGACAGCAGGCCGGGCGCCGGCAGCCCATCGGTACGGCTGGAGCTGCAGGCCGACTGCTACGCGGGCGTCTGGGCGCACAACGCGGTCAAGACCGGCTTCTACCGGGAGCCGTTCTCCCAGACGGACATCGAGCAGGCGCTCAGCGCGGCCTCGGCGGTCGGGGACGACAGCATCCAGCGGCGCACGCAGGGCCGCGTGACCCCCGACGCCTTCACCCACGGCACGTCGCAGCAGCGGAAGAAGTGGTTCACTGTCGGGTACGACAGCGGGGACCCCAAGCGGTGCGACACGTTCTCCGGAGGTATCTGACGCGGCTCTGCGGGGAAGCTGTCATGCGGGCGGCACCCCCAGAAGGGACGTCAGAATGGACTTCAGAGACGACGTCGAACTCGACCCCTCGCAGGTGGAGGACGCCGGCGGCTATTCGGGCGGTGGCGGCTCCGGCGGCGGCTTCCCCGGTGGCGTGATCCTCGGCGGTGGCGGCATCGTGAGCCTGATCGTGCTCGTGCTGGTCTTCGTCCTGAACAACGTGGGCAGCGGCGCCGAGCCCGCCCAGCGGCGGCCCCCGTCCAACCTGTCCCAGCAGTGCCACACGGGCAAGGACGCCGACCAGTCGGAGCGGTGCCGGGTGGTGGGCGTGGTCAACAGCATCCAGGACTACTGGAAGCAGGAAATTTCGGGATATCGGCCGGCTAAGACCATCCTCTACTCCGGCCGGTTACGTACGGGCTGCGGCACGGCCAGCTCCGCGGTCGGCCCCTTCTACTGCCCCGGCGACCAGCGCGTCTACCTCGACCTGAGCTTCTTCGACCAGCTCCACAGCCAGTTCGGTGCCAAGGGCGGCCCGTTCGCGCAGGCGTACGTGATCGCCCACGAGTACGGCCACCACGTCCAGAACCTCCTCGGCGCACTCGACTCGGGCGGCTCCTCCGTCACCACCGAGCTCCAGGCCGACTGCTACGCCGGCGTCTGGGCGCACAACGCGGTCAGCACCGGCTTCTACGACAAGCCGTTCACCCGGTCGGATATCTCAGAAGCCCTGGACGCCGCCGCCGCGGTCGGTGACGACAGAATCCAGCAACGCACCACCGGCAGAATCGATCCTGAATCGTTCACGCACGGCAGCTCCGCGCAACGCGTCAACGCCTTCCAACGCGGCTACAAAAACGGCGGAGCCGGCGCCTGCGAACCGGCCGACCTGCGTTGACGCTCCCGGACAACGCAAGGAATCGAATTCTCTCCTAAAATCGGGTGGGTGATCTTCAAGCTTGTCGGCGACGGACGCCCTTATCCCGACCACGGCCTCTCCAACCGGGAGTGGGCGCAGATTCCGCCACGGCAGGTCCGGCTCGACTCGTTGATCACCACGAAGGCCGTACTGGACCTGCACTCGCTGCTCGCCGCCGACTCCACCTTCTACGGAGACCTTTTCCCGCACGTGGTGCAGTGGCAGGGCGAGCTCTATCTGGAGGACGGCCTGCACCGCGCGTTGCGCGCGGCCCTGCACCAAAGATCGATCCTGCACGCCAGGGTGCTTGAGCTGCCCAACTGAGATACGAAAAAGGAGCCGCGAATCGCGCGGCTCCTTTTTCGTATGCGCGCACGACCGGCGGCCCCGGTTTCCAACATCATTCATCGAGGAGAAACTGGAGATAGTTCCAGTAAGTGCGCTGTTCACTGGGTGATCATCCATAGGCCGAGCGGAGCCCGCGATGGTTTTCTGGCTCCATGAGATCCATGACCGCCGAAAGCCGCACGGTCGTACCCGCCCGCGAAGGCCGTGCCGTGCGGGTGGCCGCGGGCCGGCGCGTGAGCGTCGTCGATCTGGAGGGCGGCCAGGTCGGTGACGTCTTCGCCTTCGTCCCCGCCTCCGCAGGGTCCGGCGGTTTCACGGAAACCCTGACCGAGCACCTGAGCGCCGCCCACACCCGCGGCTCCACGAACCGGCTCTTTCCCGCGGTGGGCCAGCAGTTCGTCACCGACCGCCGCCGCCCCGTCCTCACCCTGGTCTCCGACACGTCCCCGGGCTGGCACGACATGCTGATCCCGGCCTGCGACCCGGCCCGGTACGCCGCGCTGGGAGCGGCGGGCGGCCACGCCTCGTGCGCGGACAACCTGAACCGGGCTCTGGCCGGAATGGGACTGTCCGTCCCGTTCACCCCGCAGCCGGTCAACGTGTTCATGCGCATCCCCGTGGAGGACGACGGGCGGCTCCGCTGGCTGCCGGCGACCAGTCGTCCGGGGGACGCGATCACCTTCCTGGCGGAGACGGACTGCGTGGTCGTCGTGTCCGCCTGCCCGCAGGACCTCGTGGACATCAACGGCGGCGAGCCGACGCCGCTGGCGATCGACGTCCTGCCCTGACCCGCATCACCCTTTCCAAGGAGCGAACTCCCATGACCGACATCCTCACCGGCTCCGGCCACCCGGCGTTGCGACCCGAACGGATCGGACGGCTCACCCTGGCCAACCGCCTCGTGGTGGCCCCCATGACCCGGGTCTCGGCGGCTCCGGACGGCACGCCGACCCCCGAGATGACCGACTACTACACCGCGTACGCCCAGGGCGGCTTCGGCCTGCTGATCACCGAGGGCACGTACACCGACACCGTCTACAGCCAGGGCTACCTCAACCAGCCGGGCATCGTGTCCGCCGAGCACGTGGCGGCCTGGCGGGAGATCACCGAGCAGGTGCACGCCGCCGGGTCGCGGATCTTCATGCAGCTGATGCACGGCGGTGCGCTGTCCCAGGGCAACCGCTATCGCGACGACACCGCGGGCCCGTCGGCCGTACCTCCGCGCGGGGAGAAGCTGCCCGAGTACGGCGGCAGCGGCAGGTGGCCGACGCCCAGGGCGATGAGCCTGGCCGACATCGAGACGGCGGTGGACGGCTTCGTACGGTCGGCGGCGCGCGCCAGGGAGGCGGGCTTCGACGGCGTCGAGGTGCACGGCGCCAACGGCTACCTGGTGGACCAGTTCCTCACCGACTACACCAACCTGCGCGACGACTCCTACGGAGGCCCGGTGGCCGGGCGGGTCCGCCTCGCCGCCGAGGTGGTGGCCGCGATCCGCGCCGAGCTGGGCGGGGAGTTCTGCGTCGGCATCCGGCTCTCGCAGACCAAGGTGAACGACTTCGTCCACCGGTGGCCCGGCGGCACCCACGACGCCAAGGTCATCTTCGCGGCGCTGGCCGAAGCGGGCGCGAGCTACCTGCACATCGCCAGCGAGGGGCGGGACTGGATCGAGACCGCGCGCCTGGACGGCGGCGTCACGATCACCGGCCTGGCCCGTCAGGTGACCGGCCTGCCCGTCATCGCGAACGGCGGCATGCACGACCTCACCCAGGCTGCTCAAGTGCTGTCGGACGGCCACGCCGACCTGGTGTCCGTGGGACGGGGCGCGCTGGCCAACCCCGACCTGCCGCGACGCCTGGGCCAGGGACTGCCCCCGGCGGAGTTCGACCATATGATGCTGCAGCCCATGGCCACCTTGGGCAACGCCCGCCAGTGGCGGCAAGCGGCGCGGATCTGAACGGGAAGGCAGGTGGTCGGCGTGACCGACAGCTGGCACCAGGGTGCCGCGGCCGTCGTGACGCTGACGTTCGACGTGGACGCCGAGACGCCGATCCTCGCCCAGGGTCGCCGCTACGCCCAGCACGCGAGCACGATGTCGCACCAGGCGTACGGGCCCGACGTGGGCCTGCCCCGCATCCTGGGGATCCTGGACGACCTGCGCGTCCCCGCCACGTTCTTCGTGCCCGGGTGGGTGGCCGAGCAGCGGCCCGGCCTGGCCGCGTCGATCGTCGAGCGCGGGCACGAGGTGGCGCACCACTCCTACAGCCACCGGGCGCCCACGTCGATGACTCCGGAGGAGGAACGCGCGGACTTCGAGCGAGCGCTGGCGGTGTTCGCCGATCAGGGCATCGAGATCATCGGGCACCGGGCGGCGCTGTGGGAGGCGTCGTGGCAGACGGCCGAACTGGTCGCCGAGCACGGCCTGCGTTACGACTCCTCGTTGATGGGCGACGACCGTCCCTACCGGGTCGCGACGCGGTCGGCGGACATCGTCGAGCTGCCCGTCCACTGGTCGCTCGACGACTGGGAGCAGTACGCCTTCCTGCCGGCGCCGCACGTCGGCTCGGTCATCGAGTCGCCCGCGAAGGTGCTGGAGCTGTGGCGGGCCGAGCTGGACGGGATGCGCCGCTACAGGTGCCTGTTCAACCTGTGCGTGCATCCGTTCCTGTCGGGCCGCCCCGGCCGGGCCGAGGCGTTGCGCCGGTTCATCGAGTACGCGCTCGGGTGCGGGGACGTACGGTTCGCCCGGTGCCGGGACGTGGCCGAGACGGCGGCGGGGGATCCGGACCTGCCCACCCGCCGCCCACGGCCGCCGGCCGCGGACCCGGAG
This sequence comes from Nonomuraea sp. NPDC005650, assembly GCF_040605375.1. Classification (NCBI taxonomy): domain Bacteria; kingdom Bacillati; phylum Actinomycetota; class Actinomycetes; order Streptosporangiales; family Streptosporangiaceae; genus Nonomuraea; species Nonomuraea sp. NPDC005650. The sequence continues at coordinate 24,580 of NZ_JBEXCR010000042.1, forward strand.
ACCTATCCCACCTGACCGGTCACGCCATGGCGTCGATGGCGAGCGCGAGGAACAGGTCCACCCGGTCTTCGGTGCGGCTGACGTCCCTGCCGGTCAGCTCGGCCGCCTTGGCGAGCCGGTTGCGCAGCGTGTTGACGTGGATGTGCAGGGCGGCCGCCGTCGTCGCCCACTGCCCGTCGTGGTCGAGAAAGGCGCGCACCGTCAGTTCGAGGTCGCTGCCGCGCCGGGCGTCGTGCTCGCGCAGGGACGCCAGCAGGTCATGGGAGAACGCGCGCAGCGTGCCCTGGTCGACCAGCCCGAGCAGGAGCCGGTGCGTGCCCAGCTCGGCGAAGCTGCGCACGGCCGGCCCGTTGCGGTTGCGGCGCAGCACCCGGCACGCCTCCCGGGACTGCATGAGCGGCCGGCGCAGCTCCGCCGAGTGCGGCGCCATGCCGCCGAGCCCGGCGACGGGCCGCCGTCCGGGAAACCGCTTGTCCACGGCCCTGACCAGCCGCTCCGCCAGCAGGGACAGCTCCCGCTCCGGCCGGCGCCAGGCGAGCACCGTGACGACGTCCTGGGTGCCGCCCGCCACGACGGCCGGCACCCCCTCGGCGGCGAGGAAGTCGCCTATCACCTGCGCGAGCCCGTGCGGCGTGGCCTCCTCCTCGGCGAAGGCGACCGCGCAGACCGTCAGCGGCCCCGCCGGGTCCACGCCGAACGCCCGCAGCCGTCCGGCCACCTCCGTCGCGCGCCCGCCGGACAGCACCATCTCCAGCAGCTCGCCCGCGAAGCGCATCTCGATGGCCTGGACGGCCTGCTGCTTGGCCACCTCCAGGCTGAGGAACCTGGCGGCCTGCTCCAGCGCCTCGCGCTCGGCGGGGGCCAGGCCGGACAGCGGGCGCAGGCAGACGAGCGCCGCGTCGATGTCGCCCACCGCGCCCACGGGGTACAGGGCCGCCAGGCCGTCGCCCAGGTCGAGTTCCAGGGCCGGCGGGTGCCGGGACAGTCCCGCGGCCACGATGCGCAGTTGTTCCTCGTCGAGCCGCGCGCCGGTCGTCGCGAGCAGCCGGGCCATCCGGTCGACCACCGCCAGAGGCAGGTCGTGGTCCTTCGTCAGCACGCGGAGCACGCCGGAGGCGCCGGCTCCGCGTGAGATCGCCGTGGCCAGCGCGTCGCCGCGGCGCACCATGCCGATGAGGGCCTGTTGACGCTGGTCGGTGTAGAGCGCGGAGACCGCATGGGAGATCGCGGTGAACGGCACCGCCTGGGAGATCTCCAGCAGGGGCAGCTCCGCCTCCCCGCACGCCCGGACGAGCTCCTCCGGCGTGCGCGGCGTCTCGGCCCGCAGGCCGAACACGATTCCCGCGGCCCTGGCGCGTTTCACGCTCGCCACGAACTCGGCCGCCGTCACCTGGCCCAGCCACAGGCCGTTGGTCAGGACCAGCTCGCTCTCCTGGACGTACGCCGAGGGATCGGGCAGCTCGGTGTTGTGGACCCAGGCCACCGGCTCGTCCAGCGCGCCCGCCGGCCCGGGGATGAGCACGCGGAGTTCGAGCGTCGCGTCGCCCACCAGGGCATTGAGCGTGAACATGGTGTGAATCTAGACATCTTCCGGCGGTATTGCTAGAGGTTTCTCCACTCTTCACGAGGACCGCACCAGTGTTTATGTGGTGCCTGTCACACCACGAGGAGGCACCATGTCACCCAGCCACGACACCGCCCCGGCCGGCGAGCCGGAGGCCGTGCGGTTCGACGACCACGGCATCGAGCCGATCCCGGCGGCGGCCCGCGACTCGACCCCCTGGCAGCAGTTCTGGATCTGGGCGGGCGCCAACATCGCGCCGATCAACTGGGTGCTCGGCGCCCTCGGCATCACGCTGGGCCTCAGCCTGGTGGAGACCATCGCCGTGGTGGCCGTCGGCAACCTCTTCGGCTGCGCGATCTTCGGCCTGTTCAACCTGATGGGACACCGTACCGGCGTCAACCAGATGGTCCTCGGCCGTGGCGCCTTCGGCCGCAGGGGCGCGATCGTCCCCGGCGTCGTCCAGGGGTTGCTGACGATGGGCTGGGTCGGGGTCAACACCTGGGTGGTGCTGGACCTGGTGCTCGCGATCCTCGCGCAGCTGGGCGTGCACGGCGGCGCGGGGCTGAAGTACCTGGTGGCCGGGGTCATCATGGCCGTGCAGCTGTTCCTGGCGCTGTACGGCTTCTACGCCATCCGCACGTTCGAGAAGTACACCGTCCCGGCCACCGTGCTGCTCATGGCCGTCATGACCGTGCTCGCGGTGTCGCAGACCGATGCCGACTGGACGACCGCCACCGCGGTGACGCCCGGCTCCAAGTTCACCGCCGTCACGCAGCTGCTCACCGCGATCGGCATCGGCTGGGGGATCAGCTGGTTGCCCTACTCCGCCGACTACAGCCGCTTCGTCCGCGCCGGCACGCCCGGCAGGTCGGTGTTCTGGTCCACCGCGCTCGGCATGTACGTGCCGACCGTGTGGCTCGCCGCGCTGGGCGCGTACCTGGCCAGCGGGGGCGGCTCCGCCGATCCGTCGAGCCTGGTGACGGGCCTCTTCGGGATCATGGCCATCCCCGTCCTGCTGCTGATCATGCACGGGCCGATCGCCACGAACATCCTCAACCTCTACTCCTGCTCACTCGCCGCCCTGTCCGTCGGCATCCGGATCGCCCGGTGGAAGCTGACCCTGGCAGCGGGGGTGGTGGCGTCGGGGGTGCTGGCGGTGTTCCTTCAGGCGGACAGCTTCGCCCGCGCCTTCGACCACTGGATGGTGTCGATCCTCGTCTGGATCAGCCCGTGGGCGAGCATCGTGCTGGTCGACTTCTTCGTGATCCGCAAGGGGCGGATCGACCTGCCGCCCCTGTACGGTGACAGCGCCTCGCCGTACGGGCCGGTGAACCGCGGCGCGATGATCAGCCTGGGGCTGGGGCTGGTCGCGGCGTGGAGCTGGCAGTTCGGCATGGTGCCCGCGACGCAGGGGCCCATAGCCCGCGCGCTGAACGACACCGACTTCTCGTGGCTGTCGGGCGGCCTGGTGGCCGGCGGGCTGTACTACCTGCTCGCCAGGCGGGCGGCCCGCCGCGTCCCGGCCCCCGAGGTCCGTGCGCGCGAGGAGGTGCTCCCCCGATGAGCGGCCCGCGCGTGCACGTCATCACCACGGGCGGCACGATCGCCTCCCGGCCCGGCCCGGACGGGACGGTCAGCGTCGCCGTGCCGGGCGGCGATCTCGTGGACATGGCCGGGCCCCAGGTGACGGTCGAGGAGGCGATGCTCGTCCACAGCTTCAACCTCACCCTCGGCCAGGTGCTGCTGATCGCCGGCCGCGTGTGCGCCGCGGCGCGCGATCCCGAGGTGGACGGGATCGTCGTCACGCACGGCACCGACACCATGGAGGAGACCGCCTACCTGGTGGACCTGGTGCTGGGACCCGACCGGACGGTGGTGTTCACCGGAGCGCAGAGGCACGCGGCCGAACCCGACGGCGACGGCCCCCGGAACATCGCCGACGCTCTGCGGGTGGCCGCCCACGCCGGTCCCGGCCTCGGAGCCGTCGTCGTGATGGCCGGACGGCTCCACGCGGCCCGGCACGCCACCAAGGTCCACACCACGTCGCCGGAGGCGTTCGACAGCCCCGGCCACGGCCCGATCGGCCACGTGTACGGCTCTCAGGTCCACCTGGCCGCCCGGCCCGTCCGTCCCGACGGGTTCGACCTGGCCGAGCTCGGCACCCTGGACGCCCGCGTGGACATCGTGCCCGCGTACGTGGGGGCGGACGGCGTCCACGTCGCCGCGCTGCGCGCCGCCGGCGCCCGCGGCCTGGTGGTGGAGGCACTGGGCGCGGGCAACCCGACGCCTGGGCTGCTGCGTGAGATCCGCACGTGTGTCGCGGCGGGCATTCCCGTGCTCGTCACCTCGCGCTGCCGCCAGGGACCGGCCATGCCCGTCTACGGCTCGGGCGGAGGAGCCACCCTCGCCGAGGCGGGCGCCGTCTTCGCCGGCTCCCTCACCGCCCCCAAGGCCCGCCTCCTGCTCGCCGCGGCCCTCGCCGCCCACCACGAGCCGGACAGAGCCCTGAGCCGCCTCCGCCCGCACCTCGCCCTCTGAACGGCGTCGGGCAACATGACGAAGGGCCTCCGACCTGTCAGTTCAGGTCAGAGGCCCTTCGTGGCGGCGGTGGTGGTGGGATTTGAACCCACGGATGAGTTGCCCCATCACACGCTTTCGAGGCGTGCGCCCTCGGCCACTAGGCGACACCACCGCGCACGAGCTTACCGGATCCTGCGAGTGGCGAAGAACCGCTTTAGCGCCGACGAGCACTCGTCCGCCAGGACTCCCATGACTACCTCGGGCCGATGGTTGAGCCGGCGGTCGCGTACGACGTCCCAGAGCGAGCCCACGGCCCCGCCCTTCTCGTCCACCGCGCCGTACACGATCCGGTCGACCCTGGCCAGCACGGCGGCGCCCGCGCACATCGTGCAGGGCTCCAGGGTCACCACGAGCGTGCAGCCGCTCAGCCGCCACTGCCCGCGCCGCATGGCCGCCTGCCGGAGCGCGAGCACCTCGGCGTGGGCCGTCGGGTCGGCGGAGGACTCGCGGTCGTTGCCCGCCGCGGCCAGGACCTCGCCGAGCGGGTCGAGGACCACCGCGCCCACCGGGATCTCTCCCCTGGCCTCCGCCGCGACCGCCTGCGCCAGCGCCAGGCGCATGGCCTCCTCGTACGTCACGGCGGGAGCCGGGTCACCGCAGCCGGTCGAGCTCGTCGGCGAAGGACAGCCGCTCGGCGATCACCGACAGGATGTCGGCCGGCAGCATGCCCTCCTCCATGCTCAGCTCCAGCAGCTCCTCGGAGCTGACCCCGAGATCGGCGAGCAGCTCGAAGTCGCCGGCCGGGCGCACGCCCATGCCGTTGCCCTCCTTGTCGGGCGCCACTCCGGCGAACTCGGCGAACAGCTCGCCCAGGCTGTCGGACAGGATCGCGTGCGCGTCCGACAGGAACACGCGCGGCTCCTCCTCGCCCCGGTAGCGGGCGATCGCGAACCACTCGTCCTCGACCTCGACGCAGAGCAGGGCCAGCTCGTCACCGGAGAGACCCAGCGTCTCCGTGACCGCGTCACCGAGGTCGTCGACGATCTCGGCGCTGCTCAGATCGATCTCGGCGCCGCTCCAGCCGCCCGAAGTCCTGACGAAAGCCGCAGAGAAGGTGTTGGACGCCATGTCCGAGCTCCAGGGGGGTCAGCCGAAGACTGATTCGATGGCACGCTCGAACGGCTCGGAGAAGCCGAGCCGTGCGGCGATGCTGGACAGCACATCTTCGGGCAGCAGATCTATGTCGCCGGAGAGGATGCCCAGCTCCATCTCGTCCAACCCGAGATCAGCGAAGATCGACAGATCCCCGGCGGGCAGCACGGTCTCCTCGTCCTGGAGGATCTCGTCGAGCTCCTCCTCGTCCGGCACCGGCACGTCGAGGTAGTCGAGAACCTGACGGGCCAGCGGGAAGTCCCAGGAGGCGGCGATGTCGGACAGGAACACGTCGACCCGCTCGCCCAGGACCCGCAGCGCCACGAAGAACTCGTCGCCTACGGCGACCAGGCCGATCGTCCCGCTCTCGCTGGGCTGCTGACGCAGAGCGTGGATCAGCCCCTTCAGATCAGACGTGAGCACGACCGGCAGCAGCTCGGCGTCCCAGCACTCGTCCTCGCGGTAAACCACGATGGCGAAATCGAGAGCGTCGTCTTCGTCTGTCATCGCCATCCCCACCCGACCTCTGACACGACAGATATCACCAGCACCCAATCGTTCCAGACCCGCGCACTAGGCGTGTGCCTCTCGGACCAAATTGTGATCAAAACCAATGACCTGACGCGCCGGGGCGGCGGACCGCGCCCCGGGAACCGTCGCAGGTGGCGGGGTCCCCAGCACGTTCCCCAGCGGATAGCCTTGCCGTCTATGGAAACCCTGGTCGTCGACCATCCGCTCGTGGCCCACAAGCTGACCACTCTGCGCGATGTCCGCACCGACTCGCCGACCTTCCGCAGGCTCGCGGATGAGCTCGTGACGCTGCTCGCGTACGAGGCCACCCGCGACGTACGGATCAACGACGTCACGGTCGAGACGCCCGTGGCCCCCGCCCACGGCGTGCGGCTGGCCAAGCCCTACCCGCTGGTGGTGCCCATCCTGCGCGCCGGGCTCGGCATGCTCGACGGCATGACCAGGCTGCTGCCCACGGCCGAGGTCGGGTTCCTCGGCATGATCAGGAACGAGTCCACGCTCCAGGCCGAGACGTACGCCACGCGGCTGCCCGACGACCTGTCCGGGCGCCAGTGCTACGTCGTCGACCCGATGCTGGCCACCGGCGGCACGCTGGCGGCGGCCGTGCAGTTCCTGTTCGACAGGGGCGCGGTCGACGTCACGGCCATCTGCCTGCTGGCCGCCCCCGAGGGCCTGGCCTACATGGACAAGGTGTTCGCGAACTCGGGCAAGCCCATCCGCGTGGTGACCGCCGCGCTCGACGAGCGGCTCAACGAGAACGGCTACATCGTGCCCGGCCTCGGCGACGCGGGCGACCGCCTCTACGGCGTGGTCTGACGCCACGACGTCCCAAAAGCACCCTTCTCGTCACGCGCAGTCATCTCTTCGTTACATACTGTTGTTTCGTGGGTACGAAGAGGCAGGAAGGCAACTTCCGCATGCGCGTGGGGGAGCACGATGAGCGATCACACCGAGGCGGACCCGGCTCCGTACGCGGAGGTGGAAACAGTGCTGTGCGACGAGTTCGCCGGCATCCACTCCGCGACCACCGTAACCCGCTGCGTTGAAGCAGCGCACTACGGCGCGCTGGAGGTCACCGGGTACGCCCACCCAAGCCTTGTGGAGCGCATCGCGCGCAAGCACCTTCACGTCCTGGCCCTGGTGGCCAGTGAACGCGGCTGAACAAGATCGGAACTATCCCGCCAAGGCATCTTTACCCCGGCATCGGGGTGGGTAATGTATAGGGCGGTGGAGTGCAAGGGCACGGAGGCGACGGTGCAGGTCAAAAAAGTCCTCACATACGGTGGTATCGCATTTGTGGCGTACTACCTGTTCGCGCGACCATCTGACGCCGCGGACGCGGTGAGAGGAGCGTTCGACACGGTGTTCAACGCGGCCGACTCGCTGGCTCAATTTGTGAACAGCCTCTCATGAGACTTGTGACGCACGGGGACTCCGCGCCGTCGTCGGTCAACCGTTACCTACTCCCCCAAGAACAACAGTTCATCATGGTGCGGCGGCACCCTGCGATCTTGCTGCGTCCGATCGCTGAGGTGCTCGCCGGTTTGATCGTCGCGGGCTTGCTCAGCAAGTTCTTCGGAGGCAGCGATCAAGGTGGCACGGCGCTCGTCGTGGTGTGGTGGCTGTGGCTGTTGCTACTGGTGAGATTCGTGTGGAAAGTCGCGGAGTGGTCGGTCGATTACTTTGTGGTGACTTCCAAGCGGATGCTGCTGACAACGGGCTTGATCACCCGTAAGGTCGCGATGATGCCTTTGGGCAAGGTCACCGACATGAGCTTCCAAAGAAGTCTGCTTGGGCGCATGCTCGGTTACGGTGAGTTCATCCTCGAGTCAGCAGGTCAGGACCAGGCACTCTCGACGGTCGAGTACATTCCGTACCCCGAGACGCTGTACCTCGAGGTCTGCGGGATGCTTTTTCCCAGCAAGGACGAGAGCGACGATTAATCTCCTCGCGGGGAATTCTTCACTCGGGGATACCCGATTCGGCCACTTCATGCAATCATTGCGTGTTGTTGACCCTTCCCCGCCTTGAGAGATGAGATGCCGAGTCAGGGAACCATCGGTGACCGCGTCCGAGGACTGCGGCTGAACAGGCGGATGTCCCAGGCCCAACTGGCCGGACCCGACCTGTCTGACAGTTATGTCTCGCTCATTGAGTCGGGCAAGCGCACGCCGACTCCTGTCGTGGCCCGGCTGCTCGCCGAGCGGCTGGGGTGCACGACCGAGTTCCTCCTTCACGGGATCGAGCCTCGGCAGCGCATCGACACCGAGCTCGGCCTGCGCCACGCCGAGCTCGAGCTGCAACACGGCGATCCGTCCGTCGCCGCCGACCGCTTCACGGAGATCGTGAAGGCGGCCGACGAGGAAAACGCCATGCTGACCGCGCACGCCCGGTTCGGCAGGGCGCGTGCGCTCGAGGCCCAGGGTCGCCTCGGTCAGGCGGTGGAGGCGTTCGAGCGTCTGCGCAGGGAGGCCGCGGCTCACCCCGAGCGGCTGGCCGACCTCCCGCTCACAATCGCACTGAGCCGCTGCTACCAGCGGGCGGGCGACCGCCTGCGGGCCCGCGACCTGGCCACCGCCGCCCTTGAGCAGGCCGAGCGGCTGTCCATCACGCAGGGCGAGATCGCCGTCGACCTGGCAGCCGCTCTGGTCGAGGCACGCAGCGAGCGTGAGAGCGAGTCCCGCGAGCTGGGATACGTCAAGCGGGTGCTGGATCTGACCGGCGTTCCTGAAGTTGTGGACCGTTCCGGAGAGATTCAGGCGCTGTGGCACGCGAGCGCCGCCGCCGCTGCCGGCGAGGACTCGGCCCTGGCCGTGCGCCTCGCCGACGACGCGATCATGGCCGGCCGCCAGACGCGGCTGTCGCTGCAACTGGCCAGGACCGCCATGCACTGGTCCAGGCTGACCACCGTTCCGGCCGACGAGGCCGAGCAGCTCGTCTCGGCCGCCGCCGGGGCGTTCGCCGCCTCTCCCGGCACGGCGCGCGAGCATGGCGAGAGCCTCATCGTGCACGCGCGGGTCATGCTGCGGACCGGCGCCTCGGCGCGGGCGAGCGAGCTGGCGAACACGGCGCTGGGCCTGTCGCCCGAGCACGCCGGCACCACGCCGGCCGAGGCCCACCTCGTGCTGGCCACCGTCGCGTTCGAGGAGGGGGCCGACGCCGCCGCGCACCTGCGCGACGCCCACCAGGCGCTCGACACGCTCGACCGGCCGGTGTTCGGATCCGACCGGCAGGCCGCCCGTTGCTGGCGTGAGCTGGGCGACCTCTACGGCAAGGCCGGGGCCGGCACGCAGCAGACCGCCGCGTATCGTAAAGCCCTCGAAGCCGCCGGAGTCCGTTCTGTCATGGCGGGGGTGACCCTCGACGCCACAGTTTCGCGCTGACCCTCCGGGAGCTCCAGATTTGGCGTTTTGAGTCTGGAATAATTAGGGTCGACCAGTCATTGACTCATAGGATGATTGGTTTCCCCGGAGGAGGCGGACTGTGAGTCTGCGTACGGCGCAGCGGGCCTCGCTCGTCGACCAGGTGATCGATCAGCTCAAGGAGCAGATCACCTCAGGGTCGTGGCCAATGAACGGCAAGATCCCGACCGAGACGGTGCTCGCCGAGCAACTCGGGGTGGGCCGCAACACCGTTCGGGAGGCCGTACGCGCGCTCACGCACGCCGGGCTGCTCGAGTGCCGTCAGGGGGACGGCACTTACGTCCGCGCGACCAGCGAGCTGTCCGGCGCGATGCTGCGCCGGCTCAAGCAGGCCGAACAGCTCGAGATCCTCGAGGTACGCCGTGCGCTCGAGGTCGAGTCCGCGCGCCTGGCCGCCACCCGGCGTACGGACGACGACATCAAGCGCATCGAGGCGGCCCTGGCCGAGCGGGACCGGGCCTGGGAGCTGGACGACCCCGACTACTTCGTCGAGGCCGACCTGGCCTTCCACATGGCCGTGGCGCACGCGACGCACAACCTGGTGCTGATCGACCTCTACGAGGACTTCTCGGCGGCCCTGCGCGCCAGCATCACGGCCGCGGGCACCTCGCTCAACAAGAGCTACATCCCGCACGACGCCATCGCCCGCGCCATCGCGGCGGGGGACGCGACGGCGGCCGAGCGGGCGGGCCACGCCTGCATGGAGCACATCCTCATCGCTCTCACCGAGTCCTGAGGGTGTGACAAAGGAGACAGCGGGCTCCGGAATGGCACCTGATCGCTTCAGTGCTTTAGCGAAAGAGTGAAGCGAAGGGAAGAATGCCATGACCATCCTTGTCGCCTATGACGGCTCCGCCGACTCGCGCGCCGCGATCGAGTTCGCGGCCAAGCACCTCGCCGCCGAGCCCACTGTCGTCATCACGGTGTGGGAGCCGCTGCTCGTCCAGCTCAAGAAGTATCCGCTGGCCGCGGGCGCCATCGACCAGAGCACCGAGGACGAGGCGCACGCCCAGGCCGAGCAGCATGCCCGGGAGGGGGCCGAACTGGCCATCGCCTCCGGGCTCTCGGACGTCACCTATCGGGCGGTGGCCGACAACGAGTCCATCTGGAAGAAGATCGTGGACGTGGCGGACGAGCTGGACGCCTCGTTGATCGTCACGGGGTCGCGTGGGCTGGCCGGGGTGCGGTCGGTGCTGCTCGGCAGTGTGTCCAACCACGTGCTGCATCACGCGCACCGGCCGACGCTCATCGTCCCGCCGGCCAAGCCCACCCGCTGAGCGGACAACCCCTCCGGGGTCCTTCAGGGGGATCGGAAGGGCCCCTCGGGGGTGGGTCGTCAGGACGCCGCGGGTAGAGACGGGTCCGCCCCGGGGTCGCAGCCGGTCGACGTGGCGCAGAACTTCTGTGGCGTGCAGAGCCGGGTGTCGATGCGGCGCGCGCCCGGCCCCTCGTCTCCGAGCCGGTCGTGCGGGTTGGCCACCGGGCACCGGTCGAGGGACAGGCAGCCGCACCCGATGCAGTCGGTGAGGTCGTCGCGCAGCCGCTGGAGCTGCTCGATCCGGTCGTCGAGCTCGCCGCGCCAGGCCGCCGACAGCCGGGCCCAGTCGTCGCGGTTGGGGGTGCGCTCGTCCGGCAGCTCGGCCAGGGCGTCCTTGATGGTCTTCAGGGGGATGCCGATGCGCTGGGCCAGCCTGATGAACGCGACCCTGCGCAGGCTGTCACGGGTGTAGCGGCGCTGGTTGCCGGCCGTACGACGACTCTTGATCAGGCCCTTGGCCTCGTAGAAGTGCAGGGCGGACACGGCGACCCCGCTGCGCTCGGCGAGCTGGCCGACGGTGAGCTCCTTGGTGTTCCAGGCGACCTTCGTCATACCTGGAGATTACTTGAGGGTTCGCTCGAAGAGGGTCTCCAGGACCACGATCGTCTGCGTGCCCGTGACGCCGTCCACTCCGAACACCCGGCGCAGCACGTCTTGGAGCTCGACCGTCCCGGCCGTACGGACCTTGAGCAGCACCGACGCGGGGCCCGCGATGACGTGCGCCTCCTCGATCTCCGGGATCGCCGCCAGCCGGTCGGCGCTGTCGCCCATCCAGGTGCTCCCGTCCACGAGCACGTACGCCGCCACCGTGCGCCCGAGCGCCTCCTGGTCCACCTCGACCGTCGTGCGCCTGATCACCCCGCGCTCGCGCAGCTTGCGCACCCGCTCGTGCGCGGCCCCGCTGGACAGCCCCACCGCCTGGCCCAGCACCGCGTACGACCGGGTGGCGTCCTCCTGCAGCAGTCCGATCAGCATTCTGTCGATCTCATCCACAGCCGAATGATATCCAGTCATATACCGGAGATGTCGAACAGGATATTGTGACGGCATGACGGACACGATCCCCACTGAGTTCGAGGTGCTCGACGAGCGGTTCGCCGGGGTGGGCGGAGACGACTACGTCGAACGCCTGCACACCGGCACCCGCTGGGCGGAGGGCCCTGTTTACTTCCCGGCCGGCCGGTTCCTGGTCTGGAGCGACATCCCCAACGAGCGGATGCTGCGCTGGGACGAGATGACGGGCGCGGTCGGGCTGTTCCGCCAGCCGTCCGGTTACACCAACGGCAACACCCTCGACCGCGAGGGCCGGCTGATCTCCTGCGAGCACGGCAACCGCCGCGTCACCCGCACCGAGCACGACGGCTCGATCACGGTCATCGCCGACCGGTGGGAGGGCAGGCGCCTCAACAGCCCCAACGACGTCGTGGTCCGCTCCGACGGGTCCGTCTGGTTCACGGACCCGCCGTACGGGATCCTCAGCAACTACGAGGGCTACGCCGCCGAGCAGGAGATCGACGGCTGCCACGTCTACCGCGCCGACCCGGTGACGGGCGAGGTCCGCGTCGTGGCCGACGACTTCGTCCGCCCCAACGGCCTGGCGTTCTCGCTCGACGAGAGCCGGCTCTACGTGGCCGACACCCGCATGAGGCACCTGCGCGTGTTCGACGTGCGCGAGGACGGCACGCTCGCAGGCGGCAAGGTCTTCGCCGAGGGCACGGAGCAGGACAGCTTCGACGGCCTGCGGCTCGACGACACGGGCCGCGTCTGGGCCGCGGCGGGCAGGGCGGTGCTCTGCTACGACCCCGACGGGACGCTGATCGGCCGGCTGAACATGCCGGAGCCCACGGCCAACCTGGTGTTCGGCGGGCTCAAGCGCAACCGGCTGTTCATCGCGGCCTCGTCCTCGCTCTACTCCCTGATGACCAACGTCACCGGCGCGCGCCCGGTCTGGGCCGGGCGCTAGCCTCACTCCCACCTGAACAGCCGCACGGCCAGCCCACCGAAGATCACCAGCCCGGCGGCCACCACCGCCAGGTGCGCGAGCTGCGGCGCGTGGCCCGCCCAGGTGTCCCTGAGCGCCTGGGCGAACGGCCCCGCGACGGAATAGTCGCTGACCACCTTCAGCGCGTCCGGCATGATGTCGCGCGGCACCCACATTCCCCCCAGGAACATCAGCGGGAACATCACCGCGGACCCAATCCCCGGCGCGACCTTCGCGTTGGGCGCCAGCGCGGCGATCACCAGCCCGATGGCCTGCAGGGAGGCGCTGCCGAGCAGGAAGACCAGGACGAACCCCACCCACTCCCGCGGCGCCGCCGCCCCGAACACCAGCGAGCCCGTCACGATCAGCAGGGCCGTGGTGACCGCTCCGACCACCAGGTTGATCAGGAGCTGCACCCCCAGCAGCCGTGCCGGGTGCACGGGCGTGGTGGACATCCGCCTGAGCACCCCTTGCTCGCGGTACGCGGTCAGCACCGCGGGCACCACGCTGCAGGCCAGGGTCAGCAGCGAGAGCAGCGTCATCAGGCTCGGCAGCTGCGTGTCCACGGCCCGCTCCCCCGATGCCCCGGGCTGGGTCATGTCCGGGATGCTGAGGCCCAGCACGAGCAGGAGCGCGACCGGCAGCCCGACCGTGAAGAGCAGGAACGGCCATTCGCGCAGGTGCAGCTTGGTCTCCACGAGGAGCAGCTTCATGACAGCTTCCTTCCGGTGAGCGCGAGGAACGCGTCGTCGAGCGTGGCCTGCTCGATCCGCAGGTCTCCTGGAACGATCTGGTGCTGGGCCAGGGCGAGCGTGACGGCCGGCGCGAGGTTGCCGGTGCCGCTCACCACGAGCTGGTCGCCGCTCCTCGTGACCTGCCGCACCTCGGGCAGGGCCCGCAGCACGGCGTCGTCGACGGGCCCCGACGGCCGGAACCTCAGCCGCTGCTCCCCGCCCACCTGCGCGATGAGCCCGGCGGGCGTGTCCGTGGCGACCACCTTGCCCACGTCGATGAGGGCGAGCCGGTCGCAGAGCCGCTCGGCCTCCTCCATGAAGTGGGTGACCAGCACGATCGTCACGCCCGAGTCGCGTACCTGCTGGACCAGCTCCCAGGTGTCCCTGCGGGCCTGCGGGTCGAGCCCGGTGGTCAGCTCGTCCAGCACCGCCACGCGCGGCCTGCCGACCAGGGACAGCGCGACGGAGAGCCGCTGGCGCTGCCCGCCGGAGAGCTTCTTGAACGCCGTGTCGCGCTTCGCGCCGAGGCCGACGCGTTCGAGCAGCTCGGACCAGTCGGCGGGGTCGGGGTAGAAGGAGGCGTAGAGGTCCATGGCCTCCCACACCTTGATCTTGTCGGGCAGCGCGGCGCTCTGGAGCTGCATCCCGAGCACTCGCCGCAGCTCGCCCCTGTTGAGCTGCGGGTCCAGCCCGGTCACCCGTACGGTGCCGCCGTCGGGCACGCGCAGGCCGGCCACGCACTCCACCGTGGTGGTCTTGCCCGCGCCGTTCGGGCCGAGGATGCCGAAGATCTCACCCTCCGCGACCTCGAACGACACGTCGTCGACCGCCAGGTGGTTCGGGTACTGCTTGCGCAGGTTCCTGACTTCGATGACTTTCATGCAGACGACGCTAGAAACACGGCGTTCGCGGGGGAATCCGGTTGGATGTCGGGCAAGGGTGTATCTAGGTGCAATGGTCTGACCGGGGCCGTTGGCCCAGACTGGGAGCATGCTGCTCCGAAGGTTCGGCCAGGCTGCGGCGCTGCTCGGGCTCCTCCTCCTTGAGGTGCAGGCGATCGCGCTCAGCCTCGTCATGCTGCTGCTGTCGTTCGGCCTGGGCATGGTGTTCCTGTATTCGCCGCAGGTCCAGCTGGTCAGGAGGATGGCCGAGCTCAACCGGCGGCTGGTGGGGCGGTGGACCGGCGTCCACATCGAGTCTCCGTACCTGCCCGAGCCCCCGCCTCCGGTGCCGCAGTCGGACGGCATGTACCGCTCCGACCGGACCCTCTACAAGTCGCCGCGGATCCCCGCGTGGAACAACCGGTGGAAGTGGCTGGTCTCCGACCCGGCGACCTGGCGCGACACGATCTGGCTGGTGCTCGAACCGCTGGTGAAGCTGGCGCTGCTGCCGGTGTTCGTCGTGCTCCCCGAGCGCGGCCTGCGGGTCTACGCCCTCTGGAGCGACATGCTGCTCCGCCCGACCGCCGCCAGCCGCCTGGCCAGCCAGGTGAGCCACCTCAAGCGGACGCGTAACCTGGCCGCCGACTCGCAGGCGGCCGAGATGCGCAGGATCGAGCGGGACCTGCACGACGGCACGCAGGCCAGGCTGGTGGCGATCGGCATGACGCTGGGCGCGGTCGAGCAGCTGGTCGACGACGACCCCGCGGCGGCCAAGGCGCTGCTGTCGAAGGCCAGGGACGCCTCCTCCGAGACGCTGACCGAGCTGCGCAGGGTCATCCGCGGCATCCACCCGCCGGTGCTGGCCGAGCGCGGGCTCGCCGACGCCGTACGCGCGCTGGCCATAGACAGCCCGTTGCAGGTCACGGTGGACGTCGATCTGCCGCACCGGCCCGAGGCCCCGGTGGAGGCGGCGGTGTACTTCGCGGTCAGCGAGCTGCTCTCCAACGCCGCCCGGCACGGCGACGCGCAGACGGCGACGGTGGACCTCAGCACCAACGGCCCGCATCTGCGCGTCACCGTCACCGACGACGGCATGGGCGGCGCCGACCCGGCCAAGGGCAGCGGCCTGTCCGGGATCGAGCGGCGGCTGGCCGCCTTCGACGGGGTGCTCGCCCTGAACAGCCCGGCGGGCGGCCCCACCACCGTGACGATGGAGCTGCCCCGGGTGCTGCCCGACCACTGGGCGGGCAGCCTGCCCAGGCTGCCGCGCTGGAAGGCGGCCATCGTCATCCTCCTCTGGGCCACGGCCTGGTGCCCGACGTTCCCCCAGGGGCTCGTGGCCGGCATCTTCAAGACGTTCGGCATCGAGGAGAAGACCTGGTTCCTCGCCCTGTACATGCCCGAGCCCTGGCAGTGGCCGGTCATCCTCGGCATGATCAGTCTGGGCCTGTGCATGCACATCCTGGCCATCTGGATACCCTCCAATCACAACCGCGACCTGTGGTTCGCACGAGCCACGCCTATCAAACCCTGGTGCTGATGAAGAACCGCGTACTCGTCGCCGAGGACCTCTACCTGCTCAGAGACGGGCTGGTGCACCTGCTCCAGGCCCACGGCTTCTCGGTCGTGGCGGCCGTGGAGAGCGGGCCCGAGCTGCTGCGGGGCCTGCTGGAGCTGCGGCCCGACGTCTCGATCGTGGACGTACGGCTGCCGCCCACGTTCACGGACGAGGGGCTGCAGGCGGCACTCGCGGCCAGGAAGCAGGTGCCGGGGCTGCCGATCCTGGTGCTGTCGCAGCACGTCGAGCAGCTCTACGCGCGCGAGCTGCTGGCCGACGGCTCGGGCGCGATCGGCTACCTGCTCAAGGACCGGGTCTTCAACGCCGAGCAGTTCATCGACGCCGTACGCCGGGTCGCCGAGGGCGGCACGGCCATGGACCCCGAGGTCATCGCCAAGCTGCTGGCCAGCAACGCCAGGAACGAGCCGCTGGCCGCGCTCACGCCGCGCGAGCGGGAGGTGCTGGAGGCCATGGCGGAGGGGCGCTCCAACACGGCCATCTGCCAGCGGCTCTACCTGAGCGAGAGCGCCGTGGCCAAGCACACGGCCTCCATCTTCGCCAAGCTGGGCCTCGCGCCGTCGGACGACGACAACCGCCGCGTGCTCGCCGTCCTCACCTATCTCAACAGCCGCTAGGAACCCTCCACCTGGGGTTGGTCCTCCGCGAGACTGCCGGACTTGTCGGTCGCACCGGCTATTTTCATAGAGGCACGGCGCGACGAAGGAGTGGTGACAGGTGAAAATCCGGGTTAACCGCGATGTTCTGGCAGATGCGGTGGCTTGGGCCGCCCGAGTCCTGCCCACCCGGCCTGTGGTGCCCGTCCTGTCCGGGCTGTTGCTGGAGGCGAGCGACGAGCTGACCCTGTCCGCGTTCGACTACGACGTCTCGGCCAGGGCCGCGGTCGACGCCGACGTGGCCGAGGCCGGCAGCGTGCTGATCCCCGGGCGGCTGCTGGCCGAGATCAGCAGGAGCCTGCCCGCCGACGACGTGGAGATCGTCACCGAGGGCGCCGAGGCGGTGCTGACCTGCGGGAGCGCGGAGTTCGGGCTGATCACGATGCCGGTCGAAGACTTCCCGACCATGCCCACGATGCCGCCGAGCATCGGCGCCGTCGGCGGCGGCGTGTTCGCCTCGGCGGTCGGCCAGGTCGCGGCCGCCGCCAGCCGCGACGACACGCTGCCCATGCTCACCGGCATCAGGGTCGACATCGAGGGCGAGTCGGTGGCCATGGCCGCCACCGACCGCTACCGCATCGCCGCCCGCGACTTCGAATGGCGCCCGGCCGGCCCCGACCTCGCCGTCTCCGCCATGGTCCCGGCGAAGGTGCTGGTCGAGGTGGCCAAGTCGCTGCGCGGCGGCGAGGTGTCGATCGCGATGGGCGACGGGGTGGCCGGGTTCGAGAGCGTCGGGCGCAGCACGACCGTGCGGCTGCTCGACGAGCAGTTCATCGACTACCGCGCCCGGCTGACCGCCGACTGGTCGATCAGGGCCGACGTGGCGGTGGCGCCGTTCGTCAACGCCATCAAGCGGGTCGCCCTGGTGGCCGAGCGCAACACCGCGATCCGGCTGTCGTTCAGCCAGGGCCAGGTGCTCATCCAGGCGGGCGGCGGCGACATCGGGCGCGGCGCCGAGGTGGTCGACTGCGAGCTGCGCGGCGACGACATCCAGATCGCGTTCCAGTCGCAGTTCCTGCTCGACGGCCTGACCGGGATCGAGAGCG
The DNA here is from genome assembly GCF_040605375.1 of Nonomuraea sp. NPDC005650. NCBI lineage: Bacteria > Bacillati > Actinomycetota > Actinomycetes > Streptosporangiales > Streptosporangiaceae > Nonomuraea > Nonomuraea sp. NPDC005650. The sequence goes on from NZ_JBEXCR010000042.1 coordinate 41,961, forward strand.
AGCTGGCCCGCCTCAACCTGGAGTCGCCCACCAGGCCCGCCCTGATCCAGGACGTGCCCGGCGACGCCGAGCCCGCCTTCCGCTATCTCGTCATGTCACTCCGCCAGGGCTGAGCCGCCGGTCTGCCGCTCGGCGACCAGCTTGAACACCCTCTTGAACTCCGCGTACGCCTCCTCGCCCACGGCCTTCGCGTGCTCCGCCTCCATGGCGGCGAGGATGGCGTCCGACTTGACCATGTGATCGCGCCCCTTCTCGGTGGGCACGATCAGCTTGGCCCGCCGATCGGCCGGGTCCGGCTGCCGCTCCACGTAGCCCAGCTCGACCAGCTCGTCCACCAACGTGCCGATCACCTGCTTGTGCTGGCCCGACTGCGCGGCCAGGTCCGTGGCCCTGCTGCCCTCCTCGTCCAGGTACGCCAGCACCGCCCCGTGCCGTGGCCTGAGCGCGGGATGCCCCTGCCGCGCCAGCGTCTCGAACAGCTCCCGCTGCAGGCTGAAAAGGGTCCTGCTGGACAGGATGCCGAGATCGGGCTCCTCCTGCTTGCGCCGGCTCCTGCGCACCGTACACACCCTCCAGCTAGTCATCAATCCTGATTGTCACCGAATCTTACTATATCGTCGTCGCTCGACCGGGCTTTCCAGGGCGTGGACGCGTTGTGGCTGCTGACCGCCATGGGCCCGCAGGCGCCGCACGCCGGCATGAACGCCGTCTGAGCTGCTTCACGCAGAACCTTTTCGGCTCGGTCAACGGCGACGCCTTGTACGGCGCGACCGGCGGGGGCCGTCCGGCCCGGTCGTTCGCCGACTTCGCCCGTGCTCACGCTCCGCAGATCCGCGCCGCGTAGGCTCACCCGGGTGCCCCGAATAGCAGACGCAGTACTCGCGAGATTGCCGGAACCGCTGCACGCACTTGCGCTGAAGCACCATGAACTGCTGAAGTTCGCGGCGGTGGGTGGGACAGCGTTCTTAGTGGACAACACGCTGTTCTATGGGCTGAAGCTCACCATTCTGGAACCGAAGCCGGTGACCGCGAAGATCATCGCGGTGCTCGTGGCGACGATCGTGTCCTACGTGTTGAACCGCGAATGGTCGTTCCGGACCAGGGGCGGCCGCGAGCGCCGTCACGAGGCGGCGCTGTTCTTCCTGGTCAGTGGCGTCGCTCTGGTGCTCAGCTCCGCACCGCTGTGGATCTCCCGGTACGCACTTCACCTGGAGACCCCGGAGGTGAGCCTAATAACCCAGGAGATCGCCGACTTCATCAGCGCGCAGATCATCGGCACGCTGATCGCCATGGTCTTCCGCTTCTGGGCGCTCCGGAAATGGGTCTTCCCGGACGAGAAAGCCCAGTCCGGCAGCGTGGACCAGGCGGCTTGACGGCCGCGAATCCCATGAAGGTCAGTGCTGCGCCATGTCCACGAACCGGCTGTAGTGGCCCTGGAAGGCCACCGTCACCGTGGCCGTGGGGCCGTTACGGTGCTTGGCCACGATCAGGTCGGCCTCGCCCGCCCGCGGCGACTCCCGCTCGTACGCGTCCTCCCGGTGCAGCAGGATGACCATGTCGGCGTCCTGCTCGATGCTGTTGTGAACCGATATGCCGTTGGCGACGAAGTTGTGGGTTCCCAACACCGTGGCGTCATAGACCGGCTGCTCGCCCAGGCTCTCGATCGAGGCGACCTCGTCCCAGAAGACGTCGTTCGTCGCCAGCATCTCCATCTGGGCGTCATCCAGAATCGTCGCCACCCGGCCCAGGCGCTCCCGGCTGGGTGCGTGCTTCCACAAGGCGCTGCCGCAGAATTGGGTCCCCAGCGCGGCCGAGAACGCCCGATGGGTCATACTCTTCTCTGTCAGCACGTCACGAACACGGTCCCAGACCTCGCGGGGAACCGTGTCGAGGTTGGTGTTGCTCTTGGCTGCTCGCAGCGCTGGAAGACAGCGAGCAGCATGCTTTGCGCGTTCGCCGTACACGCCCACCTCCTCCAAGAACCGGAGCTGGTTCTCCGCGCCGTAGATATGCAGTTGATACCCCGGCCGGTAGTTGCCCTTCTGTGTCGTCTTGATGCGAGTCATCACGTTGAACCGGAGCAGCAGCCGCGCGACGTCGTCGATCAGCCGTCGGCTCGTCGAGGCGTAGTAGATCCGCGACTGGCCGAGCTTTTCGTCCCACCAGACGCATCCGTCGGTCGCCCACAGGTGCCGCAGGAACAGGGCGATCTGCTTCTTTGACAGAGAGAAGACCCCCTGGGGAACGAACTTGTCGTGACTGCGAAGGCCGAACAGACCCAGGCTGTCAAGCCAGGCGGCGATGGGGTTGCGCTTGCCGTGCGTGAGACGGTAAGGGGCAGGCAGCCGCAGCGTGGTGACCCGCGCGGCGGCATAGTCGTCCCGGACTGCGCTCACTCCGAAATGCGTGGCGGCCATCGTCACAGCTTCCAGGCAAGTCTCGTCCTTGCTCGCGTACCGAATCGGCTGGTTCCTGACGAACGAACCATCTCCGATCATGTGCCCCAGGAGGATGACCTCCTCCTCAGACCACTCCTGAAGATCCTGAGGTGCAGGAACGTGGCGCGGAACGGCGAGGCGAGTACCCGGACCGATCTCCCCCAGAGGACGCCAGCCGTCGTAGGTCATGAAGGGGTGATTGGCCGTCGCCTCGATCTCCCGGCCCGACGTCAGCCGTAGCCTGAAGACCTCCTTCGTACCGCTTGGAAAGACATGCGTCATGGTGCGCTGCACGAGCCGCAACTTCTCATCCAGCGACCACACGGGAATGTCGCGTGCGCCGGACTCCAGAAGCGCACCCAGTGACACCTCCGCGCCCGTGTCGGCCCGAAGGACCCGGGTATCCGCCGTCAGGCATCCGGATTCACGCAGGTCGCTCACCGCGGGGCGCTTGTCCGTGCGCTGCTCCGGACCACGGTTGAGCTGGGAGATCGCGATGACCGGCACCTCCAGCTCCTTGGCCAGCAGCTTGATCGCACGGGAGATCTCCGAGACCTCGTTCTGGCGGCTCTCGGTCTTCTTCGGCGAGCTCATCAGCTGGAGGTAGTCGATGACCACGAACCTCAGGTCGTTACGCTGCTTGAGCCGCCGGCACTTGGCCCGGATCTCCATCATCGACATGTTGGGCGAGTCGTCGATGAACAGCGGCGCCTCCGCCACCTCGCTCATCCGCCGGGCCAGGCGCGTCCAGTCGTCGTCGCCCATCATGCCCGAGCGCATGGCGTGCAGGGCGACCCGGGCCTCGGCGGACAGCAGACGCATGGTGATCTCGTTGCGCGACATTTCCAGCGAGAAGATGACCGTGGTCATCCCATGCTTGATAGCCGCAGAACGGGCGAAGTCCAGACCTAGCGTACTTTTACCGATGGCCGGGCGGGCGGCCACGACGATCATCTGGCCCGGGTGGAGGCCGTTGGTGAGCTGGTCGAGGTCCTGGAAGCCGGTCGGCACGCCGACCATCTGGCCGCCGCGGCTGCCGATGGCCTCCAGCTCGTCGAGGGCTCCCGGCATGATGTCGGCCAGGGGCGCGTAGTCCTCCGAGGTGCGGCGCTCGGTGACCTTGTAGATCTCCGCCTGGGCGCGGTCGACGAGGTCGTCGACCTCTTCGTTCTGCCCGCCGTAGCCGAAGGAGACGATGCGGGTGCCGGCCTCGATGAGGCGGCGGAGGATGGCCTGCTCCCTGACAATCTTGGCGTAGTAGCCCGCGTTGGCCGCGGTGGGGACGACGGCCGTGAGGGTGTGGAGGTAGGCGGCCCCGCCCACCCTGGCCATCTCGCCGCGCTTCTGCAGCTCGTCGAAGACGGTGACCGCGTCGGCGGGCTCGCCCCTGCCGTAGAGGTCGGTGATGACCTCGTAGACCATCTGGTGGGCGGGCCGGTAGAAGTCGTCGGAACGCAGGATCTCGACGACGTCGGCGATGGCGTCCTTGGACAGCAGCATGCCGCCCAGCACGGACTGCTCCGCCTCGATGTTGTGCGGGGGGGTGCGCTCGAACCCAGGCCCGGCGCCCGTCTCCTCGTCAATGCTCACCGCGCCCCCTCGAACTTGCAGGCGGTCGCACCACCCCCACTTGTAGCCGACCGGTCTGACAGTTTCTCGGAGTCTCGGGCCTACGGCAACGCGACCTGTGGACAACCCTGTGGCCAAGCTGTGCACTACTGTGCCCAGGGTGTGAAATGCCTGTGGACAGCGGCTGTGGATAACTCCTGTGGATATCCACCGAAGGGCTGTTGAGCTGGGCAAACGGTATCCACCGGCTGTGGAGAAAAGAAAGTTTCGCCGACACGCCGCGTAATGGCCATAATGGACAAATGCTCATTACCCCCAGGGATCGGGAGATACTCCGGCTGGCCGTTCCGGCGTTCGGCGCCCTGGTGGCGGAGCCGCTCTTCCTCCTCGCCGACTACGCCATCGTGGGGCATGGGCTGGGGACCACGGCGGTGGGGGCGCTGGGCGTGGCGGGCACGGTCCTGGCGACCATGGTGAACCTGTGCGTCTTCCTCGCGTACGGCACCACGGCCTCCGTGGCGCGGCAGACGGGCGCCGGGAACCACGCTCGGGCCATGCGCAGCGGGGTGGACGGGATCTGGCTGGCGCTGGCCATCGGCGCGCTCCTGATCGTCGTGTGCTGGCCGCTGGCTCCCGCCATCGTGGAGCTGTTCGGGGCGGCCGAGGGGCAGGCCGCGCAGGCCGTGACGTACCTGCGGATCAGCCTGATCGGCGCGCCCGGCATGCTGGTCGTGCTGGCCGGGACGGGGGTGCTGCGCGGTCTGCAGGACACCGTGACGCCGCTGGTGGTCGCCATCGGCTCGTTCGTGCTGAACGCGGTACTGAACGCCTGGTTCGTGCTGGGGATGGGCTGGGGCATCGCCGGGTCGGCCTGGGGCACGGTGATCGCCCAGACGCTGGGCGCGGCCGTCTACCTCGTCGTCGTGGCGCGGGGCGCGCGGCGGCTGGGGACGCCGCTCACGCCCGGCCTGGCGGGGGTCAAGGAGGCGGGCACGGCCGGGTTCGCGCTGGTCGTCCGCACCCTCTGCCTGCGGGTGGTGCTGCTCGCGGCCACCGTGATCGCCACCAGGATGGGCGAGGCCGAGCTGGCCGCGTACGCCCTCGCCACCCAGGTGTGGACGCTGCTCGCGTTCGCGCTGGACGCCATCGCCATCGCCGGGCAGGCCATCACGGGACGCTCTCTCGGCGCGGGGGACGTCGCGTCCACCAGGGCCGCGACCAGGCGGATGGTGCAGTGGGGCCTCTGGTCGGGCGCGCTGCTCGGCCTCCTGGTGGTCGCCGCCAGGCCGGTGCTGCCCGGCCTGTTCGACGCGGACCCGCGGGTCGCCGAGCTGCTGCTGGCGCTGCTGTGGCCGGTGGCGGCGTTCCAGCCGGTGTGCGGGGTCGTGTTCGTGCTCGACGGCGTGCTGATCGGCGCGGGCGACCAGCGCTACCTGGCGTGGGCGGGGGTGTGGACGACGGTGGCGTATCTCCCCGCCGCCTTCCTGGCCTCCGGCTTCGGGGTCGTCGCCCTGTGGTGCGCGCTCGGGGTGTGGATGCTCGCGCGGCTGGTCAGTCTCGTACGCCGGGCCGCCGGCACCGACTGGCTGGTGACCGGGGCGTAGAAGCGGGTCGCTCTGGGCGCAGGCCCGGCTACCTGCAGTGATCTGCGGAAACACCGCTGCCTGCGCGTGCTCACCTGTAATCGTCCTGTGCTTGCTGTTGTCCGAGTGGTGAGACATTGTGGGCGCGTTCCCTGAGCGGGGTGTTCCTTGTCCACGATTCTGCGGCGACTACCGCCCTCCGAGGCGACCGGCTTACGCACACGCGCCCGGCACAGCCTGGCCGAGCTCTACCGCCCGGCCGATCTGGTGGTGCTCGGACTCGGCGTGATCATCGGCGCCGGCATCTTCTCCATCGCCGGGCAGCAGGCGGCCACCACGGCCGGCCCCGGCGTCATCCTGTCCTTCATGATCGCGGGCATCGCCTGCCTGCTCGCCTGCCTGTGCTACGCCGAGCTGTCGTCCACGATGCCGACCTCGGGCAGCGCCTACACCTTCACGTACGTCATCTTCGGCGAGGTCTGGGCGTGGATCATCGGCTGGGCGCTGATCCTGGAGCTGCAGCTCGCCGCCGCCGTCGTGGCCAGGGCGTGGGCCGCGATCACGGTCGGGGCGATCTCGAACTTCGGGATACGCGTGCCGCGTCAGGAGCTCGTCGGCGGCCTCCTCGTGTTCGTGATCCTGGTGGTGCTCACCGGCGTGGTGGCGCTCAGCGCGCGGATCGGCCTCCGGGCGCTGTGGATCATGGTGGCGGCCAAGCTGCTGGCCATCGGCGCGGTCATCGTCGTGGGCCTGCCCCACATCGACGTGCGGAACTTCGGCGAGTTCCACGTGCCGTCCAAGATCCTGCCGAAACCGCCCACGAGTGTGCTGGAGATCCTGTTCGGGCAGAGCCATGCGTTCGGCTGGTTCGGGATCTTCGCGGCGGCCTCGGCCATCGCGTTCGCGTACATCGGGTTCGACATCGTGGCCACCTCCGCCGAGGAGACCGTGAACGCGCCCACCGCCGTGCCCAAGGGCATGATCCGCAGCTTGATCATCGCCACCGTCCTCTACCTCGCGGTGGCCCTGGTCATGGTGGGCATGGTCCCGTACACGAAGATCTCCGAGAGCGCGCCGCTGACCGGGGCGTTCCGGGCGGTCGGCGTGGACTGGATGGTGCACGTCATCGACGTGGGCGCGGTGCTCGGGCTGACGACGGTGATCCTGGTGCTGATCGTGGGGCAGACGCGGGTGCTGTTCTCGATGGCCCGCGACGGGCTGATCCCCCGCGGCCTGGCCACGGTCAGCCGGAAGTATCACACGCCGACGCGGGTGACGCTGGTGATCGGGGTCGTGGCGATCGTGCTGGCCGAGTTCGTGCCGGTGCTCACGATGCAGGAGCTCGTGGTGATCGGCACGCTGTTCGCGTTCGCGTTCGTGGCGGCCGGGGTGATCGTGATGCGGCGGCGCATGCCGTACCTGGAGCGGGGGTTCAGGGTGCCGCTCTCGCCGCTGCTGCCCGGACTGTCGCTGGTGACCACGCTCTGGCTGATGGTGAACCTGCGGGTGCTCACCTGGGCGTGGTTCGCCCTGTGGATGGCCTTCGGCCTGCTGGTCTACCTCGTGTACGGCCGGCGCCACAGCCTGCTGGCCCGCCCCCGGATCCCGATCGAGCCGGTACGCGGACGCCACCGGCGCTAGAGCCGGCCCGACTCCAGCACGCTACGCAGGAACTCCCTGGTGCGAGGGTGCTCCGGCTCGGTGAAGATCTGCTCGGCGGAGCCCTTCTCCAAGAGCACACCGCCGTCCAGAAAGCACACCGTGTCCGAAATATCGCGACAAAAGCTCATCTCGTGGGTCGTGAGGATCATCGTCATGCCCGACTCCTTGAGCTCCCTGATGACCCCCAGCACCTCCAGGACCAGCTCGGGGTCGAGCGCCGAGGTGACCTCGTCCAGCAGCATCAGCCTGGGCTGCGTGGCCAGCGCCCGGATGATGGCCACCCGCTGCTGCTGCCCGCCGGAGAGCTGGTCGGGGTAGGCCCGCGCCTTGTCCGCCAGCCCGAACCTGGCCAGCAGGCCGTGCGCCTGCTCCTCGGCCTCTCCCCTGGCCACCTTGTGCACCTGGCGCGGCGCGAGCGTGACGTTGTCCAGCACGGTCATGTGCGGGAACAGGTTGAACGCCTGGAACACGATGCCCAGCCGCTTGCGCACGTCGTCCACGTTCACGCGCGGGTCGGTGATGTCCTCGCCGTCGAGCAGGATCACGCCGTCGTCCACGGTCTCCAGCAGGTTGACGCAGCGCAGGAGCGTGGACTTGCCCGAGCCGGAGGCCCCGATGAGGCTCACCACCTCGTGCGGGCGCACCTCAAGGTCGATGCCGCGCAGCACGCTGTGCCCACCGAAGTTCTTCCACACCCCGTCTAGAGTCAGCACACTCATGCTCCACGCCTCCTGCGCGTGCGGGCCGCCAGGTGGTCGGTGAGCCTGGCCATGGGGATGGTGAGCAGGATGAACAGCAGCGCCGCCGCCAGGTATGGGGTGTAGTTGAACGTGCTGGCCGCGTGGACCTGCGCCTGCCTGAGCGCCTCCAGCGGCCCGATGGTGGCCACGAGCGCGGTGTCCTTCTGCAGCGAGACGAAGTCGTTCAGCAGCGGTGGGACGACCCTGCGGGTGGCCTGCGGCAGCACCACGAACCGCATGGTCTTGACGTGGCTCAGCCCCAGCGAGCGGGCCGCCGCGACCTGGCTCGGGTGGATGGACTCGATGCCCGAGCGGAACACCTCGGCCACGTACGCGCCGTACGAGAGCGTCAGCGCGATGATGCCCAGCGTCGCCAGGTCGGACGGGATGCCCTGCAACCGGAGCGCGGGCAGCCCGAACCCGATCAGGTAGATCACCAGGACCGTCGGCACGCCCCGGAAGACGTCGGTGTAGAGCGTGGCCAGCGCCCGGACCGGGAAGAACGCGGGCTTCCTGATCCCCCTGGCCAGCGCCACCAGCAGCCCGACGACCAGGATCAGCACCTCGGCGATCAGGAAGATCTTGATGTTGAGCAGGAAGCCGGTCAGCACGTCGGGCAGCGCCTTGACGAACTCGTCAGAGTCGAAGAACGTCTTCTGCACCCGGGGCCAGCCGGGTGAGTTCGTGACGATCCAGACGACCAGCACGATGAAGACGATCGTCGAGCCCGTGGCGATCGAGGCCGAGCGGCGGCCGTGCGACCTGCGCACCCGCTCCCGCTCGACCTGCCGCTCCGACTTGACCCACTCGCCCGGCACAGTCTGCTCGGACCCGCCGGACTCACCCGCGACAGTCTGCTCGGACTCGCTCATCGCAACTCTGGCGCGCCCGCCGCCGAGCCGAGCCACTCCTGCTCGATCTTGGCCAGCTCGCCCTTCGACTTCAGCGCCTCGACGGCCTTGTCGACGCACGGCTTGAGCGCGCTGCCCTTCTCCATGACCAGCCCGAACTCCTCGGGCGTGCCACCCGTCGAGCTGAACTGCCCCACGATCTTGGACTTCTCGACCTGCGCGGCCGTCACGTAGAACGCCGTCGGCAGGTCCACGACCAGCGCGTCAACCTGCTTGTTCTTCAACGCGTTGACGGCGTCGATCTGCTCGTTGTAGACGTTGGGGTCGTCGGCGGGCTTGATGACGTTCTTGACCGCGTCGAGCGAGGTCGTGCCCACCTGTACGCCGATCTTCGCGTCCCGCAGCTCGGCCAGGCTCTTCGCCCCCGCGAACTTGCTCCCGTCGATCGCCACGATGGCCTGCTTGACGGTGTAGTAGCCCTTGCTGAAGTCGACCACCTTGGCCCTGTCGGGCGTGATGGACACCTGGTTGACGTCGAAGTCGAACTGCTTCGCCCCGGGGGCGAACGCCGAGTCGAACTTGATGGTGCTCCACTGCACCTCGGTGCGGTCGAAGCCGAGCTCCCCGGCCACGGCGAAGGCCACCGCGCTCTCGAAGCCCTTGCCGTTGCTCGGGTCGTCGTCCTTGAACCAGGGCTCGTAGGCGGGCTTGTCGGTGCCGATGGTCAACTTGCCCGCGTTGACCAGCTTGAGCTGGTCCTTGGTGCACGCGGTGGACGCGGACGCGACCGGGCTCGCCGAACTCGCCGTGTTGTCGACCGGCGCGCAGCCGACGAGCGCCACGGCCAGCGCGAGCAGCATAAGGGGACGGGCCATGGCCAAGCCTCCAGGGGGAACACGCGAAAGAACGAACGCATTCTACGCTGGCCGAATAGGAAATTACGCCCGGCGGTGCCCCTGACCATGGAGTTGGCCCAGCCGTAGGAGCCCGGACGCGCGAAAGCCCCCTCCGGACGGAGAGGGCTTTCACAAAAAGGGCACTCAGCCCGCGACAACCTCGACGTCCACCGAGGCCGAGACCTCGGGGTGGAGCTTGACGGTGACGCGGTGCGAGCCGACGCTCTTGATCGGGTTGACGATCTCGATGCGGCGGCGGTCGAGGATCGGGCCACCGGCGGCCTTCACGGCGTCGGCGATGTCGCCCGTCGTGATCGAGCCGAACAGGCGGCCCGACTCGCCGGCGCGCGTGGTCAGGCGGACGCGCAGCGCGCCGATCTGACCGGCGACCTCCTTGGCGGTGCCGAGGTCGCGGATCTCGCGAGCGTCGCGAGCCTTCTTGATGGTCTCGATCTGCTTCTCGGCGCCCCGCGTCCAGCGCATGGCGTAGCCGCGCGGGATGAGGTAGTTACGGCCGTAGCCGTCCTTGACCTCGACGACGTCGCCAGGGGTGCCGAGGCCGGAGACCTCGTTGGTGAGGATGAGCTTCATATCGACAGGCCTCCTTAGCGCGCGGTGCTCGTGTAAGGCAGCAGAGCCACCTCACGCGCGTTCTTGATCGCGGTCGCCACGTCGCGCTGGTGCTGGGTGCAGTTGCCCGTCACCCGGCGCGCACGGATCTTGCCGCGGTCGGAGATGAACTTCCGCAGCAGCGCCGTGTCCTTGTAGTCGACGTAGGAGATCTTGTCGTGGCAGAACAGGCAAACCTTCTTCTTCGGCTTGCGCAGTGCCGGCTTAGCCATCGTGGTGCTCCTTTCAGAGCCCCGCCTTCCGGGCGGGAATGGACTCGGGCTTGTGGACAGGTTTTAGAAAGGCGGTTCGTCGCTGAAGTCGCCACCGCCGCCGCCGCCGCCGGCGAAGCCGCCGCCGCCCTGCTGGCCGCCGCCGTAGCCGCCGCCACCGCCGAAGCCGCCGCCCCCCTGGGGCTGGGCGGGCGTGGCGGAGGCCCACGGGTCGTCGGACGGACCGCCGCCGAAGCCGCCACCGCCGCCACCCTGACGGGAGGTGCGGTTGACCTTGGCGGTGGCGTTACGCAGGGACGGGCCGACCTCGTCGACCTCGACCTCGTAAACGGTGCGCTTCTCGCCTTCCTTGGTCTCGTAAGACCGCTGCTTGAGCCGCCCCTGCACGATGACCCGCATGCCGCGCTGCAGGCTCTCGGCGGCGTTCTCCGCCGCCTGCCGCCACACGTTGCAGGTCAGGAAGAGGCTTTCGCCATCCTTCCACTCGTTGGTCTGGCGATCCATGAACCGCGGAGTGGACGCGATGCGGAATCGAGCCACCGCTTGCCCCGTCGGGGTGAAGCGCAGCTCCGGGTCGTCGACCAGGTTGCCGACGATGGTGATTACGGTGTCGCCTGCTGCCATGGCTAGCGCTCGCCTTCCTGCACGCCTTCGCTTGGATTACGGCTCAGAGTACGGGGCTTCCCCGACAAAAGCCGGGGGTTAGTGCACGTCGGGGCGGATGACCTTGGTACGCAGAATCCCCTCGTTGAGGTTCATCTGCCGGTCGAGCTCCTTGACCGTCGCGGGCTGCGCGGACAGGTCGATGACGGCGTAGATGCCTTCGGACTTCTTGTCGATGTCGTAGGCGAGACGGCGACGGCCCCAGACGTCGACCTTCTCCACGGTGCCGCCGTCGTTGCGGACCACGGTGAGGAACTGGTCGAGGGACGGCGCGACAGTGCGCTCATCGAGCGAAGGGTCCAGGATGACCATTACTTCGTAACGACGCATGCGGACTCCAACCTCCTCTGGACTCTTGCGGTCACGACACTCTGCCGTGACAGGAGGATGCTGACGTCTATCCCCGGGCTCCCATTTCGGCGCCTCGGGGCGATGGCTCAACCATCACAACGCAGCTTGCCCAGGTTACCAGCCGCGAGAAGGTGGGAAGGCCTTTAGGAAACCTAGGGGGTGGTGGCGGTGCCACATGTGCTTCAGCCCTCCGAAAGGGAGCGGTTCAGGCTCACACTCAACAGCGACGGGCGTTCGCACCCTGTGGAGAACGCCCTGGCCGTAGGCGCGATCGTTTGCGGTCTCATTGCCTTCGTCTCGACGTTCTGGGTGGCCGCGCACGCGGTCTCCGCGTGGGCCGGCACGCTGGGTTTCGGCGTCGGGCTGTACTCCCAGTACGTCTCGGCGACCACGCCGCAGCGGGCACTCAACATCGTCGGGATCGTGGGATCGTTCGTGGGCGCCGCGCTCGGCATCGCCCACGGAGGTTTCCTCCCTCACTGACCTCACTGACCCCACCGAGTTGAACGGCCCCGGCGCGCGTCGCCCGGGGCCGCTCCGGCATGTCGCTCACCCGCCGATGTGCAGATCTATCCCGAGCAGGACCAGGAACCAGAGGAACACCGCGAGCAGCGCCTCCGCGAGGTCCTTGAGCAGACCGGGGGTGATGTAGTGGTACACCCAGCCCACGTAGATCCCGACCACGACGTAAATCAATAAGATGAGCGCTCGTAAGCGCCAGTGCGTCATATCGCTTCTCCTCGGTTAGGGGGCGCATGGCGACTTCCCGAGCAGGCGTCCGGCAAACCGATGGTCAAGCGGCTGCGGCCCTCCTCCGCGGCGTAAGCTCGGGAGCTATGGTGCGCATCGGAGCTCATGTCGATCAGGACGATCCCGCCGCCCACGCAGAGGCGGTCGGCGCCGAGGTGGTGCAGTTCTTCCTCGGCGACCCGCAGGGCTACGACAAACCGGTGCTGCCCGCCAAACCGGTCGAGGGCGTCGACATCTACATCCACGCCCCCTACCTGATCAACGTCGCCACCACCAACAACCGCATCAGGATCCCCAGCCGCAAGCTGCTGGAGCAGCACCTCAAGGCGGCCGCCGGCCTCGGCGCCAAGGGCCTGATCGTGCACGGCGGCCACGTCAACAAGAACGACGACCCGCAGACCGGCTTCGACAACTGGCGCAAGGTGTTCGAGCGCATGGAGTCCCCCATCCCCGTGCTGATCGAGAACACCGCGGGCGGCGGCAACGCGATGGCGCGCAAGCTCGATCGCATCGCCCGGCTGTGGGACGCGCTCGACGGGTTCGACGTGGGCTTCTGCCTCGACACCTGCCACGCCCACGCGGGCGGCGAGGAGCTGGTCGACGTGGTCGAGCGGGTCAAGGCCATCACCGGCCGGATCGACCTCGTCCACTGCAACGACTCGCGCGACGACTTCGACTCCGGCGCCGACCGCCACGCCAACCTGGGCAAGGGGAAGATCGACCCCGAGCTGATCCTGGCGGTCTGCCGCGCGGCCGGCGCGCCGATCGTGGTGGAGACGCCCGCCGACGGTCAGGCGGACGACATCGCGTTCCTCCGCAAGAACCTCTAGGAAATACACACAGCCTGTGGATAACTTCCCTGGATTACCGAGACGGAGAAGTGGGTATAGGCATCAGCCCGCCCACGCGCCACTCAGGAAACGTTCCGCGTTGAGCAGCATGAGCGGCCCGCAGATCAGGGCGTAGACGACCATCACCCACGGCCTCCTGGTCGCGACCTTCGCGACCAGGATCCACAGGGGGAACCACAGCAGCAGCGAGCGCGGGATCGACAGGTAGTACGCCGAGGTCATCAGCGCCGCCGCCTGCAGCCCCGTGTAGACGAGCTCGCCCCACCGGCGCAGCACGAGCAGCCAGATCAGCACCGCGAACGCCACGACCGCCCCGGCGATCTCCATCCGGAAGGCCACCGCGAAGTCGTCGGTGCCCATGGCCGAGCGCCAGGTCGTCTTCCAGGCCTCCCACGGCCAGGCGAAGTCCCGCCCCCACCCGGCCTCCTGCGCGTGCTTCCACGCCAGCCAGTCGCCCGACCTGCCGTGCTGGAAGTACGAGTACGCCACCAGCGGCACGAACGGCACGACCAGCCACCCGGCCTGCCGAACGGGCCCCCGCCGGGTCACGAACTCCACGACGAGCGCGATCGCGAGAAAGAGCCCCGTGATCCGCACGCACGAGGCGCCCGCGGCGAGCGAGGCCGCTAAGGACCATTGCCCCTGCCTGGCGGCCAGCCACGCCGGGATCGCGAAGGCCAGGAAGAGGGACTCGCTGTAGCCCGCCGACAGGAACACCGCCATCGGGAAGAGCAACAGCGCCAGCACCGCCATCCAGCCGGAGGCGCCTTCCAGCTCGGCCAGCCGGGCCAATGCCACCACGGCCACCGCCCCGGCGGCGAGCGAGATCAGCAGCCCGGCCGCCGCCCAGTCCGGCACGACCAGGTGCACCACCCGCAACAGCATCGGGAACCCGGGGAAGAACGCGGGCAGCCCGTCGTCCACAGGCTTGCCGGGCTCGCCGTCGTAGCCGTACTGGGCGATGGTGATGAAGAGCCCGGCGTCCCACTTGCGCCACTTGTCGGCGTACGCGCCGAGAGCCGTCCCCAGCAGGGTCACCACGAGCAGCCCGGCCCGCGAGCCGAACCAGAGCAGCAGCGCGTCCCGGGCGGCCGAGCGGGTGATCATCGCACGGCTGGCGTCAGCGCGAACCTGTCGGGAGCGTCGTCGAACACGCCGCCGCCCTGGTCGTCGATGTCGGCCTGGCGCACCACGTCCTTGTCGGGACGGAGGATGTCACGCACGACGAACGCCATCATGATCCCGATCGTGATGACCCGCCCCCAGACGGCGGTGAAGTACGTGTCGTCACCGATGCCCAGGTCGTTCCTGCTGAACGGCGGCTGGGCGACCAGGTAGAGCCAGATCGCGATGAAGTACCAGATCTCGGCGAGCTGCCACAGCACCAGCGGCTTCCAGTTGGGCCTGGCCAGCACGGCGAACGGCACCAGCCAGAGCACGAACTGCGGCGACCACACCTTGTTCGTCATCATGAACGCGGCCAGCGCCAGGAAGCAGATCTGCGCCAGCCTGGGCCGGCGCGGGGCGGCCAGCGTGAGCACGGCGATGCCCAGGCACATGATGGCCAGGGCCGCCATGCCCAGCTTGCTGACGTCGCCCTCACCGAGGATGGGCCAGCCCTTGTTCTGGAAGAACAGCCAGGGCGAGCCCCAGTCGACCCCGCGCTCCTGGGAGAAGACGTAGAACCTGCGCCATCCCTCCCACGCGAAGATCATGAACGGCCCGTTGACCACGATCCAGGCGGCGGCCGTGGAGCCCAGCGTGACCAGGAACGGCCGCCATCGCCCGCTGCGCCAGGTGAGCAGGAACAGCGCGCCCAGGAACATCAGCGGGTAGAACTTGGTCGCGATGGCCAGCCCCAGCAGCACCCCGGCCAGCACCTGCCGGCCCCGCGCCCAGGCCAGCAGCATGCCCATCGACAGCGCGCCGGCGACCAGGTCCCAGTTGATGTAGGCGGCCAGCACGACGGCGGGCGAGATGGCGTACCAGAGCGCGTCCCACCGCCGCGTGGGCCCGGCCACCGCGGCCATCAGCAGGACGCCGACGACCAGGCTGATGCCGAGCAGGATGACCGTCAGGTCATAGAACCTGACGGCCTGCGCGCCCGTGTCGGCGCCCACCGCCCTGGCCAACCAGCTGATCACCTGCATGACCTCGCCCAGCACGACCGGGTACTCGACCTGCTTGTCGAACGGCACGTGGGCGAAGTAGGGGTTCTGGCTGGACAGGGCCCTGTCGAAGTACAGGGGGTAGATGTCGGTGTAGCAGAAGTTCGTGTACGTCGTGACCTGGTCGTTCCAGCCGCCGGTGCGGCAGGGCAGGCGCACGATGTACGCGAGGGTGGCCCCCAGGGCCGCGATCAGCCCCAGGGGAAGGTACGGGACGGCACGCGCCAGGAAAGGGGCGCGCACCTCCGTGCTCGTCACCGGTCCTCAGGCCTTGCCAGTGGTGACCAGCCCGAAGGTCTCGGGTCGGGCGCCCGGCCGCCGCCGATCCCATCACCGTCGGCGGTCTGCGGGAACCCGTTGTCACCGCCGTCGTTGTTGCCCGGATCGCCGTTGCCGGGCTCGTCGATCGTGGGGTTGTCGTCGGGGGTGGCGTTGCCGTCACACGGGCCGACGAGGCAGTCCTGGTTGTCCCCGGTGTCGAACGGGTTGTCCCCGCTGTCGAAGGGGTTGTCGGGGGTCTTCGACACCGTGGGCGTCGGGCTCGGCACGATGTTCTCGGCCAGACCGACCTCGGCCCTCTTCGGGAACTGCTCGATCGGCAGGCCCTCGTGGGCGAGCGTCATGAACTTCTGCCAGGTGAGCGTGGGCGGACCGGCACCCTCGAAGCCCAGGGAGACCTCGTAGGGCCTCGTGTAGGGGTTTTTGCTGCTGTACTTCGTGCTCGGCTTGCCGCCGGGAGTCTCGGGGCAGTTGGAGTGGATGGGCTGGACGACCTTGCCCCCCGTCGGCTTCGTCCGGCACTCCTCGCGGTAGAACCCGACCGCGGCGGAGATCTGCGGCGTGTAGCCGACGAACCAGGCTTCCTTCTCGTCGTTGTTCGTGCCGGTCTTGCCGGCGGCCGGCCGGCTGCCCAGGCCCTTGCCCGCCGCGGTGCCGCTGCGCAGCACCTGCTCCATGGCCACCGTGGCGTCGGCGGCGACACCGGGGTCGACGACCTTCTTGACGGCCCGCTGCTCGCCGTAGACGACCTGCTTGCCCAGCTTGACTTCCTGCACCACGTGGTACTTGGTGTACTTGCCCTCGTTGGCGAAGATCGAGTAGCCGGCGGCCTGCTCGACCGGGGTCACCAGGGCGCTGCCGATGGCGAACTGGTAGCTGTGATCCCTGACGTCGTCTTCCATGCGCTGCTCGTTGAAGCCGGCCGACTCGACCAGGTTCTTCACGTCTTTGAGCTGGCCCGGCAGCTTGTACGCCATCGACACGTACGCCGTGTTGACCGACTGGGCGGTGGCCTTGACCACATCGACGGCCCTGCCGACGTTGTGGCTGTTCTTGAAGCCGCCCGCGGCCTGGCCGGGAAGCTCCTTCGGCACCGTCTCGTTGCCCGGCACGAAGCTCTTGAGCGAGTAGCCGGCCTGCAGCCAGGCCGCCAGCACGTACGGCTTGAACGCGGACGCGGCCTGCTTCTTGGCGTCGAACGGCTCGTTGAACGGGTCGGTGATGTAGTCGGTGCCGCCGTAGAACGCCAGGATGCGGCCGTTCTTCGGGTTAACGGCGGCCAGCCCCGCGTGGTACTCCTTGCTCATGCTGGCGGTCGTGGACTTCACCGCGGTCTGCGCGGCCAGCATCAGCTTCTTGTCGAAGGTGGAGGTGATGTGGTAGCCGCCGCTCCTGACCGCGTCAGGGGTGAGGCCGCGCTGCTTCAGCTCCTCCAGGACCTGCACGACCATGTAGCCCTTGATGCCGCCGAGCTCGTTGGCGTTGTCGTTCTTGCGGAGCTTGGGGAACTTCGCGGTCTGCGGGAGCTGGCCGTACTTGTCGGGCCACTGCTTCGCCATGTAGTCGATGACGGTCTTCCAGCGCGCCTTGAGCGCGGGGGCGTCGGATTCCCAGGCGGGCTGCTGGATGCGAGCGGCGAGGTAGGCGCCCTGCTCGGGCGTCAGCTTGGCGGCGGTGGCCCTGTCGCCGAAGTAGGCCTTCGCCGCGGCCTCGACGCCGTAGGCGCGGCCGAAGGGAATGGTGTTGAGGTAGTTCTCGAGGATCTGGTCCTTGGTCAGGGTCTCGTCGAGCTTGACCGCGACGAAGATCTCCATGACCTTACGCTTGATCGACACTTCCTGGCTGAGGCCGTCGTAGTAGTTACGGGCCATCTGCTGGGTGATCGTCGAGGCGCCCTGTCGCTGCTGGCCGGTCGCCGTCTTGAAGACCGCGCGGAACATGCCGGGGATCGAGATGCCGGAGTCCTCGTAGAACGTGTCGTTCTCGATGGCCACCGCGGCGTCCCTGACGCTCTGGGACATCTTCGAGATCGGGACGATCTCGCGCTTCGTGCCGAGCTGGGCGATCTCGGTCTTGCCGTCCCGGTAGTAGATGGTGCTCTGCTGCGCGAGCGCGTCGGCCTTGGCCTGGTCGGCGGTCGGCACCGGCGTGTTGGCGTACGCGACCATGATCATGCCGAAGAGGCCGGCCGCGAGCACCACGAACCCGGCCACGAGGATCTTCCAGCTCGGCACGAACCTGCGCCAGCCGCCCTTGCCGTCGCCGTCGCCGCCCTTCTTGGTCGGCGGCCCGGGAGGTTCGGGCGGCCCGCCCTCACTCCTCCTGCGCGAGCGCCGCGGCGAGTCGCTGACGATCGTCTCCTGGTTGCCCATCGCCCGCTCCTGCCGGGCGCGCGTGCGCGACCCCGGCCGGTCACCCTGCGTAGGCGGACCGTCGCCGCGCATGGGAGGACCGTCGCCGCGCCGAGGAGGGGTGTCGGCGCGTCCGGGCGAGTCGTCGTACGGCTGTGCGGCCATGGCACCGGTCTGCTCGTAAGCGGCTTCCGGACGACGCGACGGCTGCGCCGAACCCCAGCTCTGCTCGCCGGTTTGCGGAGGAGAACCCTGGGGCACAGAACGGGATGAGCTGGAACGACGGCGCCTTCCAGGGCGAGCCGTCCCCTCATTCATGCTGTTACTCACACGTCCTCGCATCGTCGTCGGAAACATAACGGCGGGTGGGCGTGAGGTTTCTCGCCGCCCTCGGTCTTCACGCTTGGCTGACGAGGTCAGGTGGTCCGTTACCGAGGACATACGAAACCGTCAGGTGGTTCCAGGAACAACCTTGGCAGACCTCGACAACGTACACGCGGAACTCATCGTAATCATGAGCCATTGCGGCGAGTTCCGATGCGACCTTTGCCTGTCCGGCATGCCTACCGAGCGAATCGCCGTAGACGTAGGTCACATTGGTGACGTTCTCCCTTTCGCATACCGGGCAGGGACGTTCGGTCGGCTCGCCGAAGTGGCGCGCCGCGCGAAGGAGGTAGGGCTGTGCGTCGCATACGTCGCCACGCGAGGTGCGCCCCATGCGGAGGGAGCGGACCACCGCCCGTTTCGCCAGGCCGTAATCCACCACCCTTCGCTGTGACCACATGAGCGCCAGACTACGGCGTTTTGCGGCTGCATCCCAACGTCTTGGCAGATTCACAGATTGCCGCCATATAGCGACCCGACGTATCCTGGGGATGTATCGGCTCGATACATTGACGCGAGAGGGGGCAGGTTCCGATGACCGGCGGACAGGGCAGGGTCTTGGAACTGGCCGTGCTCGGGTCGCTGCACGAGACGCCACTACACGGCTATGAGCTGCGCAAACGGCTCAACGCCCTGCTGGGGATGTTCCGCGCGTTCTCCTACGGGTCGCTGTATCCCTGTCTGCGATCGCTGCTGGCTCAGGGCCTCATCGCGGAGGAGCAGCCCGCTCCCGCCACGATCGTCGGCGGCAGATCGAAGATCGTTTACAAGCTGACGGCCGAGGGCAAGGAACGGCTACAGGACATGCTGACGCAGGCCGGCCCCTCCGCTTGGGAGGACGAGAGCTTCGGTGTGCATTTCGCGTTCTTTCGCCACACCGAGGCGGAAGTGCGGCTGCGCATTCTCGAAGGCCGCCGCAGCCGGCTGGAGGAGCGGCTCGACGCGGTGCGCACGGCTCTGGCGCGCACCAGGGAGCGCCTCGACAGTTACACACTCGAGCTGCAGCGGCATGGGCTCGAGTCGGTCGAGCGCGAGGTGCGCTGGCTGAACGAGCTGATCGCGACAGAGCGTCGGGCCTCGTCGGATGACGGGCCCGCAAGAGATACCACGTCAACTGATGAGTAAGGGAGCGAATGCGATGGGTTCGGTTCGCGTGGCCATTGTCGGTGTCGGAAACTGCGCGTCGTCGCTGGTCCAGGGCGTCCACTATTACAAGGACGCCGACCCGGACAGCCGGGTCCCGGGCCTCATGCACGTGAAGTTCGGCGAATATCACGTCGGTGACGTCGAGTTCGTCGCCGCGTTCGACGTGGATGCCAAGAAGGTCGGCCGCGACCTGTCTGAGGCGATCGTCGCCAGCGAGAACAACACGATCAAGATCTGTGACGTGCCGCCCTCGGGGGTGACCGTCCAGCGCGGCCACACCTTCGACGGGCTGGGCGAGTACTACCGGGAGGTCATCGAGGAGTCCGACGAGACTCCCGTCGACGTGGTCCAAGTGCTCCGCGACAACCAGGTCGACGTCCTGGTCTCCTACCTGCCGGTGGGCTCGGAGGACGCGGACCGCTTCTACGCGCAGTGCGCCATCGACGCCGGTGTGGCGTTCGTGAACGCGCTGCCGGTCTTCATCGCCTCCGACCCGGTGTGGGCGGAGAAGTTCACCGAGGCCGGGGTGCCGATCGTCGGCGACGACATCAAGTCGCAGGTCGGCGCCACCATCACGCACCGCGTGCTGGCCAAGCTGTTCGAGGACCGCGGGGTGGAGCTGCTGCGCACGTACCAGCTCAACGTCGGCGGCAACATGGACTTCATGAACATGCTGGAGCGCAAGCGGCTCCAGTCCAAGAAGATCTCGAAGACGCAGTCGGTCACCTCGCAGATCCCGCACGAGATGGGCAAGGCCGACGTGCACATCGGTCCGTCGGACCACGTGCCGTGGCTGGACGACCGCAAGCTGGCCTTCGTGCGGCTCGAAGGCCGTTCGTTCGGTGACACTCCGCTCAACCTCGAGTACAAGCTCGAGGTTTGGGACTCGCCGAACTCGGCGGGCATCATCATCGACGCGGTCCGGGCCGCCAAGATCGCCCTCGACCGCGGGGTCGGGGGGCCGATCCTGTCGGCGTCCTCGTACTTCATGAAGTCGCCGCCGAAGCAGTTCTCGGACGACGAGGCTCGGGAGTACGTCGAGAAGTTCATCCGGGGTGAGGTCGAGCGCTGACCCCCTGACCGGCGCCGCGCCCGATTCCCGGGTGCGGCGCCGTGTCGTCTGCAGGCGCCGGCTACGGGCGGGCCGCCGGGGGCAGCTCGGCCGGCGAGGCGGGGTGCCAGGCCAGCGGGTCGGCGCCGAGGTCGGCCAGCAGCGGCACCTGCTCCTTGCACCAGGGCGAGACGGCCAGCAGCCCGTTGCGCACGCCCTCGGCGAACTCCTTCCACGGCATCCACATCGTCTCCCCCACCTCCTCGGGGTTGGGGGCGACGGGCGAGGTCGCGGTGACGCGGTAGACGGGGCACAGCTCGTGCTCGACGATCCCGTTGGCCATGACGGCGCGGTAGGAGAAGGCCGGCAGCATGAGGTCGACACGGTCCACCGTGAGCCCCAGCTCGTAGGAGAGGCGGCGCTCGACCGCCCGGTCCACCGGCTCGCCCGGCAGCGGGTGACCGCAGCAGCTGTTGGTCCAGACCCCCGGCCACGTGAGCTTGCTGTCGGCTCTTCTGGTGAGCAGCACGCGGCCTTCGTGATCGAAGGCATAGCTGGAGAACGCCAGGTGAAGGGGGGTCTCGCGACCGTGCACCACCTGCTTGGGCGCGGTGCCGAGTGCCTGGCCGTCGCGGTCGACCAGCACAACGTGTTCCTCAGTCGTCACGCTATGAAGCGTACGAGACCGGCCGGCCGTTCGGAACCCGTTGCCCACCAGCCGTTGCGCGCCTCTCGCGCATCCTAGGCGACAGGCGGAGGGCTAGGCTGGCCGCGTGTCATTTGTGGCCGACCTACGCGTGGTCCTCCGGGGCGATAATTTCCGGCGGTTGTTCGCCACCCGGCTGATCTCCCAGTTCTCCGACGGGATCTTCCAGTTCGGGGTGGCCGGGTTCGCCTTCTTCAGCCCCGAGAGCCAGACGACGGCGCTCGCGGTGGCGGCCGGGCTGGCCGTGCTGCTGCTGCCGTACAGCGTGCTCGGGCCCTTCGTGGGCGTGTTCATCGACCGCTGGTCACGGCGGCAGATCCTGGTGGTCGCGCCGATCGTGCGCGGCGGGCTCCTGCTGGTAGCGGCGGCGCTGGTCGCCGCCGACGTGCCGGACCCGGTGTTCTACACGGCGGCGCTGGCCGTGCTGGGCGTCAACAGATTCTTCCTGGCCGCGCTCGGCGCCTCGCTGCCGCACGTGGTGCCGCCCGACCGGCTGATGGCCGCCAACGCGGTCGTCCCCACGTCGGGCACCGTGGTCACGTTCGTGGGCGTGGGGCTCGGTTATCTGCTGCGCAAGGTGTTCGGCGCCGAGGACTCCGGCGTGGCGCTGCTCCTGGTCGTCTCGGGCGTGGTGTTCGGCCTGAGCGCGCTGGTCGCGCGGACGATGGACCGCCGCCTGCTCGGGCCGGAGTCCGACCCGAGCCGGCCCCAGGCGCGCGAGGCCCTGCGCAACGTGGTCGGCGGCCTCGCGGACGGCGCCAGGCACCTGGTCTCGCACCGCGTCGCGGCCTCCACCATGGGCGCGATGGCCGCCCACCGCTTCTTCTACGGCATAGCCACCGCGCTCGGCATCATCCTCTACCGCTACTACTTCTACAACGGCGACGCCGACGCCGCGCTGGGCGGAGTCAGCCTGGTCGTGGCGGCCTCCGGGGTCGGCTACGCCATCGCCGTGGTCATCACCCCGTACGCCACCGAGCGGTTCACGATCCAGCGCTGGGTGCCGATCGCGCTGACCTCGGCCGGGGTCCTGACGGCGGCGCTGGTGCTGCCGTTCCAGGAGTGGGGGCTGCCGGTGGCCGGGTTCGTGCTGGGCGTGGCCGGGCAGAGCGTCAAGATCTGCGCGGACACCACGGTCCAGCGCGACGTGGAGGACATCTACCTGGGCCGGGCGTTCTCGATCTACGACATGCTCTTCAA
This sequence comes from Nonomuraea sp. NPDC005650, assembly GCF_040605375.1. Classification (NCBI taxonomy): domain Bacteria; kingdom Bacillati; phylum Actinomycetota; class Actinomycetes; order Streptosporangiales; family Streptosporangiaceae; genus Nonomuraea; species Nonomuraea sp. NPDC005650. The sequence continues at coordinate 64,442 of NZ_JBEXCR010000042.1, forward strand.
CGGCATGTACGTCCTGGCCGCGGCCCTGTCGGCGGCCATCCTGCCCGCCGACGGCAAGTCCTACACGGCCGTCGTGATCGCCGCGGTCGGCTATCCCCTCGCCGCGCTCGCGTACCGGATGCTCACACGTCCACGTCGTTCGACCGAGCCCACTCCGTCAACGCCTCGGTAGCCGCGTCCTTGCCGATCATGCCCTTGTCGAGCCTGAGGTCGAGCAGGAACTTGTACGCCCGCCCCACCACCGGCCCGGGCCCGATGCCCAGGACCCGCTGGATCTCGTTGCCGTCGAGCTCGGGGCGGATCTTGGACAGCTCCTCCTCCTCGGCGAGCCGGGCGATGCGCTCCTCAAGCTGGTCGTAGGTCCGCGACAGCGCCGCGGCCTTGCGCTTGTTGCGCGTGGTGCAGTCGGCCCTGGTCAGCTTGTGCAGCCGGTCCAGCAGGTGGCCGGCGTCGCGCACGTAGCGGCGCACGGCGCTGTCGGTCCACTCCCCCGTGCCGTAGCCGTGGAAGCGCAGGTGCAGCTCCACCAGCCGGGCGACGTCCGTCACCACGTCCTTGGGGAACTTCAGCTCCGTCATCCGCTTTTTGGTCATCTGCGCGCCGACCATCTCGTGGTGGTGGAACGACACCCGCCCGCCCGACTCGTGGCGGCGCGTCTTCGGCTTGCCGATGTCGTGCATGAGCGCCGCCCAGCGCAGGATCCGGTCGGCCTTGCCGTCCTCCTCCTGCGCGATGGCCTGGTCGAGCACGGTCAGCGTGTGCTCGTAGACGTCCTTGTGGCGGTGGTGCTCGTCGATCTCCAGGCGCAGCTTGGGCAGCTCGGGCAGCACGTGCGCGGACAGCCCGGTCTCGACCAGCAGCCGCAGGCCCTCGCGCGGGTTGCCGCCGCAGACGAGCTTGTCGAGCTCCTCGCGGATGCGCTCGGCCGAGACGATCTCGATGCGCTCGGCCATCGCGGCCATCGCCGCCAGGGCCCCCTCGTCCACCCCGAAGCCGAGCTGCGAGGCGAACCTGGCGGCCCGCAGCATGCGCAGCGGGTCGTCGCCGAAGGACCGCTCGGGCGCGCCGGGCGTGCGCAGCACCTTGGCCTTCAGGTCGTCGAGCCCGCCGTACGGGTCGACGAACTCGTGGCCGGGCAGCCGCACCGCCATCGCGTTGACCGCGAAGTCGCGCCGCTCGAGGTCCTCCTTGAGCGTCTCGCCGTACATGACCTCGGGCTTGCGCGACTTCGGGTCGTACGACTCGCTCCGGTACGTGGTGATCTCGATCAGCCAGCCGCCCTTGCGCAGGCCCACCGTGCCGAAGTCGATGCCGATCGTCCACACGGAGTCGGCCCAGTCACGGACGATCTCCAGCACCCGTTCGGGGCGGGCGTCGGTGGTCAGGTCGAGGTCGTTGCCGATGCGGCCGAGCAGCAGATCGCGTACGGGACCGCCGACGAGGGCCAGCTCGTGGCCCTGCGCGGCGAACAGGCGGCCGAGCTCGTCGGCCACCGGAGCGATCTTGCGGAACAGGTCCGTCATGGCCCGCCGCTGGCTGTCAGTCAGAGTTGAGTCGGACAAGCGGTTCGGTCCTTCTGGGAGCATCCGGAACATATCCCCCGAGCCACACCAGGTCCGGGTTACCGTCGGTCCAAGGACCGTCGGGGGCCAGGGAACGAGGCAAGGAGGACTATATGAAGGACGCCCTCGCGATCCACCGCTGGCTCCTCGCCCACCAGGTCCATCATGAGATCGTACGCCTTCCGCGTCCCATGACATGCGCGGAAGATCTGCCAGAGGCGGTCTCCGCAGCGCCGAGCAGGTGCCTGATGGTCACGGTGCTCGAGGTCGCCACGAGGGTCGGCCGCGAGGTCGTCATCGCGGTCACCACCCCCGTGTCGGCGCCGCCACCGGTGGGAGCCGTCGGCGGAGTGCTGGGGGTACGCCGGGTGCGAACGGCCCCGGCCCACGTGGTCAACTCGGCCACCGACTACGCGAACGGGCTGGTGTGCCCGCTGCTCCTGCCGGAATCGCTGCCCAAGTTCATCGACGACCGGCTGCCGGCCGACTTCCTGGCCGACGACGGGCCGGTCTTCACTCCGACCGGCGAACGGCATACCGTGCTGACTCTCCGCGCACTAGACCTAATGGCACTCCTGCCAGGCAAGATGGTCGACCTCAGGGCGAAAGGAACACGTGAGGCGGTCGCGCGGCGGCACTGAGCCCGTAGCATTGCGGGCGTGCGTCGTCGTACTCCAGCTCGGGCATCCGCGTGATCCGTAAGGCCGCGCTGCTCGCCGCGCTGCTCGCCTTCACCGTGGTGGCGACCGCGCCCGGCGCTGCTGCCACGAAGTCCGCGAAGGCGAGCAGGCAGACCATGGCCGTGTCGATCTCGTCGATTTCGCCTCAGGTGCCGACCGCGCAGACCGATGTGATCAAGTTCACCGGCACGCTCCGCAACGACAGCGGCACGCCGCAGACGGGCCTGCGCGTACGCCTGCGTTACACGCCGCAGAAGTTCGCCGACCGCGTCACCATGGCCACCTTCCAGACCGACCAGAACCCAGCGACGCTGCCGTTTCGCGCCTCGGCCAGCTCGTTCATGGACATCCCTGCGCTGGCCGCCGGCGCCCAGGCGCGATGGGAGTTCACCGCGACGCCCGTTCAGCTCGGCTACCCCTCGTTCGGGGTCTACCCGGTGGCCGTGGAGGTGCTCCAGAACGGCCTGCAGATCATGGCGCCGCAGCGCACGTATCTCACCTACGCGCCGCCCACGGTGCCGAAGCTGCCGCGCAACCGGCTGGCCATCGCCCTGCCCGTCATCGACCAGCCCCGCCGCGGGACCGACCGCGACGCGAAGAGCGGCGCTCCCCTGTTCGTGGACGACAAGCTGAGTCAGTCCATCAACGGCAAGGGCCGCCTGGCCGACATAGCGCGCATCGCGCAGTCCGCGCCCGAGAGCGTCACCTGGTTCGTCGAATCCTCGCTGCTCGACGACCTCGACGCGATGAAGAACAAGTACCGGGTCAAGGTCAAGAAGGACGAGTCGCAGGAGAAGCCCGCCAACGCCGAGGCCGCGACCTGGCTGACGACCATGCGCACCGCGCTGGCCAGTTCTCCCGTGGTCTCGGTCCCGTACGCCGACCCCGACGTGGCCGCGCTCGCCCACCAGGGGCTGGACTCGCAGACCAGCCGGGCGATCGAGCTGGGCAGGCAGAGGGCCGCCGCGCTGCTCCAGCGCGAGGTCAAGACCAACGTCAACTGGCCGCCCGCGGGCATGCTCGACGCCGACGCGCTCGACCTGCTCTCGGTCAGCAAGGACAAGGTCGACACGGTCCTGCTCAACTCCACCAACCTGCCGCCGCAGCCGGCCGTGCCGTTCACGCCCGACGCCGCCTCCACGATCGACTCGGTGAACGGGCCGGTCACCGCGCTGGTCGCGGACGCCGAGCTGAGCAAGCTCTTCGAGCCCGCGGCCCCCACGTCCGTGCTGCTCAGCACGCAGCGGTTCATCGCCGAGACCGCGATGATCACCGGGGAGGCCGGCCAGACCTCGCCCAGGTCCATCGTCATCGCCCCGTCGCGCCGCTGGGACCCCAACCCGACGCTCGTCAACGCGCTGCTGAAGACCGCGAAAAAGCTGCCGTGGCTGCAGCTGACCTCGCTTGAGTCGATCAAGCCGACCAAGCTGTCGGTCCCGCGCGCCGGGCTGACCTACACCGACCAGGACCGCAAGGAAGAGCTGACCGCGAAATACCTCGGCCCGGTCAAGGAGGTCGCGGCGAAGGCGCAGCTCACCTCCCGGATCACGGAGGCGAAGACGCCGTCGAGCTTCGACGCGGCGGTCCTCCGGCTGACCTCCTCGGCCTGGCGCAACAGCACCCGCGCCGGCCGGGCGGTGACCAATCAGGTCAGCGCGGCGGTGACGGACCAGACCGAGAAGATCGAGATCACCGGGTCGGGCCCCAACCGGACGCGCACGCTGGCGGGCAGCAGCGGCGTGGTCCCCATCAGCGTCAAGAACGAGCTGGGCGTGCAGATCGCCCTCTACATCGACGTCACCTCCAACAACCCCGAGTTGTTGCAGGTGAACTTCGCGCAGAAGGAGCCGATGACGATCGGCCCCCGGCAGAGCGGCATGGTCCAGGTGCCGATGAACGCCGCTCCCGGCACGAGCGGCGACGCGACGGTGACCGTGCAGCTCAAGACCTCCGACGGCCAGCCGTACAGCAAGCCGCAGCGGCTGACCATCCGCACCACCGGCTACACCGGGATCGCCTCGGTGATCGTGGGCGCCGCCCTGACCGTGATGCTCGCCGCCGTGGTGATGCGAGTGGTGCGGCGCAGGTCGGAGCGGAAGCTCGCGCACGCGGCCAAGACCCGGGAGAATCAGATCGTATGAGTCGCATGCTTCGGGCCAGCGCCATCATGGCCGCCGGCACGATGGTGTCCAGGGTCACGGGGTTCGTGCGGACCATGGTGCTGGCCTACGCCATCGGCACGAGGGCGCTGGGCGACGCCTACAACGCGGCGTACGCGATCCCGTACAGCATCCTCGACCTGCTGCTGCTCGGCGTGCTGAGCAGCGTCGTGGTGCCGATGATCGTCCGGGCCCAGCAGCACGACGCCGACGGCGGCCGGGCGTACGAGCAGAGGCTGCTCACGATCTCCGGAGTGGCGCTGATCCTGGTCGCGGTGGCGGCGGTGTTCGGCGCGCCGCTGCTGATCGACCTCTACACCGACTGGGCGCCGGGCAGCCCCCAGTTCGAGGTCGCGGTCATGCTGGCCCGCTTCATCCTGCCGCAGCTCGCCTTCTTCGGCGTGGGCGCGGTGGCGGGCGCCATCCTCAACACCCGCGACCGCTACGGCGCGCCCATGTGGGCGCCGGTGGTCAACAACCTGGTCGTCATCTGCGTGTTCCTGGCGTACGCCATGATCGGCGGCGAGCGCGACAACATCGGGCAGATCAGCACCGGCGAGATGGCGCTGCTCGGGCTGGGCACCACGGCGGGCATCGTGGCCCAGGCGGCCATCCTGATGGTGTCGCTCAAGCGGGTCGGGTTCCGGTTCGTGCCCCGCTTCGACGTGCGCAACGCGCGGCTGGGCGAGATGGGCAGGGCGGGCGTCTGGACGATCGGCTACGTGGTCGTCACCCAGCTCGGCTTCATGCTGACCGTCAACCTGGCCAGCGCGGCCGGCAACGTGGTCGAGGGGCACGGCATCAGCCCGTACACGCTGGCGTTCCAGCTCTTCCAGCTCCCGTACGGCGTCATCGGCGTCTCGGTGATCACCGCGATGCTGCCCCGGATGAGCCGGGCCGTCGGCGAGGGGCGCTTCCACGACGTGCGCAGCGAGTTCGGGTCGAGCGTGCGCTTGATCTGCTCGCTGATGGTGCCGGTGTCGCTGCTGCTCATGGTGCTTGGGCCGGCGATCACCGTGCCCATCTACGGCCACGGCGCCAACTCCGTCGCCGACGCCGTCTACATCGGCAACGTGCTGCAGGTCTACGGGCTCGCGCTGGTGCCGTTCGCGCTGTTCCAGCTGTTGCTGCGGGTCTTCTACAGCTTCGGCGACACCCGTACGCCGGTGGTCATCGGCGCCGTCACCACGGCGATCAACGCGGCGCTCATGCTGGTGTTCAACGCGTTGCTGCCGGCCCGGTACCTTGTCATGGGGCTGGCGCTCGCGTACGCCATCGCGTACGCGCTCGGCGCCGTCGGGGCGTGGCTGCTGGCCAGCCGCCGCGTCAGAGGGCTCGGTGGCTGGACGATCGGCATGGCTCTGACCAGGATGTATCTGGCGGCCCTGCCCACCGCTGTGGTGGCGCTTGCGGCGGTTTGGGTAGTCACGGGGCTGTTCGCCGGGCTAGGGTTCGTCAATTCGCTGATCGTGCTCGCGGTCGGCGGGGGCATCGGGTTGCTGCTCTATCTAGGCGTCGCGCACAGAATGCGCATTCCCGAGGTCAATTCCATCGTTGGGATGGTCGCTGGGCGGGTAGGCCGGTAAAGAACGCGGGCCGAATCCACTCGGCACTACCATGGAGCCCGACACGCGCGAATGGAAGCAGGAGGGGCGTGGGCGGATCCACCCGGCATAGCGTGCCTTCGTGGGACACCACCACGCAGGTGAGTCGAGTCATGAACACGCCCGATCGGCCAAGCGGAGTGAACCTGTGAGCACGTCGGCCGTCGAACCCGGCACCCGTCTGGCCGAGCGCTTCCGGCTCGAGGACCGCGTCAGCGAGTCCGATGGAGCCACGCTCTGGAAGGCCATCGATGAGATCCTCGCGCGTCCCGTGGCCGTCCACACCTTCGGGCCCGACTTCCCGCGCGTCCACGAGGTCGTCACGGCCGCCCGCGCCGCGAGCCGGCTGACCGACCCGCGGCTGACGCAGGTGTTCGACGCCGCGGAGGACGACAAGGCCGCCTACGTCGTCAGCGAGTGGGTCACCGGCGAGTCGCTGACCGACCTGCTTTCCTCCGGCCCGCTGGAGCCCGAACGCGCGGCGGGGCTGGTGGCCGAGGCCGCCGAGGCTCTGGCGCACGCCCACGAGGCGCAGCTCTACCACCTGTGCCTGCGCCCCTCCCACCTGGTGTGGACGACGGGCAACACGGTCAAGGTGCTCGGCGTGGCCGTCGACGCGGCCCTGTCCGGGCTCACCACCGACCAGCCGGCGCTCGACGACGCCGAAGGGCTGGGCCGGCTGCTGTACGCCGGGCTGACCGGCCACTGGCCGGGCGACGAGGAAGAGGGCGGCCTGCCCGCCGCCCCCATGACCGACGGCCACTTCTGCACACCCCGCCAGGTGACCGCCGGCGTGCCGAGCTACCTCGACACGGTGACCGTGCGCGCGTGCCTGCCCGAGTCCCGCCGGGGCCAGGGCGCGCTGGTCAGCCCGTCCGACCTGGCCGAGGCGCTGTCCGGCGTGGCCAGACCCATGCCGATCCCGATCGCCTACCCCTCGACCCCCGCGGTGGCCTCCGCCTCCCACACCGAGGGCCTGGACCTCGTCCACCGCCAGCAGCACACCGCCCCGCACGTGCCGCCCCCGCCGCCGCACCGCCCCTCGGGCGGTGGCAGCGGCACGTTCAACCGCGTGCTGATGACGCTGGTCGTGCTGCTCGTCATCGCCGCCGTCGGGGTCGGCGCCTGGACGATCGGCCGCAGCCTGGGCAGCCCGACCAAGCCCGAGGCGTCGGGCTCCAGCCCCAGCACCTCCACGTCGGCCTCGGCCGAGGCCCAGGTCGTCAAGCCGAAGAAGGCCCAGGGCTTCGACCCGCTCGGCGACAAGGACGAGAAGTCCGAGATGGCCGACCTGGCCATCGACGGCAAGCCCAGCACCCTGTGGAAGACCGAGAGCTATACGAGCGCCACCCTGGGAAATCTCAAGGAAGGCGTCGGCCTGCTGCTCGACGTGGGCAAGTCCATGCAGATCAGCGACGTGGTCGCTACGCTGTCGGATGCTCCGGGTGCGACGGTCGAGCTCAAGGTGGGTGACTCGCCCGAGCTTTCCGCGCTGAAGACGGTGGCGACCGAGAAGAACGCCGCAGGTAAGACCACTCTTACCCCTGATCAACCGGCAACCGGTCAGTACGTTTTGATCTGGTTTACTCGCGTTCCGGCGGATGCGGGCAACTTTCATGGCACCATCTATGAAGTAGTGGTGCACTCTCCCGGATCGGCATAACCAGGAATCTCTCTTGTGAACTCCCCACCCGAGACACCCTCAGCAGCGGAGCGGCCGGCGGTAACTGACGCCGAGCTGCTGACCGCGCACATCAACGGGGATCCTCACGCCTTCAGCGAAATCGTCAAACGGCACCGCGACCGCATGTGGGCGGTCGCCCTGCGTACGCTCGGTGACCCCGACGAGGCCGCCGACGCCGTGCAGGACGCCTTCGTCTCCGCATATCGCAAGGCCGCCACGTTTCGTGGCGAGGCGGCCGTCACGACCTGGCTCCACCGGATCGTGGTCAACGCCTGCCTCGACAGGATGCGCCGTAAATCGGTCAGGCCAGTCGCCGACGACGAGCTGATCGAGGCCGCCGAGCGCGAGACCCCCCTGCCCGACCAGACCGTCGAACGCGAAGTCTCCATGGAGGTTTCGGCCGCGTTGAAACTCCTGCCCAATGACCAGCGGGCGGCCCTCGTCCTCGTCGACATGATGGGCTACTCGGTCGAAGACGCAGCTCAGGTGCTCCAAGTGCCGAGCGGCACGGTCAAGAGCCGGTGCGCTCGGGGGCGCGCGAAACTTGCCCCAATTCTTTCGCATCTGCGGAACCGATCGGACCTCAATCGCGTCTCATCCGCGAAGGGAGCAGAACTTCGTGACGGGTGATACGCACTACGATCTGGAAATCCTGGCCGAGCTGGCCGAGGGTCTCCTAGACGTCGACACGGCGCGCCGGGTCCGCGAGCATCTCGCGGTCTGCGACCCATGCGGGGAGCTACTGGCAGACCTGTCGGCGGTTCGCGAGGTGCTCGCGGCGACCCCCACACCGGCCATGCCGATGGGTGTCGCACTGCGCATCGACAAGGCCTTGGCCGCCGAGGCGGAGTTCCGGCGGGGAGGTGTCGGCCTCGCGGAGACGCCCGACTGGGACGAGCTCATGCGGGACGCCCCGTGGGAGCGACCGGTGGAGGTGGCCGCTGAAGCGGCCCCGGAGCCGGTCCGACTAGGGGTCGTCTCCGACGACGGCACGATCGTCCCGGCCAAGCGCTCTCGCAGACGCCGATGGGCGATGCCGGCGATCGCGGCCGCGGCGGCAGTCGCCGTGGTGGGCACGGCGGTGGCCACGACCGGCCTGCTCGCGAGCGGCGGAGGCGGCAGCGTCGTGGGGCGCGACGTGCTGGCCGGCCCCGCTACCGAGACCTCCGCGGTCCCCTCCAGGGTCCCCACGCGGGCCAGGTCCTACGGGCTGACCGACAGCGGCCACAACTACAGTGACCAGGACCTACGCCAGCCGCTCGAAGGCATGTTCGGCTTCCAGCGCATGGTGGGCGGCGGCTCCGACGACGACGGCAAGGTCGACAAGTGCGTGAAGCGGATCTCCAGCCGCTCCAAGCTGCCGACGTACGCGGTCGACCAGGGCCAGTACAACGGCCAGGAGGCCCTCATCGTGGCCTCGTGGAAGGACAAGGCCAGCCAGAGGCTGCGCATCGACATCGTCGACCCGTTCAACTGCAAGAACCTGCGTAAGCCCGCGCTGGGCCGCTGGTAAAGGACATACGCGTCAGAGCCCGCCACGGCGGGCTCTTTCGCTTTGTCCGGGCGTTGTGTTTAGGGCAGGGAATCAGGGCGGCCTAGGATCTGTTGACGCCGGTGCAACAACAGACGAGGAAGGCGTGGAGCGTTGAGCGACGTTCGTAACGTGATCATCATTGGATCCGGCCCAGCTGGCTACACCGCGGCCGTCTACTCCGCGCGCGCCGAGCTCAAGCCACTGATCTTCGAGGGCTCCGTGACAGCCGGCGGCGCACTCATGAACACCACCGACGTGGAGAACTTCCCTGGGTTCCCCGACGGCATCATGGGCCCCGATCTCATGGACAACCTGCGCAAGCAGGCCGAGCGGTTCGGCGCCGAGCTGGTCGCCGACGACGTGGTCGAGGTGGACCTGGAGGCCAACCCCAAGGTCGTCAAGACCCACACCGACACGTACTACGCCAAGTCGGTCATCCTGGCGATGGGCTCCGGCTACCGCGAGCTCGGCCTGGAGAACGAGAAGAAGCTGTCCGGGCATGGCGTGTCCTGGTGTGCGACCTGTGACGGGTTCTTCTTCCGCAACAAGGACATCGTGGTCGTCGGCGGCGGTGACACGGCGATGGAGGAGGCCACGTTCCTGACCAGGTTCGGTCGTATGGTGACGGTGGTGCACCGCCGCGACTCGCTGCGCGCCAGCAAGATCATGCAGGATCGGGCGTTCGCGAACGACAAGATCCGCTTCGTCTGGGACTCCGAGGTCGTCGACGTGCTCGGCGACTCCCGTGTCGAGGCCGTGCGGCTGCGCAACGTCAAGACCGGCGAGGAATCAGAGCTGGCCACCGACGCGTTGTTCCTCGCGATCGGGCACGACCCGCGCACCGATCTGGTCAAGGGGCAGATCGACCTCGACGAAGACGGCTACGTCAAGGTGGCCTCGCCGTCCACGGCGACCAACATCGACGGCGTGTTCGCCGCGGGAGACGTCGTCGACCACACCTACCGCCAGGCCATCACCGCGGCCGGCACCGGCTGCTCGGCGTCGCTCGACTCCGAGCGCTGGCTGGCCAACAACGAGAAGTGAGTAAGGAGCGCACCGTGAAGGCTGTCACCGACGCCTCTTTCGCAGCAGACGTCCTCAAGAGCGACAAGCCCGTGCTGGTCGATTTCTGGGCCGAATGGTGCGGGCCGTGCCGTCAGGTCGCCCCCATCCTGCAGGAGATCGCCAACGAGCACGGCGACAAGCTGGAGATCGTCAAGCTCAACATTGACGAGAACCCCGAGGTTCCGCGCCAGTACGGTGTGCTCCAGATCCCCACGCTGAACGTCTACAAGAACGGCGAGGTCGTGAAGCAGATCATCGGCGCCAAGCCGAAGGCCATGCTGCTGCGCGAGCTCGACGGCATCATCTAGCCCGCCCTCCCGCGGCGCGCGCCCGGCCCCCCGCCCTTGGCGGGGGGCTTTCGCGTTCTCCTGACCCCGTACGCCCCGTTTGGCCGCCCGCACGGGCCCGTTTGGCCGCCCGCACGGGCCCGTGTGGTCGCCCGTACGGCCCTGTGTGGTCGTCAGACGGGACGAAGTGCCCTTTCCGGACTCATGGAGCCCAGAAGCCGTTCCAAAGCCACCTCGACGTCCTCACGCCACGAGACGGCGGTTTTGAGCTCCAGCCGAAGCCGCGGGAAACGCAAATGCGGACGAACCGTCTTAAAACCAACAGAAAGCAAGTATTCCGCTGGAACTACGCAACTAGGCTCTTCCCACTTGAGGTCGCCAAAAGCTTCAATGGCTTTCACTCCACGCCTGGTCAGGTCTTTGGCCACGCCCTGGATCAGCATCCGGCCCAGCCCTCCACCCGAGAACTCCGGAATGATGTGCGCGGTCATCAGCAGCACCGCGTCGGCGCTGACCGGCGAGGTGGGGAAGGCCACGGACCGAGGGGTGTAGAGCGGCGGGCTGTAGAGCACGAACCCGGCGGGCACTCCGTCGACATAGACGATTTTCCCGCAACTGCCCCACTCGAGCAGCGTGCCGGAGATCCAGGCCTCCTTCTCCAGCCCCGGATCCCCTGACCGCACCGCCCGCTCCCCACTCATGGGGTCGAGCTCCCAGAACACACACCGCCTGCAGCGATGAGGCAGATCTTCAAGATTGTCCAGGGTTATGTTGACCAGCCGGCGCGACAACTACGGCCCCCTGTCGTTGACCCGGAAAAACGCGCGAAAACCGCGTCCACAGGTGGCATCGTAGCCCAGTGAAGATGCAGCCAGCGGACACCACGACGGCCGAGCCCGTCACGGGCGACATGTCCGGTTAGCGTAATCTGGTATTTCAGTCCGATATGACACCTAGGAGGTGGGCCGTGACAGGAGAGCTGGATCACGGTCAGACACCCGCGACCCAAGGGTCGCGCATCGACGCTTACGTCGATCGGTACGCCGCACGAGCTACCGGGATGGTCGCCTCCGAGATCCGAGCTCTTTTCGCCGTCGCGTCGAGGCCCGAGGTGGTCTCGCTCGCGGGCGGCATGCCGTACGTCACGGCTCTTCCCCTCGACATGGTCGGCGAGCTGGTCTCCGACCTCGTCACCAAGCGCGGCCCCGTCGCGCTCCAGTACGGTTCCGGCCAGGGTGACCCGCATCTGCGTGAGCAGATCTGCGAGGTCATGCGGCTGGAGGGGATCAACGCCGGGGCGGACGACGTGGTCGTCACCGTCGGTTCGCAACAGGCCCTCGACCTGATCACCCGGATCTTCATCGACCCGGGCGACGTGGTGCTCGCCGAGGGGCCGTCGTACGTGGGGGCGCTGGGTACGTTCTCCGCCTATCAGGCCAAGGTCGTTCATGTCGCCATGGACGATCAGGGCATCGTGCCCGAATCCCTGGCCCAGACCATCTACGCGCTGGAGACGGCCGGGGCGCCCATCAAGTTCCTCTACACGATCCCGACCTTCCACAACCCGGGCGGCGTCACCCTGAACATCGCCCGCCGGCAGCAGGTGCTCGACATCTGCCAGCGGGCCGGGGTGCTGATCATCGAGGACAACCCGTACGGGCTGCTCGGCTTCGACGGGGAGCCCATGCGCGCCCTGCGGGCCGACAATCCGGACGGCGTGGTCTACCTGGGGTCGTTCTCCAAGACGCTCGCCCCCGGCTTCCGCGTCGGCTGGGCGCTGGCCCCGCACGCCATCCGCGACAAGCTCGTGCTGGCCATGGAGTCGGCCGTGCTCTCGCACTCCTCGTTCACCCAGCTCGCCGTGGGCCAGTACCTCGCCACGCAGCCGTGGCGGGAGCAGATCAAATCGTTCAGAGAGCTCTACCGCGAGCGCCGCGACGCGCTCCTGGACGCGCTCGAATCCCTGATGCCGCCCGAGGTCACCTGGACCCGACCCGCGGGCGGCTTCTTCGTGTGGGCGACCCTTCCCGAGGGGCTCGACTCGAAGGCCATCCTGCCGCGCGCGGTGGCCGAGCGGGTGGCGTTCGTACCGGGGACCGGGTTCTTCTCGGACGGGAGCGGGGCGCGGCACATGCGGCTCTCGTACTGCTATCCCCAGCCTGACCGGATCCGGGAGGGGGTACGGCGGCTGGCCGGCGTGATCGATCAGGAGATGCAGCTGAGGGACACGTTCGGCACCAGCACGGCCCGCGACCACCAGGGCGTCGACACCCCCGGCCCCGACCTGGCCTGACCACCGTCTCCGTGGGGGCCGGGTTGACCGGCCCCCACTTTTCCTATGCCCAGCCGCCCTCGCCCCACCACCCAAGCCCCCCTTCCACCGCCACCGTCCCCACTCCTGCCCACACGTCCCTTCCCACGGTCTGCCACCTCCCCTCGCGGACCGTCGACCTCACCCCCTCCCCGCCGCTCCCACCAGACACCACTACCGAGCCCCGCACTCTGCATCCCCAGCCTCACGCCGTCCGCAGACAGCGCCCCTTCCCGTACCGCCGCCCCTTCTGCACCCCTCGCCGTCCTGCCCCACCCACACCCTGCCCAGGCACCGCCGACCTCCCAGCACCACACCCCACTCCGAGCTCGGCCGCCAGCCCTGAGCGCCCGGTGCCAGGTCCGGTGGCGGCGTCGGCGGGTATGCCGGGCATCGGCAAGACGCGACAGAGCAACACCATCACCCAGGTGCTCTGGTGGCGTGCCAGGCCTCGGCGGCTTGGCGGTACGGTTGGACAGCGGCGCGTGCGATCAGCGGAGGAGATGTGATGAGCGATCTGGGCCACGTGCTCGTGCTGGCCGGAGGTCTCTCGTATGAGCGAGAGGTGTCCTTGCGCTCCGGTCGCCGAGTCAGCGAGGTGCTGCGTGCTGCGGGCATCGACGTGGAGGCCCGCGACACCGACGCGTCCCTCGTGCCCTCCATCCTCGCGGACCCGCCGGACGCGGTCTTCGTGACCCTCCATGGCGGCGCGGGCGAGGACGGCGCGATCCGTTCCGTCCTGGAGCTTCTCAACGTCCCGTACGTCGGCGCCGACCCGGACGCGTGCCGGGTGGCCTTCGACAAGCCCACGGCGAAGGCCGTCGTGCGCTCGGTCGGCCTGCAGACGCCGCAGTCCGTCACGCTGCCGAAGGAGACATTCCACGATCTCGGCGCCACGGTGGTGCTGGGTCGCATCATCGAGCGGCTCGGTCTGCCGCTGTTCGTCAAGCCCGCCCGCGGCGGCTCGGCGCTGGGCGCCTCGATCGTCCGCACGGCGGAGGAGCTCCCCGCCGCGATGGTCGGCTGCTTCGCGTACGGCGACACGGCGCTGATCGAGCGGTGCGTGGAGGGCGTGGAGGTGGCGGTCTCCGTCGTGGACCTCGGCAACGGCCCGGAGGCTCTGCCAGCCGTGGAGATCGTCCCGGACGAGGGTGTCTACGACTACGCGGCCCGCTACACGGCCGGGCACACGGAGTTCTTCGCCCCTGCCCGCCTTTCCGCCCAGGCCGCCGCCGCGTGCGCCGAGACCGCGGTGATCGCCCACACAGCGCTCGGCCTTCGCGACATCTCCCGTACGGACCTGATCGTCGACGCCGACGGCATCCCGCACTTCCTGGAAGTCAACGTGGCCCCGGGGATGACGGAGACGTCACTCCTGCCGATGGCCGCCGAGGCGGCGGGCCAAGACCTGGGCGACCTCTGCCGCACCCTCCTCCAGAACGCCGCCACCCGCTCCCGCGCCTGACCTACCCTCGTACGGCCGACCCGTCAGCACGCGCCTGCCCCTGAATTGCAGGCGCGCCCGCCATCCCCACCCCGCATACGGTCGCGCTTCCATTCACCACAAGAGCGCCGTCACCCGGCAACACGGCCCACTCGGAGATCAGCTCGACCGGTAGCACAGCCCTGTGAAGCCGACATCGGAGACTGGCGCCCAACCGAACCACCGCCCAGGAGGCGAGCACCCGCCAGCACGGCTACACCCGGAGACGAAAAGCCGGCACCACACCGAACGACTGGTACTGCAGCCAACTCGGACACACACCTCCTCCGACGGCAGCCGTCAGCACCGCCACCTCCGGAGAGGAACCGAGGACGCTACAGCCGACACGATGACGAGCCTCCGACAGCACCACCAACCCAGACGCCAGCGACCGCCCCGGAAGTGAACGGCCGGCTGGCTCGGAGACGAGCATCCGGCCGCGCAGCTATACGGAGACCTCTTTCCGGCCGCATGGCCGAATCCTTGAGGTAACCCGCTGCCCAGACCAGACCTTCGTCCGACAGGGCCAACAGCGACGACGCAGCGCTTCCCGAAGTGCAGCATCAAGCGCCGCCCCTTCTTTCGCACGGTCAGCCATCACAGCCATTGCTATGCCGGAGCAGAGCGAGCGTGTAGCGCGGATGTGGGGTCGAGGCGACACGCCTGCCGTTCATCACCCCCCTCGATAGAGCGAGCGGAACGGCGACAGCGAGCGATCTGCGTACGCGAAGAGCCGGAGAGGCGGAGAGCCGGAGAGGCGGAGAGGCGGAGAGGCGGAGAGGCGGAGAGGCGGAGAGGCGGAGAGGCGGAGAGGCGGAGAGGCGGAGAGGCGGAGAGTTGGGGAGCCAGATGGGCGGAGAGCCGGGTAGGCGGAGAGCTTGGTGCTTAGCCGCGTGGGACAGGACCCCGATCGCTGGGCGGCGCCCGATGGATGGATGCCCGCGGGCGCCGGATCGAAGGCAGGTAAGTAGCCTAACCGTGTGCTGATCGATTCGATGTACCCCAAGAGCTTCGCCAGCGACAACCACGCCGGCGTGCACCCGACCATCCTCGAAGCCATCGCCTCAGCCAACCACGGAGACGCGCCCGCCTACGGTGACGACAGTTGGACCTCTGCGTTCGAGGACAAGGTCAAGGAAGTGTTCGGCGCGGGCGCCGAGGGATTCGCGGTGTTCAACGGCGCGGGCGCCAATCTTGTGGGGCTGGCCCTCATGCTCGGCCGCTACGACGCGATCCTCTGCGCCGACAGCGCTCACATCGCCGCCCATGAAACCGGAGCCTCAGAACGCCTGCTCGGCGTCAAGCTGATGACGATCCCGACGGAGGACGGCAAGCTCCGGCCGGAAGACATCAAGTCTCGCCTGGGCGGAATCGGCAGCCCCCACGAGCCCCAGCCCACGGTCGTCTCCATCTCCCAAGTCACCGAACTCGGCACCTGCTACTCCCCCGCCGAGATCGCCGCCCTGGCGGAGACGGCTCACGAGTCGGGCCTGCGACTCCACGTGGACGGCGCCAGACTCGCCAACGCCGCCGCCTATCTCGACTGCGATCTGAAGGCCATCACGACGGACGTAGGGGTGGACGTCTTCAGCTTCGGCGGCACCAAGAACGGCGCGCTGGCGGCAGAGGCGGTCGTCGTCCTCGACCCCTCGCTCACCCACGCCATCCCGTTCCTTCGCCGCCAGTCGCTGCAACTCGCCTCGAAGATGCGCTTCATCTCGACGCAGCTTTCGGCGCTCCTCACGAACGATCTATGGCACGAGAACGCTTCTCACGCCAACAGGATGGCCGCTAGGTTGGCGGACGGTCTGGCGGATGTGCCCGGCGTTTCCTTGGCGTACCCGCTCCAGTCCAACGCCGTCTTCGCCGTCATCCCACCCGCTGTCACGGAGACCCTCAAGAGGCGCTATCTGTTCCACTACTGGGACGAGCGGGCCGGCATCGTCCGTTGGATGACCGCCTTCGACACGACGCCGGAACACGTGGACGACTTCCTCGACGACATCCGCAAGTCCGCCACCGCGTAGCTCCCTCGCGCCCACGCCGCCCACTGTTTCACGTGAAACACGCCGCCTCTCCGGGTCGCGCGACGCAGGGGCTCCCACGTTTCACGTGAAACACCCCAAGGACTACCCAGACTCAGGGGCCGCCCCGCGAGTGGATTCACCAAAGCGGAGCCCCTCGGCCGGACCAGACGCCTTCCTCGTTTCACGTGAAACATCGATCGGCCGATGCAGACCACCCCCCTCGTTTCACGTGAAACAGCGAGCCGCGACAGGCCGGCGGCGACGGTTTCACGTGAAACAGCGTCAGTCTTCGGACTCCCGCATCGCGCGAACGGCTTCCGGCGCCATGGTGCCGATGATCCTCTCAAGGTCGTCGATCGTGGCGAACTCGACGACGATGCGCCCCTTCCGCCGCCCCAGGTCCACCTTCACCTTGGTCTCGAAGTGATCCGAGAGACGGTCGGCGAGGTGGGTCAGACCGGGGGCGGTGGGCTTAGGTGCCTGGCGCTCGCGGGCCGGCTTCTTTGCCGCCTTGGCGCTGCCCATCGCCACGATCTCCTCAACGGCCCGGACCGACAGAAGCTCCGCGACGATCCGCTTGGCCAGTTCGATCTGCTCCTCAGGGTTGCCAAGGCCGAGGAGGGCTCGGGCGTGGCCGGCGCTGATGACCCCGGCGGCCACCTTCTGCTGGACTTCGGGCGGGAGGTTCAGGAGGCGGAGGGTGTTGGTGATGTGAGAGCGGGAGCGGCCGACCTTCTGCGCCAGCTGATCGTGCGTCGCCTGGAAGTCGTCGAGGAGCTGCTGATAGGCGGCGGCCTCTTCGAGGGCGTTCAGCTGCTCGCGCTGAAGGTTCTCGATGAGGGCGTCCCGGAGGAGATCGGTGTCCTGGGTGTTGCGAACGATCGCCGGGACCGGATCCAGGCCGACCTGCTGGCACGCCCGCCAGCGCCGCTCCCCCATGATCAGCTCGTACTGACCACCCCCGACCGACCGGACCACGATCGGCTGCAGGAGACCGACTTCCCGGATGGACGCCGCCAACTCCTCCAGACGCTCACCATCGAAGATCTCACGCGGCTGGCGCGGGTTGGGGACGATCGCCTCGAGCGCGACCTCCTTGAAGTACGCCCCAGCGATCGGCCTTGGACCCGTCTCCCCCGTTGAACCGTTCGACGAGGGCGGAACCGTCCCCGTTCCGTCAACGATGGGACCGGTCGGGATGAGCGCCCCGAGCCCCTTGCCCAATCCCCGCCGCTGCTGACTCACTGCGTCTCCTCATCCACCCGGCCGATTCCGGTCACTCCAGGAGAGGTTACCGTCGTGCGCGCGGCGGGGCGCCCCCTCGCCACACACCGCCCCGTTCTATTTACACCGACTCGGTCACAAACCAACCCAACGACTGACTTGAGCCCATCCCGCGCTCGACCGCACGCGCAAACCCACGGTCCACCGCCATGCCCCGCGCCACGTCCCGCGCCTGCCGGTACGGAAACACCCGGCATCCAGATCACACGAAGGCGGCCCGTGATCGACAACTGGGGCTTGTGAGTCGGGAGCGCTGGACGAGACCACAGGGCTTGGTGGGGGACGAGCTCGATGGCCGACGGGTGCGGAGGGTGACCGACTCGTAGGACGACAGGCGCGGAGGACGACAGGCGCGACGGGTAAGTGCGGCGAATGCGTAGGTGAGGGAAACGCATGGGGCGAGTGGATGCGCGGGCGCATGGGTGGGGCGACGAAGCAGCCGGGCCGCAAGAGGGGAGGGTGACTGCGGGTGGAAAACGGTGGCGCGGGATCTGTGGCACAGCGAGCGGGCGGCGGGCCCCAAGACGCTGATGCGGCTGTAGAGCGGCGGGACTGTCGGGTAGATGATCGGGCAGCCCTCTGAGACAGCGGCGCCGCGAGACGCCAATGCAGCAGTAGGGCGGCGGTAGCGCAAGGGCACTAGCGCTAGGGCAGCGGGACGGCAGGGCGGCAAGGCAGTGGGACGGCGGAGTAGTGGGGCGGGTTGGATAGGCGGGACTGACCGCGTGCCGGCGCCTCGATAGCCCGCCTTCACTCCCGGCATCTTGCTGCCCGGCTGGATCGTCGCATGCTGTCGCGCCGCATTCGCCTTCTCGCTATGTCAGTCGTCCCAGGGATCGTCGCTCCCCATGCCTCCGGAACCACAGGCACGCCGCACTCCCGAGGCAACCGCGCCCACCAAGACCACCGCACCACCGAGGCAACCGCAGCGACGAAACCGCCGCGTCCCCGGAAGCACCATGCCCACGGAGCGTTGTTCCCCCGAGACCATCGCTCTCCCCGGGTCATCGCTCCCCCATCACGGCTTGCGCCTGCCATGCCATGCCCCTCCAGGCCGCGCCCCTGTCACTCCACACCCCCGTCACTCCACGATGGTGGCGGCTTGTCTGTCGGCGCCGATTCGTCGTTCCTGGGCGCCTGGGGCGCGGTGCAGGCGCCCTCCACCACTCCGGCGATCGCTCACGCGGCCGCGGAGGGGCGTGTTTGGCATGGATTGGCCCGTTGCTACCCGTGTCGGAGCCGGAAGGAGGCGGGGCGGTGTGGAGTAGGTCGCGGCCCGTTGGGGCGCAGTCTGGCGATGGGGGTGATGGCGGGAAGGGGGCGCACAGGGCCGGCTGAGGGCGTGGTTGGGTGAGGGCGTGGCGGACGCCGGGGAGGGGTGGGGCGCCTGGTGTGTGGCCCTCGGAGGAGGGTGGGGAGTCGTCTGGGTTAGGCGACCGTGGCGCGGTGGGCGATCTCGCGGGCCGCGTCCATGTACGCCATCGCGCCGCTCGACCCCGGGTCGTACGTCATCACCGACTGCCCATAGCTGGGCGCCTCCGACAGGCGGACGCTGCGGGGAATGA
Source organism: Nonomuraea sp. NPDC005650 (assembly GCF_040605375.1). Lineage (NCBI taxonomy): Bacteria > Bacillati > Actinomycetota > Actinomycetes > Streptosporangiales > Streptosporangiaceae > Nonomuraea > Nonomuraea sp. NPDC005650. The sequence continues at coordinate 83,687 of NZ_JBEXCR010000042.1, forward strand.
CCGTGTTGAGCACCGTGTCGCCGAAGTGCGACCGAACCTCCTCCGCCACCTGGGAGGCCAGCCGGGTCCGCCCGTCGTACATCGTCAGGACGATGGTCGAGAGCTTCAGCGTGGGGTTGAGGTGTGCGCGGATCAGGTCGACGTTCCTGAGGAGCTGTCCGAGGCCCTCCAGGGCGTAATACTCGCACTGGATCGGGATCATGACCTCTTCGGCCGCCACCAACGCGTTCACCGTCAGCAAGCCCAGAGACGGCGGGCAGTCGATCACGATGTAGTCCAGGTCGATCGCTTCGTACGCCGCCAACGCGCGCCGGAGGCGGGCCTCCCGGGCCACGAGCGAGACCAGCTCGATCTCCGCGCCGGCCAGGTCGATGGTGGCCGGGGCGCAGTAGAGGTTCGGCATGTCGGGGACCTGCTTGACGATGTCCGCCATCGGGAGGTCGTCGACAAGGACCTGATAAACGTCCGGCACATCACCGCGATGCTCGGTGGCCAAGGCTGTGGAGGCGTTGCCCTGAGGGTCGAGGTCGACCACGAGGACACGCTGGCCATGCATCGAGAGGGCAGCGGCAATGTTCACCGAGGTGGTGGTCTTGCCCACTCCCCCCTTCTGGTTCGCCACCGCGATCACCCTGGTTTTCGCCGGGCGCGGCCAGGTGCCGTCCCCGTCGCCGGGGGTCTGGGCGGCCGTCGGGGTTGCGGATGTTTCACGTGAAACCACTGAGCTGAGTGCCTCTCGTACCAACGGCGAATCACCGGGATTCAGGGGGGTCTGGGTCACGATGGCCATCCTTTCAACCAGTGGTGTGCCGGTGCCCGGAATTGACTGTCGCGACACGCCCATTTCGGGCCAGCCAACTCCGCTTGGACTCTCGGACGGACGCCTGTCCGGCCAGCCAAGACCGCTTGACGCGACTGGCACGACAGTCACCTCCTTCGTCGCCGCCTGGCTCGCTCCGGCGTGCGACCCGCTACCACCCGAACCAGTGTTGCTGGCGGCTCGACCTTACCGTGCCCGACGGTAACAAGCTCGGCCGTTCGTGCCCCGATGGCCCGCAATTGAGCCTCCGCCTCGGCGAGCTCCTCGGCGGCGCGCTCCCCCTTCATGGCGATCAGCTCGCCACCTTCGTGGAGCAGCGGCATGGCCCATTTCAGCAGGCGGTCGAGCGGCGCCACCGCGCGGGCGCTCGCGACGTCGAACTCCCGCTTGCCCGCCAGCTCCTCCGCCCGGGCGCGCAGCACCTCGACGTTGTCGAGCTTGAGCGTCTCGACGCACTCTTCGAGGAAGACGGTACGGCGAAGCAGCGGCTCCAGGAGCGTGACCGTGATGTCCTGCCGGACGATCGCCAGCACGAGCCCGGGGAGCCCGGCGCCGGAGCCGATGTCCACCAGGTGCACGTCCGGGGGCACGGCCTCGGCCACAACCGCGCAGTTGAGCAGATGGCGATCCCAGATCCTGGGCACCTCACGCGGGCCCAGCAGCCCGCGGACCACGCCGGGCCCCGCCAGCAGCTGGGCGAACGCGTTCGCGCGTTCCCAAGCCTCCCCGGCGAAGACGTCCCGCGCTATGTCCGGCGGCGCCGGAAGCTCATCGCTCACTGGTAGGTGGCCCTTTCTGGGGCTGGTGGCCCTTGTTCGGTGGGAATCCGGATTGCGGGTGGTCTCTACCCAAGGCTAAAGGTGAGATCACAGTGGAAGACTAGCGGGCCGGTCTGAAGGCGACCTTTCAGCACGCCGCCGTCGGTGCGCCCCGGTCCGGATGGAGAACGTTAACAATGGGCATGCGCGCAAATATGCGGGTTGAGGCAGACGTACAGGGATAAAAGAGCAAAATGCGAAACGGCCGTCCACCACGCGTACGTGCGGGCAGACGGCCGGATCGGATGGCGTAACACCTCTCAGGCGGGCAGGACCACCACGTAGCGGTGTGGCTCCTCGCCCTCGGACTCGCTGCGGAGCCCGGCGGCCGCCACCGCGTCGTGGACGATCTTGCGCTCGAAGGGCGTCATCGCGTGCAGGGACTTGGGCTCGCCCCCGTCCTTGACCTGGTTGGCGACCTCGGTGCCGAGCTTGGTCAGCTCCGCCCTGCGGCGCTCACGGTAGCCCCCGACGTCGAGCATCAGCCGGGAACGCTCACCGGTCTGCCGGTGCACGGCGAGGCGGGTCAGCTCCTGGAGCGCCTCCAGGACCTCTCCCCCGGGGCCGACGAGCTCGTTGCCCTTGAGCCCCACGACGGAGACCATGGCGCGGTCGCCTTCGACGTCCATGTCGATGTCGCCGTCGATGTCGGCGATGTCGAGAAGGCCCTCGACGTAGTCGGCAGCGATCTCGCCTTCCTGCTCCAGCGCGTTGAGATCAGGAGCCTTCTCCTGCTCGGCCTCAGTCATGGCCGGCCTCTCCTTCATGTTCAAGACTTCTTGCTGCCGGTGCGCTTGCTGCGGGACTGGCGGCTCGGCTGCTGCCTAACGATCTTAGGCTCCGGCGGAGGCGGAGGCGCCTGCTCCTCGGGCGTGGTCTTGCGAAGCTTGGCGAGCAGGCCAGGCTTGGTCTCGATGGGGACCGCGTTGCCCTTGGCGTCGAACTGCGGCATCGGGTGCCGGCTGTAGAACCAGTGCTGCTGCCCCAGCGTCCACAGGTTGGTGGTGACCCAGTAGAGGATCAGGCCCAGGGGGAAGTTCAGGCTGAAGAAGGCGAACAGCGGCGAGATGTACATCAGGATCTTCTGCTGCTGCGCCATGGGGTTGTCCGGCATCTGGGCCATCGAGCGGGTGACACTCTGCCGGACGGTGAGGAAGGTGGTGAGCGAGCTGATCGCGACGAAGAAGCCGATGATGATCTTCTCGCTGACCTGGGTCGCCTCGAAGAACGTGGCAGGAAGCGGGGCGCCCAGGATGAGGGCATGCTTGGCGCTGTCGACCAGCTCCTGCGTCATCCCGAACTTCGGCTGATCCGCCGCGATCGCCCGCAGCACGGTGAACATCGAGATGAAGATCGGGAACTGGGCCACGACAGGGAGACAGCCGCCGAGGGGGTTGGCGCCCGCACCTTGGTACAGCGCCATGACCTCCTGGTTCATGCGCTGTTTGTCGTTCTTGTAGCGCTTACGGAGCTCCTGGACCTTCGGCGCCAGCTCCTGCATCTTTCGCGACGAGCGCATCTGCTTGAGGAACAGCGGGAAGATCAGGATCCGCATGCAGATGGTCAGCGTGATGATGGTGAGCGCCCAGGTCAAACCGCTGTTCGGGTCGAGCACCGTGCTGTATGCCTGGTGGATCCAGGTAATGACTTGGGCGACGGCTGTGTACAGCCAGTTGAGCCAGGACAGCTCCACCGAGCTATCTCCCTTGCGTTTCGTGGGACCGGACCGGGCGTGGGGGCACCGGGTCTATACCTCCGGGATGGAATGGGTGGCACCGCCCGATGCGCCGGACAGTCAGCCATATGCCGCGCAAAGCTCCGTGCGTGGCGATCGCCTCGAGCCCATACGCACTGCACGACGGATAGAACCGGCAGCGCGGACCGAGCATCGGGCTGATGAACGCCCGGTAGAACCGGATGGGGATGATCAGCGCCCGAGCGGCGAGGCTCGGCGTCACCCCTTGCGGCTGCTCCGTCATCTTTGTCCACCCGTCGAGGACTCGCGCCGCCTGAGCAAACGTTCCAGTGCGGAGTCGAGCTCGGCGGCCAGATGCTCGAATCGCGCGGACGCGGCCGGTGGATTGGCGCGTACCACCAGCAGGCTACCTCGCGGCAGCCGGTCAAGACGGTCCCGCATCAGGTGTCGGAGCCGTCGCTTGACCTTGTTCCGGGTCACAGCTCCGCCTACGGCCTTGCTCACCACGAAACCCACTCGAGGGGACTCTTCCCCTGAAGTGGCGAAATGCACAACCAGAGTCGGACGACCTGCGCGCTTACCGCGCCTGACGGCCGCCTCGAACTCCTCCCCGCGCTGCATGCGGGATTGACGGGACAGCACCGTATATACGCCTAACGCCCGCCGGCAAGACACACCGGCGGGCCACTGACGCGCGGAACGATCAGGCCGACAGCTTCTCGCGGCCCTTGCGGCGGCGAGCGGCGAGGATGGCGCGACCGGCCCGGGTGCGCATCCGCAGCCGGAAGCCGTGGGTCTTCGCGCGGCGACGGTTGTTCGGCTGGAAAGTACGCTTGCTCACGGGTGGGCTCCAGGCTTGAAGGTGCGCCGCAAGGGCGCTGTACACACAGGATGGCCTGCCAGGGAAGCGAGGGCACGCGAAATAGCCGTCGCGTGACAAGCCGACCGTCGTACGGTACGGGGGAAGTGCCCCTCAGGTCAAACTGGACGGGTTATCCACCTTTCCACAGGCGACTTTTCCACCGCCGCCCCGGCGTCCACAGTATGTGCACCCAGGTGCCACTAGGCTGTGGACAATGCCTTGAACACAGCTGTGCACATAGATACTGTCGGCCCTTCCGAACCTGCTAAAGGGCTGTGCACAACCTGTGGATCTCCTGTGGAGGGCCTGGGTACGAAGCCCGGCCGCCACGTTGTGGACGAACGGGCCGCCGATCACCGCGGGCGGCCGCGCATGTGGATAAACGATCGCGGGGGGCCGCGAGAGGAAGGAGGGGGAGCCGCACCATGAACGGTGTCGACCTCGGCACGGTATGGGCGAGGGCCCTGAGCAACTTCCTCAACGAGAACGTGCCCATCCAGCAGCGTACGTGGCTCGCGATGGTGCGCCCGATCGCGCTGGCGAACGACACGATCGTGCTCGGCGTCCCCAACGACTTCCTCAAAGACCTCATCGAGGGCAAACTGCGCCCGCTCGTGGCGCACGCGCTGTCGCAGGAGCTCGGCCGGACCATGCGGCTGGCTGTGATGATCGACACAACGGCGCCCGAGCCGCCGTCCGTCGACCCTCATCAACAGCCTGTGACTCAGGGTTATCCCCAGAATGTGGAGAGTCAGCCGCGTTACCCACAGCCCGCGCCATCGCAGCACCAGCAGGCTTCCGAGCCTCCGCAGTTCTATTCTCCACAGCCTGAGCCGCCCCAGATATCCACCGAATATCCACAGCCAGGCTTCTCTTTTGAACAGGCGCCGTCGTACACACCGCCTGTGGAAAAGGAGCCGGAGCCGGCTCCGAACCGGTGGGAAGCGAAGAGCAACAAGCCCAGCGAACCGGCCAGGCTCAATCAGAAGTACACATTCGAGACATTCGTCATCGGGGCCAGCAACCGGTTCGCCCACGCGGCCGCCGTGGCTGTGGCCGAATCCCCCGCGAAGGCGTACAACCCGCTCTTCATCTACGGCGACTCGGGGCTGGGGAAGACGCACCTGCTGCACGCGATCGGGCACTATGCACAGAGCCTGTACGACGGCGCGCGGGTCAGGTACGTGAGCTCCGAGGAGTTCACCAACGACTTCATCAACAGCATCCGCGACCACAAGGCCGACGGCTTCCGCGGACGCTACCGGGCGATCGACATCCTGCTTGTGGACGACATCCAGTTCCTGGAGGGCAAGGAGCAGACCCAGGAGGAGTTCTTCCACACCTTCAACACGCTCCACAACGCCAACAAGCAGATCGTCATCTCCAGCGACCGCGCCCCCAAGCAGCTGACCACGCTGGAGGACCGGCTGCGCAACCGGTTCGAGTGGGGCCTGATCACCGACGTCCAGCCGCCCGAGCTGGAGACCCGGATCGCGATCCTCAGGAAGAAGGCGATCCAGGAGGGCCTGGCCGCGCCGCCCGAGGTGCTGGAGTACATCGCCAGCCGCATCTCCACCAACATCCGCGAGCTCGAGGGCGCCCTGATCAGGGTGACCGCGTTCGCCAGCCTCAACAGGCAGGGTGTGGATCTGCAGCTCGCCGAGGTGGTGCTCAAGGATCTGATCACCTCGGAGTCCGACACCGAGATCACCATCGCGGCGATCATGACCGAGACCGCCAACTACTTCGGCATCAGCATCGACGACCTGTGCGGCACCTCGCGCAGCCGCGCGCTCGTCAACGCCCGGCAGATCGCCATGTATCTGGCCCGCGAGCTGACCGAGCTGTCGCTGCCCAAGATCGGCCAGCAGTTCGGCCGCGACCACACCACGGTCATGCACGCCGAGCGGAAGATCCGCTCGCTCATCGCCGAGCGCCGGTCGATGTACAACCAGGTCAACGAGTTGACTTTGCGTATCAAGCGGACATCCCGCGGGGCCTGAACATCATGCACAGCCTGTGGAAAACACTGTGGATCTGCGGAAACGCCGAAACCCACCGGCTCTTCGCCACACAATGCCCGAAAAAATCCCCCACAGGGCCTGGGGACAAGGTTGGGGACACCCTGGGGAGAACCTGGGGACTACTCGTGGATAACGTGTGGACGGCCTGTGAACAGGCGATCTGGGACTCCAGCCGCGTCCCTTTTACCCCGTGGACAACTTGTGGAAACCTCGTGGATAACCGGTGGACGAAGGCACCAAGATCTGGGGACAGCCTGTGTGCACAGAGTCTTCATCCCCAGGCGCGCGAGTTCTCCCCAGGCGTCACCCACACCCCCAGTGGATGAAAACAGGGCTGCTGAGCAGCGAGAACGCTGGTTGTCCACAGTTTCCACAGCCCCTAGTGTGATGACCTCTTATCTCTCTAACAAAGAAACTCAAGACCCATAGAGGGGTTCTCCCGGAGCTCAGGTGCGGGAGAGTGAACACTTGAATCAACGACGAACCCAGGAGGCCGATCACCGTGATGTTCCGAATCGAGCGAGACGTTCTCGCTGAGGCGGTGGCATGGACGGCACGCAGCCTCCCGGCGCGCCCGTCGGTGCCAGTGCTCGCCGGCATGCGTCTGGAGGTCACCGAGGCGCAGCAGCTCAAGCTGTCCGGATTCGACTACGAGGTCTCCGCCGAGGTGACGCTCGAACTCCAGACCGGTGAGGCGGGCGTCGTGCTGGTCTCGGGCAAGCTGCTCGCCGAGATCACCCGCGCGCTTCCTGCACAGCCTGTGGACTTCGTGGTGGACGGCGCCAAGGCGGTCGTCACCTGCGGCAGCGCTCGATTCACATTGCTGACCATGCCTGTGGAGGACTACCCGTCCCTCCCGGCCATGCCGCCCGCGGCCGGCCGGGTGGGCAGCGACGTGTTCGCCGCCGCGGTCGGCCAGGTCGCCGTCGCCGCGGGCCGGGACGACACGCTGCCGATGCTCACCGGTGTGCGGATGGAGATCGAGGGCGACACCGTGACGCTCGCCGCGACCGACCGCTACCGCCTCGCCGTACGCGAGCTGAAGTGGCAGCCGGGCCAGCCCGACTTCGCCGCGATCGCCATGATCCCCGGCAAGACCCTCGCCGACACCGCCAAGGCGCTCGGCACGACCGGCGCGGAGGTGGAGATCGCGCTCAGCTCGGCCGGCGGCACCGGCGAGGGCATGATCGGCTTCTCCAGCGCCGGACGGCGGACCACCACGCGGCTGCTGGACCCCGAGTTCCCCAAGTACCGGTCGCTGCTGCCCACGGAGTTCTCCGCCCGCGCGGACTTGTCCACAGGGTCGTTCGTGGAGGCCGTCAAGCGCGTCGCCCTGGTCGCCGAGCGCAACACCCCGGTGCGGCTGGCGTTCAAGAGCGGCGAGGTCGTGCTGGAGGCGGGCAGCGGCGACGAGGCCCAGGCCGTCGAGGCACTGCCTGTGGATTACGAGGGCGAGGACATGAACATCGCCTTCAACCACCAGTTCCTCCTCGAAGGACTGGGGGCGATCGACTCCGACGTTGCGCGACTTCAGATGACCACGTCGACGAAGCCCGCTATCCTCACCGGTGGCAAGCCTGTGGAGGACGGAGCCACCACGGACTACCGTTATCTGATCATGCCCATCCGCCTGTCAGGCTGATCCTGTCATCGGGGATGATGGAAGTCTGACAAGGGGGTAGGACAACATGCAGATCGGCATGGTCGGACTGGGCAAAATGGGCGGCAACATGGCCGAACGCCTGCGCCGCGGAGGCCACGACGTGGTCGGGTACGACCGCGATCCCGCGGTCAGCGACGTGGGCAGCCTCAAGGAGCTGGTCGAGCGCCTGCGGCAGCCGCGGGCGGTCTGGGTCATGGTTCCGGCCGGCAAGCCCACCCAGTCGACGATCGACGATCTCCGCGAGCTGCTCGACCCCGGCGACATCGTCGTGGACGGCGGAAACTCCCACTATGTGGACGACCAGAAGCACGCCGCCGAGCTGGCCGAGAAGGGCATCGGCTTCGTCGACTGCGGCGTGAGCGGCGGCGTCTGGGGCCTCCAGAACGGCTACGCGCTCATGTGCGGCGGCGAGAAGGCCGATGTCGACCGGCTCATGCCGATCTTCGACACGCTCAAGCCCCAAGGCGGGGACGGCTTCGTGCACGCGGGCGACGTCGGCGCCGGGCACTTCGCGAAGATGGTCCACAACGGCATCGAATACGGCATGATGCAGGCGTTCGCGGAGGGCTGGGAGCTGCTCGAAGCCTCCGACGTCGTCAAGGACGTCAAGGGCTCGTTCGAGAGCTGGCGCACCGGCACCGTGATCCGCTCCTGGCTGCTCGACCTGATGGTGCGGGCGCTGGACGACGACGAGCACCTCGAGCAGCTCCGAGGTTATGCACAGGACTCCGGCGAGGGCCGGTGGACGGTGCAGGCGGCTGTGGACCACGCGGTGCCGCTGCCGGTCATCACCGCCGCGCTGTACGCCAGGTTCGCCTCGCGGCAGGACGACTCGCCCGCGATGAAGGTGGTCGCGGCGCTGCGCAACCAGTTCGGCGGCCACGCGACCACCTCCACGGAGGGCAGCACCGGCAAGGGGGCCGACGCCCCGGGCGCCGACGTGATCCCGCCGCGCGAGACCGAGCGTCGGTGACCACAGGCATCCCTGAGGCGCACTAACCTCGTGGGGTGCATGTCGCCCACCTCTCGCTGACCGATTTCAGGTCGTACGCGTCCGTGGAGCTCGGCCTGGAGCCGGGCGTCACGGCGTTCGTGGGGCCCAACGGCCAGGGCAAGACCAACCTGGTCGAGGCCCTCGGCTACGTCGCGACGCACTCCAGCCATCGGGTGTCGAGCGACGCGCCGCTGGTGCGCATGGGCGCCACGCGGGCGATCGTGCGCTGCGCCGTCCACAGGGATGACCGCCGGGCGCTGGTCGAGCTTGAGCTCAACCCGGGGCGGGCCAACCGCGCCAGGCTCAACCGCTCCCCCGTGTCCAGGGCCCGCGACGTCGTCGGCCTGCTGCGTACGGTGCTGTTCGCCCCCGAGGACCTGTCGCTGTCCAAGGGCGACCCGGCCGAGCGGCGCCGCTTCCTCGACGACCTGCTGGTGGCCAGGACGCCCAGGTTCGCCGGTGTCCGGGCCGACTACGACCGGGTGCTCAAGCAGCGCGGCGCGCTCCTGCGTACGGCCGCGCAGGCCCGCAGGGGCAGCAGGAGCGCCAGACGGGCCGAGAGTGACAGTGGGTTCTCCGCGGCCGGCGCTGGGGACGTGCTGAGCACTCTGGAGGTGTGGGACGCCCACCTCGCCAAGCACGGCGCGGAGCTGCTGGCGGCCCGGCTGGAGCTCGTCGAGGCGCTGCGCCCGCTGGTGGCCGGCTCCTACTCCGCGCTCGCCCCCGGGAGCGCCCCCGCGACGCTGGCCTACCGCAGCACGTTGTCCACAGGTGGGGATGACGATGAGGGTGTCCAGGACGACGAAGCCGCCGGTGAGCGGGGATCTTTTGATACACAGACGTTATCCACAGACTTGGGGAAAACCCTTGAACAACGGCTGCGCGAGCGGCTATTGGAGGTCCGCCCGGCGGAGCTCGAACGCGGCGTCACGCTCGTCGGCCCGCACCGCGACGACCTGATCCTCGGCCTGGGCGACCTGCCCGCCCGGGGCTACGCCAGCCATGGCGAGTCCTGGTCGTTCGCGCTGGCGCTGCGGCTGGCTGCGTACGACCTGCTGCGGGCCGACGGCGGCGACCCCGTGCTGATCCTCGACGACGTGTTCGCCGAGCTCGACAGCCAGCGCAGGCGGCGGCTGGCCGAGATCGTCGCGCCCGCCGAGCAGGTGCTCATCACCGCCGCCGTGCCGGACGACGTGCCCGCGGAGCTGGTGGGGGGCCGGTTCGACGTGGTGGAAGGGAGCGTGACCCGTGTCCGCTGACGACAATCCCGCGGCCAGGGGAGCCGCGATGGCCAGGGAGAAGCTCGCCCAGGCCAAGGCCGACGCCGCCAAGCGCGGCCAGCTCCCCCGGCGCGAGCCCAGGCGCAAGGCGGCGGGGCCGCGCAGGGAGGGCGGCGATCCACAGCTTTTCGGACGTGCCATCGCCGACCTCCTGGCCGATCGCGGCTGGGAGCGCTCGGCGGCGGTCGGCGGGGTGTTCGGGCGCTGGATCGACATCGTGGGCCCTGACCTGGCCGCACACACCAAGCCCGAGTCGTTCGAGGACGGCGAGGTGCTGATCGTGGCCGACTCCACGGCCTGGGCGACGCAGGTGCGGCTGCTCGCCCGCACCCTCGTACGCCGGCTCAACGAGGAGCTCGGCGACGGCACGGTCACAAAGGTAAAGGTCAGAGGCCCGCAGAATGCGCCGCGGCCGACAGGCGGGTTGCGGGTGACCGGAAGCCGGGGCCCGGGCGACACGTACGGATAGCCGCGTCCGGCGGCCGTCCGCGGCAGCTACGGACGGCCTCGGCCAGCGGCAGCGTTTTCGCCGCTGCGGTTAGCCCCCTGGGGCGATCAGAAAGCCACAGACGCGATAAGCCCCCTTTCCGAAGGGGGGATGCTTACCAGGGGGCAAAACGAGCTAGGGGCCATCACAGGCGCGTTCCATGCCACCTTCGGGCTCCGGACCCGGTAGACTGAAGACGGATTCCGGACACGTCCGCGTGCGTGTCACCCCGGCGGTAAGCCGACTCTCCTGGGTGACCGCGCATCGGGGCACTCACGACGGTGACGGGCACGGTAGGGGCAGCTTTCGCAGGTCGATGGCCTCCCCCGCCGCGTGTCCGCGGCAGGAGGATTTCGCAGTTGTCCTACGACGCTAGCTCTATCACCGTACTCGAGGGGCTTGAGGCGGTTCGCAAGCGCCCGGGTATGTATATCGGGTCGACCGGTGAGCGCGGCCTGCACCACCTCGTCTACGAGATTGTGGACAACGCGGTGGACGAGGCCCTCGCCGGCTACGCCACCAGGATCGACATCACGCTCATGGCCGACAACGGCGTACGCGTGGTCGACGACGGCCGCGGCATCCCCACGGGCATCCACCCTGTGGAAAAGCGCTCGGCCGTCGAGGTCGTGCTGACCACGCTCCATGCGGGCGGCAAGTTCGACAGCCAGTCCTACGCGGTCTCCGGCGGTCTGCACGGCGTCGGCTCGGCCGTCGTCAACGCGCTGTCCACAGCCATGGACGTCGAGGTCAAGCAGAACGGCCACTACTGGCGCCAGCGCTACGAGCACTCCAAGCCCGTCGCGCCCCTGGCCAAGGGCGAGGAGACCGGCGAGACCGGTACCACGATCGCGTTCTGGCCGGACGCCGAGATCTTCGAGACCACCGCCTGGAACTACGAGACGCTCTCGCGCCGCTTCCAGGAGATGGCCTTCCTCAACAAGGGCCTGACGATCACGCTCACCGACGAGCGCCCCGACCACGTCAACGGCGAGTCGCACACCGTCACCTACTGCTACGAGGGCGGTCTGGCCGACTTCGTCCAGCACCTCAACACCAAGAAGGAGCCGGCGCACGCGTCGATCATCTCCTTCGAGGAGGAGGGCGACGGCATCGCGGTCGAGATCGCCATGCAGTGGAACAACTCCTACTCCGAGTCGGTCTACACCTTCGCCAACACGATCAACACGGCCGAGGGCGGCACCCACGAGGAGGGCTTCCGCGCCGCGCTGACGACGATCGTCAACCGCTACGCGCGCGAGCAGAAGTTCCTCAAGGAGGGCAAGGACGACAACCTCTCCGGTGAGGACGTCCGCGAGGGCCTGACCGCGATCATCTCGGTCAAGCTGTCCGACCCGCAGTTCGAGGGCCAGACCAAGACCAAGCTGGGCAACACCGAGGCCAAGTCGTTCGTGCAGAAGGCCTGCAACGACCACCTGCGCGACTGGTTCGAGCGCAACCCCGGCGAGGCCAAGGACATCATCAACAAGTCGCTGCAGGCCTCGCGCGCCCGCATCGCCGCCCGCCAGGCCCGCGACCTGACCAGGCGCAAGTCGCTGCTCGAGTCGGGCAGCGGCCTGCCGGGCAAGCTGGCCGACTGCCAGTGGAACGACCCGGAGCGGTGCGAGCTGTTCATCGTCGAGGGTGACTCGGCGGGCGGCTCGGCCAAGGGCGGCCGCGACTCGCGCTTCCAGGCGATCCTGCCCATCCGCGGCAAGATCCTCAACGTCGAGAAGGCGCGGATCGACAAGGTCCTGAAGAACAACGAGGTCCAGGCGCTGATCACCGCGCTGGGCACCGGTGTGCACGACGAGTTCGACATCACCAAGCTGCGCTACCACAAGGTCATCCTCATGGCCGACGCCGACGTCGACGGCCAGCACATCAACACGCTGCTGCTGACGCTGCTGTTCCGGTTCATGAGGCCGCTGATCGAGGCCGGCCACGTCTACCTGTCGTGCCCGCCGCTGTACAAGATCAAGTGGGACCGCAAGGGCGAGGACGCCTCCTACGCGTACTCCGACGCCGAGCGCGACGCGGTCATCGCCGAGGGGATCGCGAACGGCAAGGCCGACCCGCGGCCGCGGGACAACGTCCAGCGCTTCAAGGGCCTCGGCGAGATGAACGCGGGCCAGCTCTGGGAGACCACGATGAACCCGGAGACCCGGCTGCTCCGCCTGGTCACGCTCGACGACGCGGCGCAGGCCGACGACCTGTTCAGCGTGCTTATGGGCGAGGACGTGGAGGCGCGGCGTGACTTCATCATCCGCAACGCGCGCGACGTCCGCTTCCTCGATGTTTAGCCAGAAAAAGGATCATCACCTGTGACGGACGTGAACACCACTCCCCCGGCTGAGCGCATCGAACCGGTGGACATCCAGTCCGAGATGCAGCGCAGTTACATGGACTACGCGATGTCGGTCATCGTGTCCAGGGCGCTGCCGGATGTCCGCGACGGTCTCAAGCCGGTCCACCGGCGAGTGCTCTACGCGATGTACGACGGTGGCTACCGTCCCGACCGCGGCTACTTCAAGTGCGCCCGCGTCGTCGGTGACGTGATGGGCACCTACCACCCCCACGGCGACACCTCGATCTACGACGCGCTGGTCCGCCTGGCGCAGCCGTGGTCGCTGCGATACCCGCTGGTCGACGGGCAGGGCAACTTCGGCTCGCCCGGCAACGACCCGGCGGCGGCGATGCGCTACACCGAGTGCAAGCTCGCGCCCATCGCCATGGAGATGCTGCGCGACATCGACAAGGACACCGTCGACTTCCGCCCCAACTACGACGGCAAGTCGCAGGAGCCCGACGTCCTGCCGGCGCGCTTCCCGCAGTTGCTGGTCAACGGCTCGGGCGGCATCGCCGTCGGCATGGCCACCAACATCCCGCCGCACAACCTGCGCGAGGTCTCCTCGGCGGTCAAGTGGGCCCTGGAAAACCCCGAGGCCAGTGACGAGGAGCTGCTCGAGGCCTCGATCAGGCTGGTCAAGGGGCCCGACTTCCCCACCAAGGCGCTGATCGTCGGGCGGCGGGGCATCGAGGACGCCTACCGCACCGGGCGCGGCTCCATCACCATGCGGGCCGTGGTCGAGGTCGAGGAGGACAAGGGCCGGCAGGCGCTCGTCGTCACGGAGCTGCCGTACCAGGTCAACCCCGACAACCTCGCGCTCAAGATCGCTGAGCTGGTGCGCGAGGGCAAGCTGACCGGCATCGCCGACGTACGCGACGAGAGCTCCTCGCGGGTCGGGCAGCGCCTGGTGATCGTGCTCAAGCGCGACGCGGTCGCCAAGGTCGTCCTCAACAACCTGTACAAGCACACCCAGCTCCAGGACACCTTCGGCGCCAACATGCTGGCCCTGGTCGACGGGGTGCCGCGCACGCTGCGGCTCGACCAGTTCATCCGGCACTACGTCGCGCACCAGATCGAGGTCATCGTCCGCCGGACGCGCTACCTCCTGCGCAAGGCCGAGGAGCGCGCCCACATCCTGCGCGGCCTGCTGAAGGCCCTTGAGCGGCTCGACGAGGTCATCGCCCTCATCCGGGCCTCGGAGTCCGCCTCGCACGCCCAGCAGGGCCTCATGGCGCTGCTGGAGATCGACGAGGTGCAGGCGCAGGCCATCCTCGACATGCAGCTGCGCAAGCTGGCCGCCCTGGAGCGGCAGGCCATCCAGGACGAGTACGACTCCCTGATGACGCAGATCGCCGAGTACAACGCGATCCTGGCCAGCGAGTCCCGCCAGCGGGAGATCATCAACGAGGAGCTCGCCGAGATCGTCGGCCGCTACGGCGACGACCGGCAGACCGAGATCATCGCCTACGACGGCGACATGTCGATCGAGGACCTCATCGCCGAGGACGAGATCGTCGTCACGATCACCCGGGGCGGCTACGCCAAGCGCACGCGTACCGACCTCTACCGGGCGCAGAAGCGCGGCGGCAAGGGTGTGCGCGGCGCCCAGCTGCGCCAGGACGACCTGGTCGACCACTTCTTCGTCACCACGACGCATCACTGGCTGCTGTTCTTCACGAACAAGGGCCGGGTCTACCGGGTCAAGGCGTACGAGCTGCCTGACGCCGGGCGCGACGCGCGTGGCATGCATCTCGCGAACCTTTTGGCGATGCAGCCCGACGAAACAGTTATGGAGGTTCTCGACCTACGCGACTATGACGTCGCGCCCTATCTCGTGCTCGCGACCCGCAGCGGGCTGGTGAAGAAGACCCGTCTGTCCGAGTACGACTCCCCCAGGTCCGGTGGCCTGATCGCGATCAACCTGCGGGACGACGACGAGGTCATCGGGGCCCGCCTGGTCTCCGAGAACGACGACCTGCTGCTGGTCTCCAAGGGTGCCCAGTCGATCAGGTTCACCGCTTCCGACGATGCGCTGCGTCCCATGGGGCGCGCGACCAGCGGTGTGATCGGCATGAGGTTCCTCGATGGTGACGAACTTCTCGCCATGAATCGGCTCGCCGACGGTCAAGATGTGCTTATCGCCACGGAGGGTGGGTACGCAAAACGGACGCCAGTGGAGCAGTATCCAGTTCAAGGACGTGGCGGTAGGGGCGTGCTTACTGCGAAAATCGTGTCTTCCCGTGGCAAGCTGGTCGGTGCCGTCATGGTCAACCCAGAGGACGAGGTCTTCGCGATCACGTTCGCCGGCGGGGTGATCCGGACGAGTGCCGGTGAGATCAAGCAGTCCGGCCGCCAGACCATGGGAGTGCGATTGATGAATCTCGCTGAAGGCGACAGCGTGGTGGC
This sequence comes from Nonomuraea sp. NPDC005650, assembly GCF_040605375.1. Classification (NCBI taxonomy): domain Bacteria; kingdom Bacillati; phylum Actinomycetota; class Actinomycetes; order Streptosporangiales; family Streptosporangiaceae; genus Nonomuraea; species Nonomuraea sp. NPDC005650. Next base: position 99,087 of record NZ_JBEXCR010000042.1, read on the forward strand.
CCTCGCCCGGAACGCTGAGTCGATGGAGACTTCGGTGGAGACTGAGGAAGACGGGGGAGGAGAGTAGTTCATGAGCGCCCAGGGTGGCACCGCCAGGACGAAGGCGGCTTCGGGTAACGGACAACAGCCGAAGAAGCCCACCGAAACCGAGATCTTCGGCGCGGTCGACGACGGCAAGGACACGTCGCCCGCGCAGGGCAAGCCAGGCCCGCCCAAGGAGGAGTCGCGGTCGACGGCCCCCGCGCCGTCACCCATGCCCACGCCTGCCCCGGGCCCCGGCCTTGGCTCCGGCCCTGGTCCTGGCGGCCCTGGTGGCCCTGGCCCGGGTTCCGGTCCTGGACCGCAGCAGGCGCCTCCGGAGGGCAACGACACGGTCCGCGTCCGTCCGTCGCTCGCCACCGAGGCCCCGCCCGCCCTCGAACTGCCCAAGAAGAAGTCGTCCAACTCCTCGGGGTCCCGGCTCCCCCGCAAGGCCCACCTGGTCCTGCGCCGCGTCGAGCCGTGGTCGGCCATGAAGTTCAGCTTCGTGGTGTCCCTGGTCTGCTTCGTGGTGCTGTTCGTGGCGGTGGCCGTCCTGTACGGCGTGCTGTCGGCCCTGGGCGTGTTCGACTCGCTGGTCGACCTGGTCAACCAGCTCGGCCAGGGTGAGCAGGGGCAGAGCTCCATCCCGATCAACATCGCCTCCTGGTTCGAGCCGGTGCGGATCCTCGGCTACACGGCGCTGATCGGCGCTGTGAACGTCGTACTGATCACGGCCCTCTCCACGTTGGGGGCGGTCATCTACAACATCGCCTCTGACCTGGTCGGGGGCGTCGAGGTGACGTTCAGCGAGGCCGAGTAGACGTGGCGCTCGCGCCGTTCCCGTGGGCGGGGACGGCGCGAGCAGCACGCTGGAGGCGGTAAGCTTTTCCTCGTCCGAACAACCGGTTCGCCTCCGTCCTGCGGATGCGATAACGTTCGGTGTGCGCGGGGCTATAGCTCAGACGGTTAGAGCGCTTCCCTGATAAGGAAGAGGTCCCAGGTTCAAGTCCTGGTAGCCCCACAGAGTTTCACCAGCTCAGAGGCTAGATCCCGTGATCGCGGATCTGGCCTCTTGATCGTTTGACCGTCATTTGACCGTCGCGCCGAACCTCGTGACCGCACGGTGCCGTGTTCAAGTAGATTCTCGGGGCCATCCGAGGGATCTTGAGTGGCGTCCCGTAGAGGGAGCCGCTGAGGGGCATGAAGGCATGCTCCGTGGTTCTGGCAGTTGGCCTGCTGAGAGGCTCCAGCCCAACCGAGAGTCGCCTGCCGCCGGTGCCCCACGCGAACACGCCCTCCAGGTCGAGAACCGGGGCTTTCTCTGCAAGACCAGCGCGGCTGGCCCCGTGGACTGCGCTTCCATGCCTCGGCTTCGCGGGAGGCGGCTCCCAACCGGCAGGTATCTCGTAGAGCTACATGCTTCATCGTCGAGCGCGGGTTAGCCACGAAGCCGCACGATCAGTTCCGTCGTTCCCCGGTCTGGCAAGTTCTCGGCAGCAAGCCAGCGGTCGGGTTGACCTAAGTCCGCGGTCGTATCCTTGACTCCTTCCCATTCCTTGCCTTCACTCTTCTATGAGCGACGAAGACTTGGCTGACGGCGCGGCCCCCAAAGCAGGGTTCAGCACGGCGAGAGCACCGGTGTCAAGGAGATGCGCGAACAGCTCAGCGGCTTCCTCGCCAACTGCGGACCGACCATCCACCTCACCGGAAGCGTTCTCGTCAACGTCGACGGAGACACGGCAAGCACGGACACGTACTGCCTGGCACGCCACCAGGGGGCCGGGGAACGCAGCCACCTGTACTTCGACGTCACCGGTTCGTGGATCGACACGTGGGAGCGCCGCGCCGACGGCTGGCGCATCGTCCGGCGCGAAATCGCCGCGAACGTCATGCAGGGCGACCCGGCCGCACTCGGCTCCGACGCCATGCCCGAGGAGCTCTTCGAGTAGGCGATGCGGACGTGGAGGAAGCCCGCTGCAGGCCCGCCGATGCCTCAGCCCGACGCTGCCCTCATCGTGGCCAAGAAGGTGAACTCCACGTCGGCGTGCGGTCACCAGAACTGACCCCAGCGCACGGTCGGGGCCCTCCGTGATGGAGGGCCACTACTCCGCCTTTGGCGGCGGACAACAGGCAAGACCAAACCCCGTCCACAACTTCAGCTCGGCTAGATGCCGAACATCGGCAAGCTCGACGAGCCGAAGTCCCTGGCCTGGCAGCGCGGTGGCCAGCAGCACCACGCTCAGGCTGCCGCGGCACTGCCCGGGCACGGCGGCGCCGCACTGCCCGCGCGTCCCGGGCCACCGCACACAAGGCCGGAGACAGCCGGCCCCGACGAGCCGGCCGGGCCTGGCCGGAGAAGGACAGCCATGACACGCACCTTTGTGATCAGCGGCTCGGCATCGGGCATCGGAGCGGCCACAGCTGCAGCAGGCCGCCGTCGAAGGCCAGATGGAACACCGCGCCCAGGCGTACGGCCGCGAAGTCGGGGTCGACCGAGGCGGGCGTGAGGGCATCCGGACGTAGCGCGGCCTCCAGCAGGTAGGATAGAACGGCGTAGGTGTGGCCCAGCAGGAAGAAGTCCAGGGAGACCTTGCCGCTCTGACCGGAGAGAATCTTGGACAGCTGCGGATCGTCCTCGCCGAGCTCCCGCAGCTCCGCTACCTGTTCGCTGATCGCCGCGCTGAAGGCCGCGTCGGCGGCTGCGCGTGCGTAGATCTCGTGCCCGAACTGGTCATACAGCGTTCGCACCGCGAACGTCTCCAGCGGCCCGTGCGAAGTCTCCTGCCCGGACCCTTCACCGCCTTGCCACCACTTCTGTAACCAAGATCCCACTTTGCCCATCCCAGCATGATGCGCGCACCGTACGGAGTATGACAAGCACAGGCTGTAAAGGGTGCCGGTCAAGGCCCCTGTCAACGCTGGTCCGACCGACAAGAGATCTGAGAACGTTTGGCGCCGTAAAGGCCATGATCGACGGCATTTCCGCAGCTCAACTGCACATGGAATGGCCGTGAACTTCACTTTTCGTGCCATATCGTCGACCGCTGTCCAAAGGGCTACATGCTGCTGACTGCCGGGCAGATCGATGACCCAAGAGCAATTCCTACTTTGGGGCTGGGGACACGTTCGGGAGCGGAGGGCCGAGCTCGGTGACCGCCTGGGTGGAACATCTGGGGTTGTTTGTTCGTCATCCGAAGCGTGACGAGCTCTTCAGATCTCGACGAGCGGCTGCGCGCGGCGGCCGCCCGCACGCACCGGGCCGACCACCTGCGGCGCCAGCATGCGGCCACCGCGGAGCAGATCCAGCAGGCCCACCACACCCTGACCTGCCTGGAGAAGGACCTGTCCAAAGAGGAGGCCGACGTCACCCGCCTGGAAGGCGGACTGACCGCTTTCCTGGCCCGCCTGGTGAACCAGCGCGAGGAGTTGCTGGACCGCGAGCGTGCCGAGGCCGCCGCCGCCAGGCAGCGTCTCGACGGCCACCGGGCCCGGCTGGCCCAAATCGAGGCGGACGCGCGGGCGATCGAGGCCGAGTTGGCCGGGCTCGTGACGGCCTCGGAGGAGTACGAGAAGCTGCTGGCCGAGAAGGAGCGGTACCTCCTCGCCCGCGGTGATGCCCGCGCCAGTGAGCTGACGGACCTCGGTGCCGCCCTCGACCGCGTCTCGGCGGAGCTGCGCGAACACACGGAGGCGTACCAGGCCGGGCAGGCCGCACTCCACGCGCTGGCCCAGGTGCTCGGCTACCTCGGCTCGGCCAAGGGCGCCTCCACCTGGGACCTCTTAGGCGGCGGTCTGATCGCCGACGCCATCGAGCACAACCGGCTGCGCTCCGCCGACGAGGCCGCCTGGCACGCCCAGCGGGCCCTGGACGTCTTCTCTCGCGAACTCGCCGACGTCGGTGTCTCCGCGCATGCCCGCCTGCCCAAGGTGGACACGCGGTGGTTCGTCGACACGGTCTTCGACAACATCATCACCGATGTGATGAAGCATCAGCGCATTGAGAACACCCGTGCCGAGGTCGAGCGGACGGCCCGATGGATCCAGGACGTGGGGACGCACCTGCGGCACCGTGACGCCGAGCTGTCCAAAGAACGAGCGCGACTGCTGGCCAGGCGGGAGGATCTGCTGCGCGGTTGAGGCGTCCGAGCGGCGCTCGCGAACTACGACCAGATGATCAAGTACGCGCAGCCCGCGAAGCCCATGGCTACCAGCGCCACCTCGTCCTGCGGTGATGTAGGCCGGCGGTGAGGAACTCCCTTTTCCCCACAAGCAACTCGAACCCCCGGATGTGAGTCAGACCAGCACTGGAGCGTTCTCCGAGATGCCTTCCGACCAACGAGCTGTCCGGCACCGTGAGGGCGCCGGACAGCGCTGCTACCTAGCGGGCGGCCTGCAGGATGAGTTTGGTCACCACCCCGGGGTGGCTCTGCATCGCGACGTGCGAGCTGTCGATCTCGACGGTGGTGGCCTTGGCTCGCTTGGCCATGGCGCGTTCGGCTTGGGGCGGGATGATTCTGTCCTGCCGGGAGATGAGATACCAGCTCGGCACCGTCTTCCAGGCCGGCGGGCCGGACGGCGTGAGGAGCGCGGCAAGGGCACCTGGACGCTGGGAAGCGGCCATGACGCCGGTCACGCTCAGCGGCAGGTCCTGGGCGAACAGGCGGTGGAAGTGGGCGGGGTCGATGTAGGCGTCACCGTCGCCCTCGGCGGCGCCGGGATAAGGACGCACGATGAGGTGGTCGGTGACCTCGGTGTGGCCACCGCCCAGGGTGTTGGCGGCGGCCACGCTCTCGCCCTCGTCGAGAGCGTAGGCCGCCACGTACACCAGGGCCTTGACGTTCGGGTTGCCGGTGGCGCCGTTGCTGATGACCGCCCCGCCGTACGAATGACCGACCAGTACGACCGGGCCGTCGATGCTGGTCAGGAACTGGCGCAGGTATTCGCCATCCGCCCGGGGGCCGCGCAGGGGGTTGGCGAAGGCGAGCACCTTGTAGCCGGCGGCGAGCAGCCGGGCGGCGACGGGGTTCCAGCCGCTGGAGTCGGCGAAGGCGCCGTGGACGAGGATGATCGTCGGTTTGGTGGTACGGCCGGCGGAGCCGACCGGCTGTGCCGCGGCGGCCGGGCCGACCAGGCCCAGCAGGCCGAGGACGACCGCGATCACCGAGGCGGTGATCATCCGGAGCGGCCGGCGCCCGCGATGAGAGGTCGGGGATGTCATGAGCCCTCCTGTCGAGGAGTGGATGGAACCCGCCCATCGTCAGCCGGTGACCAGCGGTGGGGGACCACGTGAAGTTCGTGGTCCCCCACCGTGGAATCGCTTTCCCGCGTGGCCTACCGTCGTCGTCATGACCCAAGGGGGTGCGCTGCTCGGGCGCAACGAGGAGCGGCGGCGCCTGCAGCTACTGCTCAGCCAGGCACGCAACGGCCGGGGCGGCTCGTTGCTGATCACCGGCGAGCCGGGTATCGGCAAGACCACGTTGCTCGGCGAGGCCGCTGGCGCGGCCGGCATGTCGCTGCTGCGGCTGGACGGCGTGGAGGCGGAGATGACGCTCCCGTTCGCCGCGATCCAGCGGCTCATCATCCCGCTGGGCAGCTACGAGCCGGTTCTGTCCGAGCGGCAGCGGCAGGCGATCGAGGTGGCCTCGGGCATGGCGGAAGGGCCGCCGCCCGATCGGTTCCTGGTGGGCATGGGTGTGCTCGCTCTGCTCGCCGCGGCCGCCGCCACGACGCCCGTGGTCTGTGCTGTGGACGATGCGCACCTGCTGGATCCCGAGAGCCTGGACGTCATGGCGTTCGCGGCCCGGCGGCTGGCCGTCGAGCCGGTCGCGCTGCTGTTCGCAGCCCGGGACGACGATGGTCTCGCTGCGCGGATGGGCGGCATCCCCGAGCTGACGCTGACCGGGCTCGGCCAGGAACCCGCGACGGCTCTGCTGCGACGCTCGCTCAACGCGCCGATCGACCCCGTTTCCGCGGCCGCGATCGCCCGTGCCACCGGCGGGAACCCGCTGGCGCTTATTGACCTGGCCGAGGACCTGTCGGCGCAGGAACTCGGCGGACTTGGGCTCGGCGCCGACCCGATCCCGGTGGGCCGCCATCTCGAAGAGCACTACGTCCGGCAGGTGCGGCAGTCCGACGCCCAGGTCCAGCAATGGGTCCTGCTGGCTGCCACGGACACCACGGGCAACCTCGATCTCGTCACCGCCGCCGCCGAAACGATGGCGCTCGGCAAGGACGTCGTGGACCGGGCCGAGTCCGCACACCTGGTCACGTTGCGGGAAATGATCCGTTTCCGGCATCCGCTGGTGCGCTCCGCCATCTACAACGCCGCGTCCGGAGCCGGACGCAGGCAGGCACACCGAGCACTGGCCGCCGCCGCCGACCGGCTCGGCATGGTCGAACTGGAGGCGTGGCACGCGGCCAAGGCCACCCTCGGCACCGACGCGCAGGTCGCCGACCGGCTGGAGCACACAGCCGATCTGGCCGCGCGCCGGGGTGGTCTCGCCTCCCGGGCGAGCATTCTGGCGCGTGCCGCCGAACTGACCCCACCCGGACCGGCCAAGGACTCGCGGCTGATCGGCGCCGCGGAGGCCTCGCTCGCCGTCGGCGCGGTCCAGGTGTCCCGCGAGCTGCTGGACAGGATCGACCTGTCCGCCTCCGGACGGGTCGACCGGGGCCGGATGATGGTCGTGCGGTGCGGGATCGGCCAGTTCAGCGCCGACCCCGCCGTGCTGACGCATGCGACCTCCGACCTCATGCGCGCCGCCGACGACTTCCACGGCGTCGACTCCGAGCGCGAACAGCGGGCGCTGTTGCAGGCCTTCGAGTGCTACATGGCCGCCGAGCGGCTGATGCAGGGGGTCTCCAGGCAAGCACTGGGCCGGCGTCTTGAGGCCGCACCTACACGGGGCGAAAGGCTGGGCGAGGGGCTGGACGCGAGCATCCTGGCCGGGATCGGTGCGCTCATGCTGCAGCCGTACGAGCAGGCGGTTCCGCTCGCGCGGGCGGCGTTCAGCGCGATCCTGGAGCTGCCGGACCACGTGATGGTGCACATGGGCTCGGCGATCGCGGCGCTGGGCACCTACCTGTGGGATGACGCGGGTCGGCGGGCTGTGCTCGCGCGGGCGGTCGAGGCGGCCCGCGAGGCGGGCGCGCTGCAGGCGCTCGACGTTTTGATGTGGACCATCTCGCTGGCCGAGCTGACCGGTGGGACGGTCCGGCGTGCCGAGGAGGCCATGGCGCAGGTTCGTGAGGTACGGCTGGCGATGGGCTACGACGCGGAGAACGTGATCAATGCCGCGTTGATGGCATGGACCGGCTCGCCCCGGCATGTCGTCATGGCCATCGCGGATGGGGCGAACGCCGTCGGTTTCGGCGGGGTCGGCTCTTCCGCGGTCGCGGCCGTCGCGCTCCGAGACCTCGCCGAAGGCCATTACCGGGATGCCTACGACCGGCTCAAGCCGCTGATCGACGACCCGTGGCTGCAGGTGACGCCCACCCAGTATCCCGACTTCGTCGAAGCCGCCGTCCGGAGCGGGCACGCACACGAGGGGCACCCGTACGTCGACCTGCTTGACGAACTCGCCGGGGCCAACGGATCGGCGTGGTGCCGCGGGGTGACTCATCGCACGCGGGCTCTGATCAGCGAGGACACGAGCGCGGAGACGCACTTTCAGGAGGCGGTCCGAGCACTCGGGCGAACCTGCGCGGAGATCGATCTGGCTCGCGCCCACCTGTTGTACGGCGAGTGGCTACGGCGGATGCGGCGGCGCCGGGAGGCGAGCGAGCAGTTGCAGGTCGCGATCCAGCTGTTCGAACGCGCCGGCGCCGAGATGTTCCTGGCCCGTGCGCGGGCCGAGCTCGAAGCCACCGGGGCCAAGCCGGTCACCCGCAGCAGCACCAGGACACCCGAGCTGACCAGCCAGGAGCAAGCCATCGCGCGGCTGGCTGCGGCCGGGCACACCAATCCGGAGATCGCGGCCAGCCTCTTCATCAGCGCCAACACCGTCGACTATCACCTTCGCAAGGTCTTCATGAAACTCGGCGTCTCCTCCCGACGCCAGCTGACAGACAAGCTTCAAGCCCGCGACCGCTGAGGGACTACGTGAATCGCGTGGTCCGCTCCGGCCCGCGTGGGAGCCACTCTCGATCCGTCCGATCGAGCCGAAGGAGGCTTCCATGCCCTATATCACCACCGACGACGGCGCCCGGATCTTCTACAGGGACTGGGGAACCGGCGGATCGCCGGTCCTGCTCAGCCATGGCTGGCCGCTCAACTCCGACGCCTGGGAAGCGACCGCGCTCTTCCTGGCCGAGCACGGGCACCGTGCCATCGCGCACGACCGGCGCGGGCACGGCCGCTCCTCGCAGACCTGGCACGGCAACGAGATGGACACCTACGCCGACGACCTGGCCTGCCTGATCAACCACCTCGACTTGCGGGAGCTCACCCTGGTCGGGCATTCCACCGGCGGTGGGGAGATCGTCCACTACATGGGCCGGCACAGCACCGCCCGCGTCTCGAAGGCCGTCCTGGTATCGGCCGTGCCGCCGCTGATGGTACGGACCGACGACAACCCCGACGGCATGCCACTCGAGACCTTCGACGCGATCCGCGCGGGGGAGGCGGCCAACCGCTCCCAGCTCTACCGCGACCTGGCCGACGGCCCGTTCTTCGGCCATAACCGCCGGCAGGACGTACCCCAGGGATTCCGGGACGCCTTCTGGCTGCAGAGCATGGCGTGCGGGCACCGGGCCGCCTACGAGTGCATCGCGGCGTTCTCGGCCACCGACTTCCGTCCGGACCTGGCCAAGATCGACGTGCCCACGTTGGTCGTTCACGGGGACGACGACCAGATCGTGCCCTTTGAGGTGGGCGGTAGGCGATCGGCCGACATGGTCGAGGGCGCCGTGCTGAAGGTCTACGAGGGCAGCGGGCACGCCCTGCCCGACACCGATCGCGACCGCCTGCACGCCGACCTGCTCGCCTTCATCGACGCCTGACCGGGAGACGGAGCCGACCGTGAACGACACCTTCCGCCCCGACACCGTGGTCCTGGTACACGGCCTGTGGGTCACCCCGCGCAGTTGGGAGCACTGGGTCCGGTACTACGAGGCCAAGGGCCTGACCGTCCTGGCGCCCGCCTACCCCGGCTTCGACATCGAAGTCGAGGCGCTGCGCGAGAGCCCGGAGGTCATCGCCGGGCTGACCGTCCCGGAGACCGTCGACCACCTGGCGCGCGTTATCGAGGCCGTACCCACCCCGCCGATCATCATCGGTCACTCCTTCGGCGGCACCCTCACCCAGCTCCTCCTGGCCCGAGGGCTGGGCTCGGCCGGGGTGGTCATCGACTCCGCCCCGACCGAGGGCGTCCGGGTCAACCCGCTCTCCCAGGCCAAATCCCTGTTCCCGGCCCTGAAGAACCCCGCCAACCGGCACAAGGCTGTCGGCTTCACGCCCGAGGAGTTTCACTACGCCTTCACCAACACCCTCACCGAAGAGGAATCGCGCAACGTGTGGGAGCGGTATGCCATCGCCGCCCCTGGCTACTGGGTGTGGGAGTACGGGCTGTTCGCCAACTTCAAGCCCGGCCACCAGGACACCTGGGTGGACTACTCCGCCGACCGCGCGCCGCTGCTGTTCATCGGCGGGGAAGAGGACCACATCATGCCGCCGTCGGTGAACAAGTCGAACGCCAGGCATTACCACAAGTCACCCGCACTCACCGACTACTACGAGTTCGCCGGCCGCGACCACTGGACGTGCGGCGCGCCCGGCTGGGAAGCCGTGGCGGATCACGCCCTGGCCTGGGCTCTGAAACACGCAGGACCATCCTCCCGTGCGAGCCTGTAAGGAACTCTCGATCGATGAAGCCGAAGGTGGCCCGCCCATGACAATCCTCACGTGCGTGGGCGGGCCCACCGTCCCGGTGGAACTCGACGGCTGGCACATCCTCACCGATCCCGCCTTCGCCCCGGCGGGGCGGCGCTGCGGGTTCGTGTGACTGCGGCAGCGACGCCGTCCTCGGCTACGACGCGACACCCCAGCGACTGGAGGCAGTCGGCCAGCGCCTGGTCGGTGGCTGCCTCTTTGATAACGGTGGTCAGCTCCTGGAGGGCCAGGTGGCGCGGCGGCTGCGATGGTTGCGCGACGCTAGCGGCGTGCATACGGGCCGCCCAGAACAGTTGGTTGGCGACGAACGGGCACACCGCTTCCTGACCAGTGCCATTGGCGCGCCTGTTGATCCGTCGGGTCTGACGGCGTCCGCGGCGTCGTTGACGGTGATCTGTGCACTACTGGTGGCTCGTCATGAACTCGTTAGAGGCCGCATGGTCAATCCGGTTGCATGCTGCTACCGTCGAGGGCGGAGCGCCGGGAAGTCTGGTCGGCATCGTCACCATGAAAGGGACGTTGTCGTGTTCATTCTGGTAGCGCTCAGTCTGGCTGGGCTGGCCCTCCTTGCCGTCAGCGCCGATCAACTCGTGCTGGGATCCGGCCGGTTAGCCGAACAGCTGGGCATCTCTCCCATAATCGTGGGCATCGTGATCATCGGCTTCGGAACCAGCGCTCCCGAACTGGTTGTGGCTGGTACCGCAGGCGCGCAGGGCCAGGCAGGGCTGGCTGTGGCCGGCCTTGTCGGGTCCAATGTGATCAACCTGACGCTGGTGCTGGGAGTGGGCGGGCTCACGGCGGCACTGGCGGTGCGTTCGTCGATCCTTCGGCGCGAGGCGCCGTTGTCAGTGGCGGCTGTAACGGTGTTCGCGATCGCGCTGCTGTACGGCCTGGGCCCGTTGCCGGGCCTGGGTCTCGCCTTGGCGCTGATCGGATCGTTCGTCCTGCTGGTGCGGTTCGCCCGTGCGATACCGGCCGACCCGATCGCTGCCGAGACGTCCGGCTATCTTGCCGAGCCGCTGGCACGCCACCGCCTGCCGGCTGAGGCGGTCAGGACCGTATTCGGGCTGGGCGGAACCCTGGCCGGAGCTCAACTGCTCGTCGCGGGCGCGTCCGAGCTGGCCTCGCGGGCCGGCGTCTCGGCAGAGGTGATCGGTTTCACACTGGTCGCCCTGGGCACGTCGTTGCCGGAACTGGTGACAACGGTGCAGGCGCAGCGGCGCGGCGAGGGCGACCTGCTCATCGGCAATCTGCTGGGCAGCAATCTGATCAATAGCCTGGCGGGCGGGGCGATCATCGCCTTCACTGCGCCTGGTGCGGTGATCACCATCCCTGTGGTTGTTGTCGCTGCCATGGTCGGCGTCAGCCTGGTCACCTGGGCGCTGCTGGCGCGTGGCAAGCGTTTGAGCCGGTCTGAGGCGTTACTGCTGCTCGGACTCTACGCCTGCCTCATTCCTCTGATCACGTAGGTCGCTACCAGAATCGGCGGGAAGCTACCGGTTCTGCCGTCCCGGATCTTCCGGGCGAGTTGGACCGTACCCACGGGACAACAGAGAAGTGGCCTCGTTGAGGCGCCGCTGGCGCTGGGCACGAAGCCAGGTGAGCGTGCCGTCGGCATCGGCGGGGTCGATGGTGAAGCCGTCGAAGCGCCCCTCTGCTCCGGCAGTACCGCGCAGGCTCTGGTAGAGCACCTGGTAGCCGCGTTCGGCCAGCAGCGCGGGCATGCGGTCCAGGGCGTTGCCCCGGCCGTACGGGCTGCGCAGCAGGACCAGCGGTGGCCGCTCGACATCGGCGGGGAAGTGGCGGTCGGCCAGCAGGCGCACGCCGTCAGCGGCCGGGATCACCAGGTCGCGCTCAACGCGTACCGGATGCCGGTTCTCGGGACGGACGTCGAACAAGCGGCTGAGAAGGGTCATCGGGATCGCCTTTCGGGGTCGGCACTGTTGCTCGCCGACCAGGCTTCCCGGCACTCCATCGCGCTCCTTGTGGAGGTTGATAGCCGCAATATAGCGAAGTTTCGGAAATTTCTGAAGCCATATCTAATGCCGCTATCCTGATCTGCGGGGGTGTCGGGTGAACGACCAGAACGAGCGGTGGCAGGCGGCGGAACGCCTGGCGCTGGCACTTACCGCGGGCGGCCTGCAACGCATGTCCGCGCGCACGCTGGCGATGTTCCTGTTCACCGACGCCGAGACGGTCACCATGGGTGACATCGCCGAGCGGCTCGGCGCCAGCGCGGGCTCGGTCTCCGGCGCGGTCAAGGCGCTGCTGTCGGTCGGCCTGATCGAACGCCTGCCCGCCCCCGGCAGCCGCCGCGAGCACTACCGGTTGCGCGACGACGTCTGGGCGACCCTGTTCACCGGCCAGAACACGATCATCGAGACCATGCTCCAAGCGGCCAGGAACGGGATGGACGCCACCGCCGCCGATGATCCGGCCCATCACCGCCTGGTCCAGATGCACGACTTCTACCACTTTCTGCTCGGCGAAATCCCCGCCTTGCTACAGCGCTGGAATCAGGAACAGCGCCACACCGACCACTGAGGGCGCGGCAAATCAGCCGCCTGACGCGTACGACGAGCGCCGGACCCACTCATGTCGCTGCCCACGTCGCACAAGGTGTCCTGAGGCGGGATAAGGGCGGCAGGCACAGCCGCGATCAGGGATCCGGCATCGGCATCAGTCCGGGCAGCGACCGGGTCCCGCACGGCCGCGCCGATCGAGGTAGGCTGCCCCCAGGTGAGCCGGGAAGCCTGGTCGGCACGTCCATCCCATCGAGCAAGGATGTGCGCATGGGTCCCGAACCCTGCTCGCCGACTGTCCCGTCATCATGCCGGGTCCTTTCGCGTTCGAGGCGATCGCGATGACGGGGCGGGAAAGGCCGCCCGAGCCCTCTAACCTCGGCCCCGCGTCCCCCGATATGACAGCCCGGCACCTCCCCGACACGCGGACACCGGTCATCGAGGTCACCCATCTCAGCAAGCACTATCGCGATGTGCCGGCCGTCGACGACGTCACCCTGCACGTGCAGGCGGGGCAGATCTACGCTCTGCTCGGCCTTAACGGCGCCGGCAAGACGACCCTGATCCGCATGCTGCTCGGCATGATCGCACCCACCGCCGGGACCGTGCGGGTCCTGGGCGCCGCTGTCTCGGCCGGCGACCGCTCCGCCTGGGCGCGGACCGGCTACCTGGTGGAGGCCGCCAGCGCCTACCCCGAGCTGACGGTGCGCGAGAACCTGGAGGTCATTCGACGGCTGCGCCGCCTGTCCGGCACCGCCGACGACATCATCGAGCGGCTGGCGCTGGCCCCGTACGCCGACCACAGCGCCCGCACCCTGTCACTCGGCAACCTGCAACGCCTGGCTCTGGCCAAAGCCCTCATCCACGCCCCCGGCCTGCTCATCCTCGACGAACCCGTCAACGGCCTCGACCCTGCCGGAGTCGCCGAGATCCGCACCCTGCTCGCCGACCTGGCCCACCAGCACGGCACCACGGTGTTCCTGTCCAGCCACCTGCTGGCCGAGGTCGCCCGCCTGGCCACCCGCATCGGCATCCTGCACCACGGCCGCCTCATCGGCGAGCACGACGCCGGCCAACTCGACCATCACCGCCGCCGCCACCTGCGCTTGGCCACCCGCGACGACGACACCGCCCACACGGTGCTGCGCGCACACGGCTACCGCCCCGAACCCGCCACGCCGAACGGCCTGCTGCTCACCGACCAGCACGCCCTGGCCCAGCCCGAGCAGGTCGCCACCATCCTCGTCCACGGCGGAGTGCCGCCCACCGAACTTCACCTGCAGGAAGAAGACCTCGAAGCCTTCTTCCTGCGCACAGTCGGATCGAGCCCGCAGACCGAGACAGGGAACGGAACGAGGGCCGAGGATGCGTGAGGCGCTGTGGGCGGAACTCCTGAAGGTACGACGTAGCCGACTGCCCTGGATCACCGCGCTGGCCGTCACCGTCGCCGCGCTGGTGTGCGGGATGTTCATGTTCATCCTGGCCGACCCCGCCCGCGCCCGGGCGTTCGGCCTGCTCGGTGGTAAGGCCCAGCTGTCGGGTGCCAGCGCCGACTGGTCCGGCTATCTCGCCCTGCTCGCCCAGGCCGCCGCGGTGGGCGGCCTGGGCATCTACGGGCTGATCGCCATCTGGCTGTTCGGCCGCGAGTTCAGCGACCACACCGCCACCGACCTGCTCGCCCTGCCCACCTCCCGCACCGCCGTCGTGGCCGCCAAGTTCACCATCGCCGCGATCTGGACACTGCTGCTGGCCCTCCTGCTCGCCGGGCTCGGCCTGTTGATCGGCACCCTGCTCGCCCTGCCCGGCTGGTCGGGGCCGACCGCGGTCGAAGGCGCCGCACGCATCGTGGCAACAGCGGCGCTGACCACGCTGACCACCACACCCCTGGCCCTGGCCGCCAGCATCGGCCGCGGCTACCTGAGCGCCGTCGGCGTCCTGTTCGCCCTCGTGTTCGCCGCCCAGGTCATCGCCGCGCTCGGCTACGGCGCAGTCTTCCCCTGGTCGGTGCCCGCCCTGTACGCCGGCATCGCCGGACCGGACCAGGACCCACCAGGCCCGCTCGGCCTGCTGCTGGTGGTGGTGATCGCAGCGGCGGGCGCGGTCACAACCGCCGCCTGGTGGAACCGCGCGGACCACACCCGTTGACCGCTTCCGATCACTCGCGGCAGGAGGCGGAACACCGTATCCCGCTGCTGGACCGCGTCGGCCAAGCCGGATCCGGGGCCGGGCGGGCGATCACGCCCGCCGCCCAACAGGTCCTTGACCGTCGTTTCCAGGGCGGTGGCCAGGCGGGTCACCGTACCCGGGTCAGAAGTGCCCAGATGGCCTTCGAGGTGCTGGACGTAGTCGGCGGACATGTCCGCCCGGGCGGACATTTGTTCGGCGGTGAGGCCGAGCGGGTGACGGTGGTAGCTGATGCGACGCCCGAAGTCTCCCGTGCCGGTCATGTTCACGGAGCTAGCCAGCTGCCCGGTCGGCGGACAGGGTCCTTCGGCCCTTGCGGGACCAACCTCCGGCCCTGCTGCGGGTGGGCGCGAGCGGGTCGGATGGAGGGTGACGAAGGAGGCGTATCGTGATCATCGTAGGATCCGACGGCTCAGTGAACTCGCGCGCCGCGCTGGAGTGGGCGGCCGACGACGCGTTTCGCATGCGGGAACCACTGCGGATCGTCCATGCCGTGGACCGCTCGCCGTACCAGATCCGCAAATTCCCCGATGACACTTTCCTGGATGTGCTGCAGCGCGAGGGGCAGAGGATCCTGCGTGAGGCGGAGGAACTCGTGCGCGAGCGCCAGCCCACCGTCGAGGTCACGACCGAGGACATCGAGGGCGCACCCGGTGGGGTCCTGCGCGAGCAGGCCAAGGACGCCACCGAGATCGTGGTCGGTAGCCAAGGGCTGGGCGGGTTCGCCCGCGCGTTGCTGGGCTCCGTCAGCATGCAGGTGGCCGGCCACGTGCACTGCCCCGTCGTGGTCGTGCGCGGCAAGCAGCGGCCGGTGTGGCAAGAGGTGGTGGCCGGGGTCGACGACTCACCGCAGTGCGAGCCCGCGCTCGCCTACGCCTTCGAACAGGCGAAGCTGCGCGGGAGCACGCTGCGGGTGGTGCACGCCTGGCAGCTGCCGGTGCACGCCTTCGCACCAGAGCTCAGCAGTTACGACATGGACGAGGTTCGTACGGCGCAGCATCAGATCGTCCGCGACCGGGTGAAGATTTTCAGCGAAAACTACCCGGAGGTGAAGGTGGTCGAGGACGTCCAATCCGCTCATCCCGTCGAAGCGCTGATCGACGCGTCAGAGCGGGCGGACCTGCTGGTGGTGGGCTCGCACGGGCGCGGATCCGTGGGCTCGATGCTGCTCGGCTCGGTCAGCCGGGGAATCCTGTGTCACTCCCACTGCCCGGTGGCGGTGGTCCGCGCGTAGCAGTGGCTGGTCATGGCCTTGGTCGCGCGGCATCGGGGACGTTCGCCGCTGCTGGAAGAGGCCGCGCCGACGGATTGTGAAAGGGGAGGTGATGTCATGTCACTCGAAGTCAAGGACGTCATGGGGCGGGTGGCCATCGCCGTATCGGAGGAGGCATCCTTCGCCGAGATCGTGGAGGCCATGGAGCGGTTCGCGGTAGGCGCGGTCACCGTCATCGACGCTGACCGGCGGCCGGTTGGGGTGGTCTCCGAAGACGATCTGCTCCTCAAGGAGGCCGACACGGTCAGGCACAGCGTCTCTAGCCTCGAATCTCACCAGCAGCAACAGGAGCACCGGAAGGCTGCCGGCGTGACAGCCGCTCAGCTCATGACCGCCCCGGCGATCACCGTCACACCGGGCACCTCCGTGCGGGACGCGGCCCGGCTGATGCACGCCAAGCGCGTCAAGCAACTGCCCGTGATCGACATGAAGTCCGGACGCATCATCGGCACCCTGCACCAGCATGATGTGCTGCTTGTCTTCATCCGCCCGGCCGAGGAACTGATAGCGGACATCAGAGCCGTCCTGCCGAATCCCGCGGCGTTCACCATTGACATCCACCAGGGCGTGGTGACGATCAGCGGCATGGTCGAGTGGAAATCACAGGCCCTCGCATTGGCGGAGCAGATCCGGCTGATCGAGGGAGTCGTGGACGTGAGGTCCGAGGTGGCCTTCGACAAGGACGACCTCCTCATCGTCCCCTCCGGAATGTAGGAGGCCTTTCGTCGCGCAGACGTGCGGCCAGCGCCGCCGCCTGTGCGGCGCTGCATCTGCCTGAGCACGTAGCTGGCTGCCCCGGCCATCACCGCGTCGAACAGCGCATCGTCATCGGCGAACAGGGTCAACTCAGGCACGCCAGCCCCGACAGCCTCGAACGCACCTCCCGGCACAGGTCCACGCCACTGCCGTCCGGCGGCCGCATGTCCAGCACCGCCACGGCTGGTGGAGCGGCCGGAGTCGGCCAAGCGCGCCCAGCCTGCGGGCGCAGATTGTCAAGGCCGCCGGCGCCGAGCTCGTTCTGGTGGTCACGAACAACGGCATCGGACTGGAGGAGACGGGGCGCCGTAACGGCCTGCGCAACATCAAGGAGCGTGCCATGCGGCTGGCCCGGCTCAGGGCTGTTAAAGGTCGTCCTCGTCCCACAGCATTTCGTCGCGCACGTCCACGACGCCGTTGATCCGGATCGCGGAGTTGGCGATGAGCACGGCGTCGGAGCGGGTACGCGTACGCCCCCGGAGGGTGACGATGCCGTCTTCGACCTCGGCCTGGACCCGGGACGTGTTGACCCAGGCGAAGTGATCAAGGTTGTTCTGGATCTCGTCTGAGAGGTCCTTGTCCGTACGGACGAGTACCGCGATCAGGTCGTGGCGGCTGAGGACGCCGACCAGGCGACTGTGACCGTCGACGACGGGCAGGAACATGATGCCGTTCTCGTCCATCAGCCGAATGGCATCCACCACGGTCTGCTGTGGCCGGATGGTGATGGCGGGCGTGGTCATGAGGTCGGTCACCGTGCTCGCATATCTCTTGCCCGTGATCCGGCCGCCGCCCGGCGACAGGCGCCATCGCAGGCGAGCTCGGATTGGCGGCTGGTAGCCCTCGCGGGTGTACTGCTCCTTGAACTCCTCCTTGGGCAGTAGATCGGCCTCGGACACGATTCCGACCACACGCTTGTCATCGTCGAGCACGGGCAGCGCATCCACTCGGTGGCGGATCAATGCCTCAGCGACGTCCTTGAAGGATGCATCAGGGGTGACGTATGTGACGTCTTTGGACATGACGTCATGCACTCTGATCTGCATCGATAGCTCCTTGAACTCTCTTCCATAACAGTCCCGGCTTTCCCGGCCGCGAAAGTGCTGTTGGTCCCCGAAATGCGAGGCCGAACGATCGGCATTTGTGTTCGCTCTGCGGACGATCGGTCCCATCTGGGCAGGTCGAAAGTCCCAGGGAGGCAGCTGACCAGGAGGGAAGGCTCCAGGTGCGGAGCGTTTGCAGTCGACGGTCTTCTGGTTTTCACGGTTGTCGTCCGGAGTATCGGCGGTGTCCTGAGACAAGGCGGCCGAGGTAGTGCTGACCACCGACCGGAGCCATGGACGTGGCCCGCCGCACCCGGCACATCGCCGTGCAGAGCGCCGGAGCCGGCATCGGCATGTTGCTGGTCGCGATGTTCGTAGCGGTTCTGGGCGCTCTTCCACCGGCCGTCGGCACGCTTCTGCAGGAGGGGCCTCGATGTCGCGGTGATCATCAACGCGCACGAGCTCCGCGCCCAGCAAGGGGAACCCGTCTGTACGTGGACGCCCACCAACGCCTTGCTGCACCGCTTCGATCGCGAGCTCGTCGCGCCCTACGCCAGCAGGCCGCTCGGCGGCCCCGAGGCGACCATGACCATGAGCAGGGCACACGCCGAGATCACCAGGCTCGCGACCCGGGCTTGGCCGCCACGTCGAGCTCGCCGCGGGGGACGGGCTCAGGCCGGACCAGATCGACGACCTGTGGGCCTGCCTTTTGGGGCTCCATGCCGTGCTGACCTTGCACTTCGCGCAAGAAGAGGAAGCCTGCTTCTCACCGGCCAGCCGGGCCGAGTGAGGAACGTGCGGGACAACTCCCGGAGTGCTTACCCACCGTGCGGGACGTACGTCCCGCACGGTGGGCCGTACGGCAGTGCCGGGAAGAGGACACAGGCGGTGTGCTTGGTGCGTGCAAAGGACGACGAATCCCCGCTGAAAGGGGGCCGCCATGGCCGCCACCCCCGCCAGGCACGCCGCACCCCCGTCGGCAAGCACTCGGTCGACTGGGTCTGGGTGATCGCCCGGATCTCGATCGGCAGGATCTTCCTGCGGGCGTTCCTGGACAAGACCTTCGGCTGGGGCTTCACCACCTCGGCCAACTGCGCCTGGATCTCCGGCGGCAGCCCTACGACCGGGGTTTCTCAAGGGCACCGGTGAGAACGCGCTGGGCGGCGTGTTCATGACGAAGGGGCAGCCAGTCACTCCTGGCCGTTTGGATGCCCTCATCGGGACCTTCGGCCCTGTGGACACTCCTGTCCGAATTGTCATCCTTCTTGTAGTTCAATCCATACGGGGGGCTCCCATGAGAGTGGAGCGAGGAAAACGGGGTGGCAATCTGGCACCCAGCATCCAGTCAATGTCGCAATCGTGCAGACCGCTTCGTGTGATCACGCAGGCGTCTGACGGCGTGACCGTGATGGAGATCGTGGGTGAGTTGGACTTGGCGACTGCTGAGCCGCTCAGCATGCTGGTCAACGCTGCGGTCGCGGACGCAGGTCCGCGACTTGTGCTCGACCTTTCCGGCATCAGCTTTTGCGATATGTCGGGCCTAAGAGCGCTGCGCATCTGCGGCGAGACGGCTCACGCTTCGGGGGTGGCGCTCGAGCTGATCGGTCTGCCCGATCGAATGCTACGACTCCTGACCATCAGCGGGCTCATGCCGGTGTTCGCGCCGGTCATGTCGACGGAGAACCAATCCACTGAGCGAGGATTATCAATCAGTTCGCGCACCGCAGTTCACGACGTCCAGCGAGTTCACCAAGCTACTTCGACCGCGGCACGCCACACCAACGCGATCCCTGCTATCAGGATGGTGTCCGGCTGTGCAATATGCACGGTGTAGCAATTGCGGTTGTTGCTTGCCGGCGCGAGGCGACCGTGACCATGAGCCGGGCACATGCCGAGATCACCGGGCTTAGCCGCCGTATCGACCTCGACGCGGCGGACAGCCCGAAATCGGAGCAGATTGACGATCTACGAGCCTGCCTCTACAGACTGCACCACATGTGCACACAACCAGACTCCTCGGCCTCAGGCGATGGGATCCGCATCCCTCCCTGCCTGGGGGCTCTGCGCGGATCGAACCGGTGCCCTAGAAGCGGGGCAGTCTTTGGTCGCGCTTTTGGTGAATCCAGGAAACGGGACTGGGGTTCGGAGTAGCCACACCGGCAATACCACAGATTGCAACACGTTATTGCGGTATGTAGTCGAGGCGGGTGGCATTATGTGCGAGACGATGATCGGTGTCGCGCCCTGCGAGACTGCCTCGGTTTGTCCAGAGTCCACTCTCGATGCCAGCCGAGATGTTCGCCTCTAGCCGGAGCCGGGCAAGCCGTGCTCGATGGACGCCATGCGCCATAGTCCTGCGCCCACTCGTCAACAGCTTGTGCATCGCGGTCCAATTGTTCTGCGCACAACTCGAAGCCCTCGCAGGCCGAAATTGTGGCAGCGTCCCAGCCGCCATCCTGGCCGATGCCACCATCACGAAGCGGCAGCGACGGGTGTTGATCGATGTCTACGAGTCATTCCACAGGCAGAGTTCGACAAGCACAGCCCTTTCCACGCTGGAACCGCATGTGGGCGGAGAGGTGCGCAACTCGCGGTCTCTCACCCCATAGTCCACAGAGCCAATGAGCAGCTGGCATCAGCCTTGGGTCCAGCCCTTCGGAATGGATCCGGAAGAGGCCACTGAGCTGATCCTGCGCGATCTCCGTAGTTCGCGCCGCGGGTTGTCGAGCGCGGAGATGCAGCAGCGGCTGCTGCAACACGGTCGCCACGAGTTGCGAAGGTGGGGGCGCCCGGTGCTGGCCGGGCGAGCTTGGCCCGTGAGTTCACCCCAGCCACAATGGTAAACGTCACCTCGGCGATCTTCGCCACGGGCATGCCCTGTGGGGCCCCAGCCATCTGGGCCCGCCGCCAGGGCATCACCGACCGGGGCCTCTGCGGATGATCCGCAACAGGCGCTGCCCCTCGTCATCCATCTCACGGACGCGTACTCGTGCTGCCACCCCGACAGCCTGGCTGCATCTCCGATGCGGCGAGTCTGCGTTCACCAACGGTGCCAGCAGCCTAGGCTCCAAACGCGGCCCAGCTCGGGCGGCAAATCACCTCGGCCTTGGCTGCACGGGCCGGCACGTCTGATGGCCGACCTGCTCGCTGGTGCGTTGGAAGACCTCGCCACCATCCTTGACCAGCGTTTCCTCCATACGGATGGAACACCCGCGGAGGTATTTGCCGCGTACGCAGCCGACCACGGTCTCGCCTTCACCGGCGCCTGAGCGTCCTGCCTGTCCATTCGGTCTGCCTTCGGTGACCCGCGAGGTAGTCAACAGGGCGAACGTTGCCTGATGCGGCACTGGCAGGGACTTTGCTCGTGTGTCATTGGTCAAAGGTCCTGGGCAGGCCAGGGCGGCGGTTACGCTGCCGCCGCCCCTGATGTAGTTGATCCCTGACGCACGCGGTCGGCGGAGAGTCCGCAGGTAGGAGCAGGTGAGCGGGTGTCTGTTATCCGGGAAATGGGCAGGAAGAAATTCGTGAAGCGATCCTTTCGATGCATTTCGCGCCCTGGCTGAGCGGCGCGGGCGGCCAGGTGTCCGCCTGATCGAGGCTCTTGCCGAAGGTGCCGAGGAGCATGGGGAAGAGCCTGAGCGCTGGGCGCCGGAGGTGGCCAGACGGTTCGGGCTGCCCGCTGCGGCGGGGCTGGGTCCGGCCACCTTCTACGCGGACCTGGCGGTTCCGCATGGGCGTCGCCATGTGCGGGTCTGCGCCGCGACCGCGTGCTTCGCGGCGCAGGCGGGAGTGCATCTGCCTGCCCTCCGGGACGTGCTCGGTGTCACAGCTGATGACGATCTCAACCGGGAAGCCGGCGTCTCCCTGCAGACGGTCCGCTGCCTCGGTTACTGCTACGCCGGGCCCGCCTGCCTGGACGGCGAGACACCCTGTGTCGGCCCGGACGTCGTCGACCAGGTGGCCGGACGTGCACAGCCGCAGGCACCGCCGATCCCGGCCACCGACGCCACCGGGGACCCGGTCGTGCTGGCCGGGATCGTGGCAGGTGAGGTCGCGTGGCGGACCTGGGTGGAAACCGTCGGCCGGCACTCGCCGGAGCTGGTCCGGTCGCAGGTCGAGGCCTCCGGGCTGCGCGGCCGGGGCGGCGCGGGCTTTCCTGTGGCGGCCAAGTGGGCGGCGGCGGGCGGCTCGCCGGACACGGTGGTCATCGCCAACGGCGACGAGGGCGATCCCGGCTCGTACGCCGACCGGCTGCTGATGGAGGCCGATCCGGCGCGGGTACTGGAAGGGCTGGCACTGGCCTGCTTCGCCTGCGGGGCTCGTCGCGGCCTGGTGCTGGTGCGTTCGGAGTATCCGCGCGCGCTGGCGGCGATGAGGGCGGCCGTGGAGCAGGCGCGCGCGGACGGTCACCTTGGCCGAGGGGTGCACGGCAGCGACGTGGATCTGGATGTGGAGGTGGTGGCGGGCGCCGGTTCCTATGTCGCGGGCGAGGAGACGGCGTTGATGGCGGGTCTCGAAGGCAGTCGTGGTTGCGCGCGGGCACGCCCGCCGTACCCGACCAGCCAGGGTTTGTGGGATGCGCCGACGGTGGTCAACAACGTCGAGACGCTGGCCGCGGTGCCGTGGATCGTCAGCCGCGGTGGCGAGGCCTACGCCCGCCGGGGCGCGCCCGGGGAGGCCGGGACGAAGCTGGTCTGCCTGTCGGAGCGGTTCGTCCGGCCCGGCTGCTATGAGGTTGAGCTCGGCGTGCCGGTCCGGCGGATCGTCACCGAACTGGGCGGCGGCTTGCGGGAGGGCGCCGAGCTCGGTGTGCTGCAGGTCGGCGGCCCGCTGGGCGGCTTCCTGGCAGAAGGGGATCTGGACGTTCCGCTCACGGAGGCGGGGCTGGCGGGTTACGGCGCCGCGCTGGGTCATGCCGGGTTGGTGGCCGTCGACAGGCGGCTGGACCCGTTGGATGTGCTGCGGCACGTGTGGGCGTTCGCCGCGGCGGAGAGTTGCGGCGCGTGCTCGCCGTGCCGGGTCGGCTCCCGTCGTGGGCTGGAGCAGGCCAGGTCCGGTGCCCCACCTGGTGATGCCTATGCCCGCATGTTGGATGTGATGGGCGAGGCCAGTTTGTGTGCGTTCGGCCGTCGGCTGCCGCACGCGGTGCGGAGCCTGGTCCGCGCATATGGCGAGCGTTTGCGCGGGTGGGGCGGATGAGGGTCACAGTGGAGGGCGCCGTCGTCGACCTCCCGGAGGAGGCCTCGGTGCTGGTGCTGGTGGCGGTGCGGGCGGCGGGCCGCGATCTGCCCACGCTCTGTCATGACGACCGGCTGACGCCCGTGGGCTCCTGCCGGGCCTGCCTGGTACGGCTCGATGGGCGGGTCGTGGCCGCCTGCGTGACTCCTGCGGTGGACGGCGCCCAGGTGAGCGTCGAGGAAGAGGACCTGCGCCGATTGCGCCATGACGCCGTTGAGGTGATCGTCTCGGCGCTTCCACCGCAGGTGCTCGAGGGGGATGGCGAGCTGGCGCTGGTGTGCCGAGCCCTGGGCATCGGGCCGGAAGCCGCTCAAGGCGGTGCCGGGAGGGGGCTGGACCACACGCATCCGTTCGTCCATCTTGACCGGGATCTGTGCATCGCCTGTGGTCGCTGCGTGAGGATGTGTGCCGAGGTTCAGGGCACGTTCGCGCTCACGCTGGTGGGGCGCGGCTCGGAGACGGTGGTCGCGCCCGGCACCGGCGGCCTCTGGGCACAATCGGATTGCGTCGCGTGCGGAGGCTGCGTGGATACGTGCCCCACCGGCGCTCTCACCGAGCCGGGGCTGCCGATCGGGACTCACGTGGCCACGCTCACTCGCACGCGTACTACCTGCGGATACTGTGGCGTCGGCTGCGCCCTGGACGTGTTGACCCGTGACGGCGAGGTCGCCGCGGTGCGCCCGGCCAAGGACGGCCCGGTCAATCGGGGGCACGCGTGCGTCAAGGGCCGCTTCGCCCACGGATTCCTGCGCTCTCCAGAACGGCTCACCCAGCCTCTGCTGCGCCGCCGTTCCGGACTGGAGCCCGTGAGCTGGGACGAGGCGCTCGCCCACATCGCCCGCGGGCTACGGGCCGCGGTGACCGAGTCGGGCCCCGACGCGGTGGCGGCGATCTCCTCGGCCAGGGCCACCAACGAGGAGAACTACCTGATCCAGAAGTTCATGCGGGTCGCCATCGGCACCAACAACGTCGACAACTGCTCGCGGCTGTGCCACTCCCCGTCCGCCGCCGGGCTGACCGCCGCGTTCGGCCTGTCCGGCGGCACCGACGCCTTCGAGGACGTGGAGCACGCCGACTGCCTGCTCGTGGTGGGCGCGAACCCCGTCGAGGCGCACCCGGTCGTCGGGGCGCGGCTGCTCCAGCGGGTGCTGCACGGCGCGCGCCTGATCGTGGCCGATCCACGGGCCGTCGGACTCGCGGGCTACGCCGACGTGCACCTGCGGCCCCGCCCCGGGACCAACGTCGCCCTGTTCAACGGCCTCGCCAACGTGCTGCTCACGCAGGGGCTGATCGATGAGGAATTCCTGCGACACCGCGCCGGCGGGTTGCCGGAGCTGACCGCGATACTCGCCGACTACCCGCCTGACCGGGTGGCCGAGATCACCGGCATACTCGCGGAGGATCTGGTCGCGGCGGCACGCCTGTACGGGGTGGCCAAACGGCCGGCCATCGTCTACGGCCTCGGCGTGACCGAGCACCTGCACGGCACCGACGGCGTGCGCACCCTGGCGA
>NZ_JBEXCR010000043.1:0-119784 GCF_040605375.1 Nonomuraea sp. NPDC005650
ACGAAGGCGATGACCTCGCCGCGTTTGATCTCGATGGACACCTCGCGCAGGGCGGGCTCCTCGGCGCCGGGGTAGGTGAAGGTGATGCCGGAGGCCGTGATGTGGTCGAAGCCGGCCGGGGCCGCGGCCGGGCGGGGGCCGGTCAGGCGGCGCTCGGCGTCCTCGCAGAACTCCAGGAAGTCGGTGAAGTAGAGGCCCTGCTCGTAGAGGCTGTTGGTGGCGTACAGGAAACCGCTCAGCGAGCTCTGCCCCGATCTGATCGCCAGGACCGCGGTGCCCGCCACCGCCAGCGGGATGGCGGCCACCGCCAGGAGCAGGCCGAGGGCCACGTAGACGAGGGCGGAGCCGACGCCGCCGAGGGCCTCGCCGACGAGCCGGGCGACGGTCTGGCGTTTGGCCAGTCGGAGCAGGACGTCCTGCTCGGCCGTGGCCACCGCGTCGTACATGCGCAGCAGGAAGCCGCGCATGGTGAACGAGCGCACCTCGGCCGCCGGGTCGCGCTCGGCCAGCAGCTCCGCGATGATCCACTTTCGGCGGCGGGCCGGGATGAGGCCGTACATGGTCGCGTAGCGCATGCGCGCGCTGCGGACCGCCGCCCAGGAGTCGGGCAGGACGGCGAGCAGCAGCAGCGGCAGGAGCACCGGA
The DNA here is from genome assembly GCF_040605375.1 of Nonomuraea sp. NPDC005650. Lineage (NCBI taxonomy): Bacteria > Bacillati > Actinomycetota > Actinomycetes > Streptosporangiales > Streptosporangiaceae > Nonomuraea > Nonomuraea sp. NPDC005650. The sequence goes on from NZ_JBEXCR010000043.1 coordinate 646, forward strand.
TGGAGCAGGCCGAGCACGCCGGCCGCGGCCGCGATGCCGACCGCGGCCGTGACCACGTCGATGGCCGACGACACCACCCAGCCGGCCACGCCCACGCCCCGGCCTCTGGCACGTTCCAGGGCGTCGTGGAACTCCGGGTCGTCGTAGGCCACGAGCTCCACCCGGCTGGTCAGCCCGTACAGGCGCTCCTCCGTCAGCCGGGTGATCTGCGGGGTGAGGCGTGACTCCGCCCAGCCGGCGCCCGCCTGAACGGTCGTGCGCAGCACGGCCGCGCCGCCGACCAGGACGAGGCTGGGCAGCGCGGCCAGCACGCGATCGGGGGTCGGGCCCTCACTGAAGAGGGCGGTCAGGACGCCGGTGGTCGCCAGCAGGCCGAAGGCCGTGAAGACGCCGCCGAGGAGGTTGAGCGTGATCGTGGCCAGGGTGTCGCGCCGGCTGGCGCCCCAGGACATGCGCATCGCCTGCGCCACGAGCGAGGGCAGCCGCCTGGCGATGGTCAGGAAGCCGACCTCTGCCATCTTGTCGTTGTGGACGTTCCAGGTGGGGGTGGCGATCTCGCCGAGTTCGAGAGGCTCATCCTGCATGCTCTGAGTATGCGTTCGGCCACTGACAGTTTTGATGGGCCCGCTCTCCGCGACCGCTGAGGCGCCCGCCATATCACCGCGATAGGGGCAATCTGGTACGTCTCCTGGGGCGGGCGGCATGCATACCGTGGCGGCACCCCCAACTCCCGGAGGAGGCCCCGTGCCAAGACCCCTTCGTCTCGCGCTCTCCCTCTTACTCGGTCTCACGTTCCTGCTGGTCACCGCGCCCGCGCAGGCCGCGGCCCTGGTCAGGGTCGTCAGGTACGACGCGAGCAGGGCGGCCGAGTTCGTGTCCACGGTGAACCAGGCAGCCCAGGTCTGGAACTCCAGCGTCGTCAACGTCCGGCTCGTCCAGGGAACACCCGCCGACTTCGTCGTGTACGCCGACAACGGCTGGCCGCGCGCGCTGCCCACCAGCCTGGGCCGCGGCACGATCTGGATCGGCAGGGAGGCCACCGCGCAGGGCTACAACCCGCTGCGCATCTCCACCCACGAGATCGGCCACATCCTGGGCCTGCCCGACCGGCGCACCGGGCTGTGCTCCGACCTGATGTCAGGGTCGAGCGCACCCGTGAGCTGCACCAACGCGAACCCGAGCGCCGCCGAACGCGCCGAGGTCGACCGCAACTTCGCCGGCAGCACGCCGGCGGTCGAGTTCGACCGGCTGCACGTCGACCGCTGACCGTGACCGGGTGACGGAGGGGCCGGGCGGCCCTTCCGTCATCCGCAGGCGTAGCCGGACGGCAGGCGGCCGTCGCCGTCGGGGCGGCTCCCCTGGAAGCCGAACGACGTGCTCGCCCCCGGGGCGAGCGAGCCGTTGTGCGCGGCGTTGCGGGCGGTGACGGCCTGGCCGGACGTGCTCATCGTGACGTTCCACCCCCCGACGATCGTGTGCCCTGGCGGCACCGTGAAGGTGACGGCCCAACTGGTCAGGGGCGTGGTGCCGGTGTTGGTCACGGTGACCTGGACGACGTACCCGGTGCCCCACTGGCTCTGCACGGTCGCGGCGGCCGTGCAGCCGCCCGCCTGAGCGCCGCCCGTCGTCACGCTCACCGTTCCCGAGCGGGGCGAGCGGTTGCCCGCCGCGTCCCTGGCGTACACGGCGAAGGTGTACGAAGTGCCCGCCGTCAGCCCCGTGACGGTGGCCGAGGCCGTCGTGCTCGTGGTCACCGTCGTCTCCGTCGAGCTCTGCACGCGGACCACGTCGTACCCCGTCACCCCCACGTCGTCGCCGGAGGCGGCCCACGTCAGGGTCGCGGACGACGAGGTGACCGCGGAGGCCGCCGGCGTGCCTGGCGCGGTGGGCGGGCTGGTGTCCCCCTGCGCGTACGTCAGCCCGAACCCGTACGGGAACAGCGGCGTCTTCCCGTCCCCTGAGTTGATCGGCTGCTGGGACGCGCTGCTCATCCACGTCATGGGCAGCTTGCCGGCCGGCTGGACGGCCCCGAACAGCACGTCCGCCACCCCCTGCCCCTCGGTGCCCGGCAGCCAGGCGGCCACCAGCGCGTTCCAGCCGGACAGCTGGGAGGCGATGTCGAGGGGGCGCCCCGAGACCAGCACCACGACGACCGGGACGCCGGACGCTCTCAGGTTCGCGATGGTGTTGAGGTCGGCGGCGTCCAGCCCGAGGCCGCCGGGCCGGTCGCCCTGGCCCTCGGCGTACGGCGTCTCGCCGACCACCGCGACGGCGACGCGGTAGGAGGAGTCGATGCCGGTGCCGTCCTGGCTGTAGGTGACGGTCGTGCCGGAGCCCGCGCCGTTCCTGATGCCCTGCAGGATGGTGGTGCCCGGGGTGATGTTGCCGGACGAGCCCTGCCAGGAGATCGTCCAGCCGCCGCTCTGGTAGCCGATGTTGTCCGCGCTCCTGCCGGCCACGAAGATCTTGCCGCCGCGGGCGAGCGGCAGCACGTTCCCGGCGTTCTTCAGCACGACCTGCGACCTGGCCACCGCCTCGCGGGCCAGCGCGCGGTGCGCCGCGCTGCCCACGGTCGAGGTGTACGAGCGGTCCGTCAGCGGCTTCTCGAACAGGCCGAGCTCGAACTTCTTGGTCAGGATGCGCCGTACCGCGTCGTCGACCCTGGCCGTGGTCACCCGGCCGGCCTGCACCTCGGCCCGCAGCAGGTCGATGAACTGGCGCCAGGCCGTGGGGACCATCACCATGTCGACGCCCGCGTTCACGGCGGTGCGCACGTCGAGCGCGGACGTGCCGGTGGCGCCGTCGATCTGGTCGATGCCGTTCCAGTCGGAGACCACGAACCCCGAGAAGCCCAGCTCGCCCTTGAGCACCGTGGTGATCAGGTACTGGTGTCCGTGCAGCCTGGCGCCGTTCCAGCTGCTGAACGAGATCATCACCGAGCCCACCCCGCGCTCCACCGCGGCCCTGAACGGCGGCAGGTGGATCGCCCGCAGATCGGCCTCGGACAGCTGGGTGTCGCCCTGGTCGACGCCACCCGCGGTGCCGCCGTCGCCGACGTAGTGCTTGGCGGTGGCGAGCACGGACGCGGGGCCGTTCAGCGTGGCGCCCTGCAGGCCCGTGACGATCGTGGCCATCGACGCGGTCAGCTCCGGCGTCTCGCCGAAGGACTCGTACGTGCGGCCCCACCGGTCGTTGCGGGCCACGCACAGGCAGGGGGCGAAGTCCCAGTCGACGCCGGTGCCCGACACCTCCTCTGCCACGGCCCGGCCGACGCGCTCGACCAGGGCGGGATCCCGGGTGGCGCCGAGGCCGATGTTGTGCGGGAAGATCGTGGCGCCGACGACGTTGTTGTGGCCGTGCACGGCGTCGGCGCCGTAGAGGATGGGGATGCCGAGCGGCGTGGCCAGGGCCGCGTTCTGGTATCCGTCGTACATGTCCGCCCAGGACGCGGCCGTGTTGGGCGACGGCGCGGAGCCGCCGCCCGACAGCACCGAGCCGAGCCGGTACGTGGTGACGTCGGAGTTGCCGACCGAGCCGCGTTCGGCCTGGGTCATCTGGCCGAGCTTCTCGTCCAGCGTCATCCTGGACATGAGGTCGGCCACCCGGGTGGGCACGGGCAGGCTCGGGTCCTGGTAGGGGGCGGCGAGCGCCCGGGGAACGACCAGTCCGGCGGCGACGAGCAGCGGCACGGCCGCCTTGATCGCCCACTGTCTGCTGCTCATGGCACGTCCAGAGGTTTGGGAGCGCTCCCAAAACTCTAGAACACCCCCGCCCGGCCGCCCAGCCCCAGCCCGCGGCCATACCCCTCACCAGCGGGGACAGGGTGAAAGTTTCACCCCCGCGGACGGGCGAACGGCGGCGGCGCCGACGCGTCCTGGAGCGGGCCGCTGAGCTGGAGGTTGGCGATCACCCAGCGCTCGCCCTGCCTGAGGGCGACCAGGGTCACCCTGAACGAGTCGTTGACCTCGTGCCCCCTGACCGACGTGCGCTGCTCCTGCACGCCGTGCACGATCGCGGCGTCGCCGTGCAGGCGCACCTGCGGGTCGAGGATCTCGAAGTGGTGGTTCTTCAGATCGCCCCGATGCCGGCCGGCCCACTGCTGTTTGTCCAGCTTGAACCCCACGGGACCGATGCCCGCGAAGTCCTCGCCGAGGAGGTCGCCGAAGGCGTCCGCGTCACCGTCCAGCTCGGCCCGCGCCCAGCGGCGAACGAGGTCGAGGACCTGCTCCTGGCTGCTCATGATCTGCCCCTCTCAATAACCGGGGAAAAATTCCCCACTTAAATCTGGCACGACTCCCCGACCGGCACAACCCCAACCGGGGAGTTTTCCCCCATATGCTGGTGAGTGTGATGGTCAAGCCCATGCGGGCCGACGCACGGCGCAACCTGGAGCAGATCCTGCTCGCCGCCCGCGACATGGTCGCCGAGCGGGGCCCCGACGTCCCGCTCGACGACATCGCCCGCCGTGCCGGGGTCGGCAGCGCCACGCTCTACCGCCGCTTCCCCGACCGCGACGCCCTGCTGCGCGCGGTCGCGCTGGACGCCCTGACCAGGACCGCCGCCGCGGCCAAGGCGGCGGCCGAGGAGGAGCGCGATCCGTTCGAGGCGCTGGCGCGCTACCTGCGCGAGGCGCTCGAACTGCGGGTCTCGGCCGTGCTCCCGGCCCTGCTCGACGCGGTGGACCCGGCGAACGACCCGGTGCTGTCACCCGTACGCGAGGAGGCCGCCCGCACCATCCGCCAGATGATCTCCGACGCCCACGCGGCGGGGGCGCTGCCGGAGGGCGTCACGTTCATGGACATCACGACCATGCTCGTACGGATCTCCCGCCCTCTCCCCGGGCCGCTCACGGACGCGGCCAAGCACGCGCTCGCCCGGCGCCACCTGGAGCTGTTCATCCGCGGCCTCCGGGCGATGGGACCGGCGTGAACCTTTCACCGCGGCTCGGCAGCGTAGGCACGGGCGCGACACGGACGCAGCGGGCAGGCGGAGTGGCGTTGCGGGCGCAGTGGTGGGGCCGGGTCGCGAGAGGGGACGCGAAGCGGCGTTGGCGAACCCCCTTTCCTGACAAGATCCCGCCCTGTATGTTCGATCCGAAAGAAAGTTTCACCAATGGAGGAACATTGGGCAAGAAGCTTCACATTCTGGCATTACCGATCGCCGCCGCGGCCCTCGCGCTGACGGCCGTGCCCGCGCAGGCGGCCGACGGTTATGACCGTTGCCCCGCCAACTACTACTGCCTGTTCTCCGGCCTGGACGGCACGGGCGACATCGTCCAGATCCAGAGCAACACCCCGGACCTGGCCGCCCTCAACATGGCCGACCGCGCGAAGTCCGACTGGAACCGCACGAGCTCGACCATCCACCTCTACTCGGAGGCGAACTACGGCGGCTGCTCCGCCGTGACCGTGGCCGGCGGGAAGGGCAACTTCTTCAGCTCGTTCCGCGACTTCTTCAACTCCGTACGCGTCGGCGGGCCGAACGGCCCGGCCTGCGAGACCTTCGCCAAGGCCGGCCGCACCGACTCGCACGGCTGATCACGGCCTGAGCGCCGCCAGGAAGCGGTCGGCCTCCGCGGCGATCCGCGGCAGGTCGGCCGCCGGGTCGGCGGAGCGGGCCAGCAGCATCCCCCCTTCGCACAACGCGCCGAAGACGAGCTGCGCGCGGATGGGCAGGTCGCCGTCGGCCACGCGCCCACCCGCCCCAGCCAGGTCGCCGTCGGTCGCCAACCCGTCCGCCGTGGCCAACTGGAGCCCGGCGAGCAGGACCCGCAGCGTGTGACCGTACTCGATCTCGCGGACCGTCTCCCAGCCCAGCACCGACGGCGCGTCAAGCAGGACGATCTGCCGGAACCCCGGATCGAGGCAGCGCTCGAGAAACGTGCGGCAGCCGCGCCGCAGCGCCGCCCACGGGTCGGCCTCCGAGAGGGCGGCCCGCTCCAGGGCGGCGGCGACCTCCTCCTGCTCCCCCACGAACGCCGCCCGAAACAGCGCGACCTTTCCGTTGAAGTGGTGGTAGGCCGCCCCCTTGGTCACCCCGGCCGCGGCGGCCACCGCGTCGATCGACGTGAGCGTGTAGCCATGGGCCCCGAACAGCTCCCGCGCGGCCCGCACCAGCCGCCCCGTCGTCTCGTCCGATCGCTCTGCCTGGGTACGGCGGATCATCGCGCTCCCATTGACTTGCATACTCGCGGTACGTAACTTCGAAGCACAGTTACATACCGCCAGTATGAAACATGGAGGTGAGTCGTGTCCCCCTCGTCCTCGCCGCGCATCGCCGTCTACGGCGCCACCGGTCACACCGGGCGGCTGGTGGCCGCGGAGCTCCGCGCCCGCGGCAAGGAGGTCATCCTGGCCGGCCGCGACGGCGCAGCGCTCAAGACCCTGTCCGACGAGCTCGGCGGGGCGCCCTTCCACCAGGCCCCGCTGGACGACCCCGCCGCGCTGCGCGCGCTCGCGGAGCAGTCGGCCGTGCTGATCCACTGCGCGGGCCCGTTCACGCACACCGGCAAGCCCGTCGCCACGGCGGCGGCCGAGGGCGGCTGCCACTACGTGGACCACGCCCTGGAGCAGCACCACACGAAGTGGATGTTCGACGTCATGCCAGAGCCCGCGAGGAGAGCGGGCATCACCATGGTCACGGCCATGAGCTTCTACGGCGGGACGGGCGACCTGCTCGCCGCCGCCGTGGCCGACGGCCTGACGGACATCGAACGGGTGATCACCGCCTACGCGGTGTCCGGCTGGCGGCTGACGACGGGCGCCAAGCAGACCGCCGAGCTGCTGTTCGCCGACACCCGGCGGATCACCTACAGCGACGGCGAGCAGCACGTCGGCTACGTCGAGCCGCGCAACGCCGTCTTCCCGTTCCCGCCGCCGCTCGGCCCGCGCACGATGATCGCCCCCGTCCCGTTCTCCGAGGTCGTCACCGTCCCCAGGCACGTACGCACGCGCAGGGTCGAGGCGCAGCTCACGGCGGACACGTTCCAGGAGGAGCAGGTGTTCACCAGCGAGGACGCCGACGCCGGGACGCGGGCGGGCTCCGCGTTCACGGTCGCCGCGCAGGTCATCACCGCCGACGGCGGCGGCGGGGCCGGGCAGGTCAGCGGGCGCGACCTGTGGCGCATGAGCGCGCTGGCCTCGGTGGAGGCCGCCGTCCGCTTGGCCGCGGACCCGGGCAGCCCCGGCGTGTACGGCCCGGCCGAGGCGTTCCCCGCCGGGCCGTTCCTGCGCGACCTGGAGCGGCTCGGCCTGTTCACCCTCACCCTGCCCGGGAAGGAGGCGTGATGATCCTGGTCACGGGAGCGGCCGGCGGCCCGCAGGGCTCGACCGGCCGGCACGTCACGAACCTGCTGCTGCAGCGCGGCCAGGCGGTGCGCGCCTTCGTGCACTCCGACGACCACCGGGCCGATGAGCTGCGCAAGCTCGGGGCGGAGGTGGTGGTCGGCGACCTCAGGGAGATCGCGTCGGTGCGGCCCGCCATGCGCGGGATCAGCAGGGCGTTCTTCACCTATCCGGTGACGGCCGGGCTGCTCGACGCCACCGGCGTGTTCGCCGCCGCGGCCAGGGAGGAGGGGGTGGCGCGCGTGGTCGAGGTGTCGCAGCTCGACGCCTCCCCCGAGGCCCTCACGCCGCGGATGCGCCGGCACTGGGTGGCGGAGCAGGTGTTCGACTGGGCCGGGGTGGGCGCGGTGCACCTGCGGGCCGCCGTCTTCTTCGAGAACCTGGCCTTCGCCGCCGCGGGCGGCACGCTGGCGCTCCCACTGGGGCCGCGCGACACGCGGATCCCGCTGGTCGCGGGCGAGGACGTGGCCAGGGTCGCCGCCGGGCTCCTGCTCGACCGCGGACCGGCCGACCCGGTGTGCCTGGTGACCGGGCAGCTGGCGACGATCGGGGAGGCGGCGGACGCGCTCGGGCTCTCGTACGCCGATCTGCCGCCCGAGGAGTGGGAGGCGCGGGCGCCGGGCGTCTACGGCGACCCGTACACGGTCGATCACCTGACGCACCTGTGGGCGATCTTCCGTCTCATCGGCTCCGGCGACCACCCGCTCTACCGGGTCACCGAGAGCATCGAGCGTTACGGCGGCCGCCCGCCCATGACGCTGCGGGAGTTCGCCGGATAAATCCGGAGGAATGGGGAAACCCCCGGCCGAGGAGCGACCGGGGGTTCCGTGGAGAGGGCTGGGATCAGCCGGTGAAGCCGACCGACGTCCAGTCGATGTACGCGTAGCCGCGGGCGCCGTAGTTGGCGACCGTCTTCTTGACCACCTTGATCTCGGGGCGCTGGTACAGCGGGATGGTGTGCACCATGTCCCAGATCAGCTTGTCGGCCTCGTTGGCCTTCTCGGCGGCCTTGGTCGGGTCCGTCTCGCCGACCGCGGCGTCGATGGCCGCGTCCAGCGCCGGGTCGCTGCCCTTCGGGAAGTTGCTCTCGGAGCCGGTGTAGTAGATCTGCTTGAGGCTGCCGATCGGCAGGGGCGTGCCGATCCAGGAGAACGGCACCAGGTCGAAGTCGCCCTTGATGATGTAGTCGGTGAAGAACTTGTCATCGGGGACCGGGCGGATCGTGACCTTGATCCCGGCCTCCTTGAGCATGGCCTGGGTGAGCTCGCCCTCCGTCTTCGCGGTCGGCACGCCCGCGGGGACGACGAAGGTCAGGTCGAACTCCTTGCCGTCCTTCTTGCGGTAGTCGCCCTCCTGCTTCCAGCCGGCCGCGTCGAGCAGCTGCTTGGCCTTTTCCAGGTTGTACTTGCCGAGGTCGCCGGAGTTGTCGACGTAGGCCTTGTGGTTGTTCATGAAGACGTGGTTGCCGAGCGTCTGGATCGGCCAGTCCATGTCCTTCAGGTCGGACTGCGTGATCACCTCACGGTTGATCCCGTACGCGACGGCGTGCCGGACGTTCTTGTCCTTCAGGAACTCGCTCTGGTTGTTGACGGTGATGTGCCGCCAGTTCGGGCTGAGCGACTTGCGGACGTCCGCGCCGGGGACCTCCTTGGCCCGCTTGAGGTCGGCCGGGTTGCCCGCCTGGATCGCGACCTCGTCGAGCTCGCCGTTGGCGAAGGCGTTCACCTCGGCGGCGGGCGTCTCGATCGTGCGGAAGATCACCTTGTCGAGCTTGGACTTCTGGCCCCACCACTTGTCGTCACGCACGAGCGTGAGCGTCTTGGTGCCCTCGTCGATCTTCTCGACCTTGAAGGGGCCCGAGGTGACCGGGATCTTCTGCAGGTAGTCCTTCTCGTACTTCTCGGGGTCGAGCATGTGCGAGGCGGGGAAGAGGTGCGAGGTGCCCCGGTTGAACATGCCCTGCCACTCGAGGTACGGCTTGGCGAAGGTGATGACGGCGACCTTGTCCGTGGCGCCCTTCGTCACCGACTCGATCTTGTCCCAGCCGTCCGTGGAAGCCGGCTTGTACTTCTTGTCCTTGCCGTTGTTGATCTTCCAGGCGGCCTCGAGGTCCTTCCACGTGATCGGCGTGCCGTCCGACCACACGGCCTTGTCGTTGAGCGTGTAGGTGACGACCTGCTTGCCGTCCACCGTCTCGTTCTTGACGTCGGTGACGTAGTCCTTGTTCGGCGTGAAGTTGGCCTCAGCGTCGGCCATCATCAGCTGGGGCATGAACACGTCGAGCATGTCCGCCGTGTCGGCCTGGTTGCCGTCGACGTGGTTGCCGTTCCACTGGCTCGGCCACTGGCCGACCGCCAGGGTCAGCGTGCCGCCGTCCTTGACCTGCGCGTACGGCACCGGGTTGATGCTGATGGCCGGGGTCTCCGCCATCTGCTGCTGGGCCTGCTGCGACTGCTCGGCGCTCGGCTTCTTGCTCTCCGTGCCACCGCCGCCGCAAGCCGCCACGGCCATCGCCAGGACAGCGAGCCCTGCCGCCGCCCGGTATCGAACCTTCACTCTTCCTCCTGATTGTCCGAGGCCGTGATGACCTCGATCTCCTCCGCGTAGTGGCAGGCGGCGCCGTGATCCACGGCGTTCGCGAGCCGGGCAACCGAGGGCTCCTCTTCCACGCACCGCTGCCGCTCCGCCTCGCCGAGCTGGGCGAACTTCGGACAGCGAGTGCGGAACCTGCAGCCAGACGGCGGGTCGGCCGGGCTGGGCAGGTCGCCTTCGAGCAGGATGCGCACGCGGGTGCGCTCCATCTCGGGGTCGGGCAAGGGGATCGCCGACAGCAGCGCCTGCGTGTACGGGTGCGCTGGACGGTCGTAGACGTTCTCGACCGTTCCGATCTCGGCGATCCTGCCCAGGTACATGACGGCGACGCGGTCGGCGAGGTGCCTGACCACGGCCAGGTCGTGGGCCACGAACAGGTAGGACAGGCCCAGCCTGTTCTTGAGCTCCTCCAGCAGGTTGATCACGCCTGCCTGGATGGACACGTCGAGCGCGGACACCGGCTCGTCCAGCACCAGCAGCTTCGGCTCCAGCGCGAGCGCGCGGGCGATGCCGATGCGCTGCCGCTGGCCGCCGGAGAACTGGCTCGGATAGCGTTCGGCGTGCTCGGGCGAGAGCCCGACGAGCTGGAGCAGCTCCGCCACCCGGGCCGAGGCGTTCTTCCTGCCGTGCGCGCGCAGCGGCTCGGCGATGATGTCGCCGACCGGCATGCGCGGGTCGAGCGCGGCCATCGGGTCCTGGAAGACGATCTGCAGGTCGCCCCGGAGCTCCTTGCGGGCGGCCTTGTCCAGCTTGGCGCTGTCCTTGCCGAGCACCACGACCCGCCCGCCCTGCGGCGGCTGGAGCTGCATGATCTGCTGCAGCGTGGTCGTCTTGCCGCAGCCGGACTCCCCGACCAGGGCCAGCGTCTCGCCCTCGGCTATGTCGAGGCTGATGCCGTCGACCGCGAACACGGTGCCGACGCGGCGCTTGAAGACCGCGCCCTTCATCAGCGGGTAGTGCCTGATCATGTCGTCGAGCTCGAGCACCGTGGCGCGCTCGGTGCGCGGCACGCGTACCACGTCACTCGGCGGGATGACCGGCACGGGGAACACGTCGGGCCCGGTCAGGCCCTTGTGCTCGATCTCGTGCGAGCGGATGCACGCCACGTGGCGACCGCCGCCGAAAGGCGTCAGCGGCGGCTCCTCGTCGTCGCACATGTCCACCTTCATCGGGCAGCGCGGCGCGAAGGGGCAGCCCGGCGGCAGCGCCGACGGCGACGGCGGGTTGCCCTCGATCGGAACGAGCGGCCCCTCCTCGCCGTCGACCCTGGGGATCGAGGCGAGCAGACCCATCGTGTACGGCATCCGCGGCCGGTAGTAGATGTCGTCCACCGGCCCCTGCTCGACCGGCCGGCCCGCGTACATGACCAGCACCCGGTCGGCCATGCCGGCGATGACGCCCAGGTCATGGGTGATCATCACGATGCCGGCGCCCGTCTCCCGCTGCGCGGTCTTGAGCACCTCCAGCACCTGCGCCTGGATGGTCACGTCGAGCGCGGTCGTCGGCTCGTCGCAGATCAGCAGGTCGGGGTCGTTGGCGATGGCCATGGCGATCATCGCCCGCTGGCGCATGCCGCCCGAGAACTCGTGCGGGAACGCCTTGGCCCGCAGGTCCGGGTTCGGGATGCCGACCAGGTCGAGCAGCTCGACGGCCCGCTTGGCGGCCTTGTCCTTGGCCATCTTCTGGTGGACGCGCACGGCCTCGGCGATCTGGTCGCCGATCGTGTAGACGGGCGTGAACGCCGACAGCGGATCCTGGAAGATCATGCTGATCGCCTTGCCGCGTACCTTGATCAGCTCGTCCTCGTCCATGCCGAGCAGCTCGCGGCCGTGCAGCTTGGCCGAGCCGCTGACCACGGCGTTGCGCGGGAGCAGGCCCATGACCGCGAGCGAGGTCACGGACTTGCCGGAGCCGGACTCGCCGACGATGCCGAGCACCTCGCCGCGCTCCACCTCGTAGCTGACGCCGCGCACGGCCTCGATGCCGCCGGGGAAGGTGACGGTGAGGTCCTTGACCTCCAAGATGCTCACGAGTTGCTCCCCGGGTCGAGTGCGTCACGCAGGCCGTCACCGATCAGGTTCACGGCGAGCACCATGGCCACCAGCAGGCCGGCCGGGAAGACGAACAGCCACGGGTAACCGGTGGCGTTGCGCGAGCCCTCCGCGATCAGCGTGCCGAGCGAGACGTCCGGCGGTTGGATGCCGAAGCCGAAGAAGGACAGCGCCGCCTCGCCGATGATCGCGCCGCTGACGTTGAGCGTGGCGTCGATGATCAGCAAGGAGGACAGGTTGGGGACGATGTGCCGGAAGATGATCTTCCAGCGCGGGATGCCCATGTAGACGGCGGCCAGGACGTACTCCCGCTCGCGGAGCGAGAGCGTCATGCTGCGCACGACCCTGGAGGTGATCATCCAGGAGAACGCGGCGAGCAGCACCACGAACCAGAACCAGGAGCCGCCCTTCAACCTCGGCGAGATGATCGCGATGATCAGGAAGCTGGGCAGGACCAGCAGCAGGTCCACACCCCACATGAGCAGCTTGTCCGCCCAGCCGCCGAAATATCCGGCGAACGCTCCGACCACCGCGGCCAGGCCGGTGGCGATCAGCGCGACCAGCAGGCCGACGATGATCGACTTCTGCATGCCACGGAGCGTGACCGCGTACATGTCCTGGCCGATCGAGGTGGTGCCCCACCAGTGGTCGGCGTCGGGGGCCGACAGGAAGGCCATGAAGTCCTTGTCCGTCCAGTCGTACGCGCCGATGAAGGGGCCGACGTACGCCAGCAGGACCAGCAGGACCATGGCGGCTATGCCGTAACGGGCCTGCTTGTTGCGGAACAGGCGCCGGAGGACGACTTTCGAACGCATCTCAGCTCACCCGCACCCGAGGATCGAGGGCCGCCACCAGCACGTCGGACAGGAACGCGGCGAACAGGACACACACCGCCGCGAAGAAGGTCACCGCCGCGACGGAGTTGACGTCGTTCTGGTTGATCGAGTCGACCAGCCAGGCGCCCATGCCGTGCCAGTTGAAGATCTTCTCGGTGAAGGTGGCCCCGGTGAACATCGTGCCGAACGCGAACGCGAAGTACGTGGCCGAGGGGATCAGCGAGGTGCGCAGCGCGTGCTTGATCAGCGCGGTCCTGCGCCGCAGGCCCTTGGCCATGGCGGTGCGGACGAAGTCCTGGCCCAGCACGTCGAGCATCATGTTGCGCTGGATGCGGCTGTAGAACGCGATCGAGCCCAGGCTCAGCGAGATCGTGGGCAGGATCAGATGGTTCAGCCGGTTGAGGAACTGGTCCCAGCCCACCAGCTTCGGGTTGTACTCGCCGGTGTACTCGATCAGCGTGAACCCGAGCCCGTCGTTGAGGCTGTACGTCGCGATGGCCAGCACCGTGGCCAGCACGAACACCGGGATCGCCATGATCACGAAGGAGCTCACACCGATTAACCGGTCGCTGAACTTGTACTGTTTCACCGCCGAGATCGCGCCGAACGCCACCCCGACGGCGAAGCCCACCAGCGTGCCGATGAGCAGCAGCCGCAGGCTGACCATGATCCGGCGGCCCATCTCCTGGTTGACCGAGCCTCCGTTCCAGGTCTTGCCGAAGTCCCCGGTGATGACGCCCTTCGCCCACGTCCCGTACCGCACGAGCACCGGAACCTTGTCGTTCAGGTTGTAGCCGTCGAGCGTGGAGTCGATGACGGACTCGGCGATGGGAGGCTGGCGGGCCTCATACGCGGCTCGCGGGTTCATGGTGGTGGCCGCGAGCATGTACGCGAGACTCGCCGCTATGGCGACCAGGACCACGTTTATTGCCAACCTGCGGAGCAGGTACTTGCCCATTACTCTCCGTTCGCGCTGACGGGGGGCGCCCAACTCCGGGCCGGAGTGACGTCCCCGCAACGAAAACCCGTCTCGGGGTCGAAAAACCAGTTGCCACGAGATGGCGATCAACGCGCAGAATATAAGCAAAGATGTAACAGTCAGAAACCGTCCGACATAACGGTAAGGTCACCCGCAATAGATCGACAAGACCGATACGATCTCTTACCACAACCCATCTGACCTGCGTAAATGTCCCACTTTAGGCGCACTTTTACGGCTCCGTCAGGGCTGGTGTGTCACGAAATCCGGACATAAATTGACGACTACGCAAAGTGATCCACTTCACGGCGCTTCTCATCGTCAAGTGAGTTCGGACAGCACCTTGGCCACGGCCTCATAAGACTGCCCGACGCCGTCGTGGTTGCCCAGGCGGTGGCGCTCCAGCCGCACCGCCCCGAGATGGCGCACCTCATAGATCAGCGAACGCCAGGTCGCGGCCGGCCCCCGGTCCGGCTCCCCGTACGCCTCCCAGAACGCCACCCGCTCGTCCCGCTTCGCCGAGGCCATACGGATGGTCCAGTCCGCGGCCGGGTCGCCCCACGAGGTGCGGTCCAGGTCGAGCACGCCGGTGATCAGCGGCTCGGGGGCGCCTCGGGCGATCATGACGTTGACCGTCCACAGGTCGCCGGTGAGCAGGCGGGGCTCGGTGATCTCGTCGAGCACGGCGCGGCGCTCCGCCGCCAGGGCGGCGGCCTCGCGGACGTCGGCCGCGTCCAGGGCGCATCGGTCGAGGTCGGCCGCGATGTCCTCCAGGGAGGCGAGCACGGCCGCGCTCCAGGAGGCGTGCCCTTCGCCGGCGACCGGCCCGAACGCCGGCCCGCGCACCGCGTGGACGCTGCGGGCGATCTCCCCCAGCCGGCGGAAGAACGTCGTACGGGCCGTGCGCGGGTAGTCCCCCAGCCCCTCCGGCGCCGGCACCCCGTCGAGGAAGCTCTGCACGAGGTAGTCGCGGCCGATCAGCTCGTGCGACCAGTCCGCCGCGATGACCCGCGGCATCAGCGGCGCGATGACGGCGAGGTACGGCACGGTGGCGTACTCGTTGCGCATCAGCTCCCGCTCGGAGCCGAACTGCGCGGCGGGCTCCGGCGCGAACCGCACGACCACCGGCCGCGCCCGGCCCTCCACCATGACGCGATAGGTGCTGTTGTACGCCCCCAGCCCCAGCTCGACGGCGGACCGGGCGTCCCGCCCGAAGACGCGGCGGCACACGGCCTGGATGCGGTCGGGGCTCACCGGCCGCTGGAACGCGTCGGCCGCCCGCTCGATCGGCTGGAAATCCATCCGGCCATCCTCCTACACCCGGGAACGGCACGCGAAAAGCGCCATGACATCACCGTGGGCACCGGTTTACTCACCGAGCGCATTCACAGTGTTATCTGGAGTTGACGCCTTTACAGCGAACCGGTCGCGAGGGATCATCTCTCTAGAGAGCTTGAGTCTGATTAGGCCTGCCAGCCGGTTAGAGGGGCCTCTTGTCAGAAATTGTGGACCACGACCCCATTATCTCCCTCGCCTCTCCCGAACTCCTTCGCAACCCCTATCCGTGGTACGAGAAACTCCGCAGGAAACGGCCCGCGTTTTTCTACGACCGGCTTGACTCCTGGATTTTCAGTCGTTACGACGATTGCGTCGCCGTACTGAAGGACAGCGCGAACTTCGCGGCCGACTGGCGCCGGGTCGGCGAGACGATGCCACCGCGGGCCGTCAACATGCTGACCCTGGATCCGCCGGAGCACACCGTGGTCCGCCGGCTGTTCATGGAGGCGCTGCGCGCGCAGGACCACCAGGCCCTGGAGCGGATGATCGAGCAGCACACGACCGAGCTGCTGGCCGACCTCGCGCGCCGTCCGTCGTTCGAGTTCCTCACGGAGTTCGCCGAACCGCTGGCCCTGTCGACGACCTCCGCCTATCTCGGCGTGCCGATGCCGGACCCGGCCTGGGCCTGCCGGATCGCCCGCGACATCGTCGCGGGGATGGACGCCGGGCTGTGGCCCGAGCGGGGGCGACCCGTGGTGGCCGCGCAGGAGGAGCTGGCCGTGCTGGTCGAGGACTGGCTCGACCGCCCGCCGCCCTCCGGCGTCGTCGGCGTCATCGCGAAACAGGCCACCGGCAGCGGCGTGGCCCCGGACATCGTCGCCAACACGGTGCGGGGGCTGCTGTTCAGCGGCTACAGCTCCGGCAGCAAGCTGCTCGGGCTGGTGGCGATCGCCCTGCTCCACCAGCGGGCCGCCGGGCTGGAGCGGTTCCGCGAGGCCGACACCGCCCGCGCGGTGGACGAGATGGTCCGCTACGCCTCCCCGATCCAGGCGCTCGCCCGCGCGTGCGTGCGCGACACCGAGGTCGGCGGCAGCCCGGTGCGCGCGGGGCAGGCCGTCACGCTGCTCCTGGGCGCGGCGAACCGGGACCCCGCGCGCTTCCCAGACCCGGACACGGCGCTGCTGGACCGGCATCCCAATCCGCATCTCGGCTTCGGCAGGGGCCCGAAGTCCTGCCTCGGCTCGCCCTTTACCGCCATCTTCACCCGGGTGGTGCTCCGCGTCATCGCCAAGCGATATCCCGGCATCAGGGCGCGCGGCGCGCCGACGTATTTCCCGAACCTCACGGCCCGCAGCATTGAGCGTTTCGAGGTCGCCCTTCGGTGAAGGAGGTGTACACATGCTGAAGGTCGTCGGAGCCTCTTTCGGGCGTACCGGAACCTCTTCGGTCCGATTGGCGTTGGAAACTTTGGGATTCGGCCCCTGCCATTACATGAGGGAGCTTTTCGCCAGCCCCGCGCATGCGCAGGATTGGCTGCGGGTCGCGGACGGCGAAAAACCCGACTGGAAAAGGCTGCTCGACGGTTTCGCCACGACGATTGCCTGGCCGGCGGCATTTTACTGGCGGGAGCTCGCCGCCGCCTTTCCCGAGGCGAAGGTCCTGCTGATCGTGCGGGATCCGGCCTCGTGGTACGCCAGCATGAGCCGCACCCTGTACCGCACCAGGCCCGCGTACGCCGACGAGACAGTGCGGGACCGGGTCATCGAGAAGATCGTCTGGCGCGGGACGTTCTCCGGGCGATTCGGGGATCGCGATCACGCCATGGGCGTTTACCGCGCCCATCTGGACGAGGTTCGCGAGGCCGTGCCGCCCGGCCGGCTCATCGAGTTCGAGCCGTCGCGTGGCTGGGAGCCGCTCTGCGCCGCACTGGGAGTCGACGTGCCCGACCTGCCCTTCCCCGTGGCGAACACCACCGACGAATATCTGCGCCGCGCCGAGCAGGCCGGGGTCATCCCGCCACGGTGAGCAAGCATCAGAGGGGACAGGGAAGTGGCACTCGCCGTTTCGTCCGCCGCCGACCCGTACGGAGCGGTGGCGGCTCACTGGGACGACCTGCACGTGGGCCCGCGCTCGGCGGCGCTGGTCTCGTTCTTCGCCGGCCTGGCCCCGCCCGGCGGGCACGCGCTGGAGATCGGGCCGGGCACCGGCCGGATGACCCTGGCGGTGGCCGGACGCGCGGCGAGCGTGCACTGCCTGGAGCCCTCCCCGGGGATGCGGACGGTGCTCATGACCAAGCTGGCCGGGCGGCCGGACCTGCGGAACCGGGTGACCGTGCTCGACGGCGCCGCGCCGGGGTTCCGGCTCGACCGGCGCTTCGACTACGTCTACCTGGCCGCCGTGCTGCAGGACGTGCCGCCGCGGGCGCGTCTGCCGCTCTTCACCGGCCTGGCCGAGCACCTCGCGCCGGACGGCGTGCTGGCCATGGACATGCTGACCGACGAGGCCGTACCCGATCATCCCGAGCGTGAGGTGCGCGGCGCGCGCCAGGGAGAGTGCCGCTACACCCTGTCGTCGGCCGTCCGGCCGCTCGGGCCGGACCTGGCGTGGGTGCGGCGCGTCTACCGCACCTACCACCGCGACACGCTGGTGGCCACCGAGACCGTGGAATGCGACTACCACCTCCACCGGCCCGCCGACGTGCTCGCCGACCTGCGCGCGGCCGGCCTGACCGCCGCAGGCGGCTCGGCCGTCACCGACGAGGTGACCCCGCTCGACGACCTGGGAACGCTGATCGCCCGGCACGACAGCTGACCGCTCTGACCTCGGGGCCTGCCGTTCCGGCCTCGAAACCCGTCCGAAGGACCTCGACGGACGGCGGCGGCGAATCAAGGAGGTGCGCCATGCGGTACTGGTACTGACAATTCACACCGTGGCCTGATCCTGCGCGATCAGGCCACGGCCTGGCACCCAAGCGCCGACACGAACGGGGGTCATCCGATGCCGCAGTCCCACGACACCGAGGTGCTGGTCGTCGGGGCCGGTCTGACCGGGCTGTCCTGCGCGCTGTTCCTGGCCCGCCACGGCGTGCGGTGCACTCTCGTGGAGCGCCACCCCGACCTGCTGAGCCATCCCAGGCAACGCAGTCTGGTCCCCCGCCTCATGGAGATCTACCGGCAGGCCGGACTGGAATCCCGGATCCAGGACAACCGGGTCGACTTCGCCAGCGCGGCCGAATACGTCGCCATCCGCGCGGAAACGCTGGCCGACGCCCGGCACCTCCCCGTGGATCAGCAGGACGACACCGCACGGACCGCCGCCTTCAGCCCCTGCACCGGCACGCCCATCGACCAGAACCGGGTGGAGGCCCTGCTGCGGACCCGCGCGCGTGAGCTCGGCGCCCGGATCCGGTTCGGCACCGAGGTGCTCGACGTCTCCCAGCACGAGGGCGGGGTGGAGGCGCGCCTGCGCGATCTCGACGGCACCGGGCACCGGCTGCTGGCCCGGTATCTCGTCGCGGCCGACGGCGGGCGCAGCTCGGTCCGGAGCGGGCTCGGCATCCCGATGGACGGGCCGGTCGACTTCTTCCGCCTGCTGACGCTCATGGTCGACGCCGACCTGCGTCCAGCGCTGGCCGGCCGTACCGTGCACATGGCCTTCCTCGAACGTCCCCGGCCGCGGACGTACCTGATGGCGCTGGACCGGACCGGTCAGCGCTGGGTCTTCGGCACCACGGACGATCCGGACGGCGCCGCGCCGGACGAGGACGAATGCATCGAACTGGTACGTGCCGCGGCCGGCCTGCCGTCGGCGCGGGTGGCGCTCCGGCCGCAGATCCCCGGCACCACCAGGACCGTCCTGCGGTTCGAGGTCGGCGCGGCCGTGGCGGCCGCCTACCGGAAGGGGCGGGTCTTCCTGATCGGCGACGCGGCGCACCTGATGCCGCCGACCGGGGGATTCGGCGGCGTCGTGGGCGTGGAGGACGCGCACAACCTGGCCTGGAAGCTGGCCGCCGTCGTACGTGGTCACGCCGGGGAGCGGCTGCTCGACACGTACCAGGACGAACGCCGCCCGGTCGCCGAGTTCGCCCTGCGGCAGGCGCTCACGCGGTACCGGTCCCGCCTGGCCGCCGGGGACGGCCCCGCCCACGACGAGCGGCCGGTGGATCGCTCGACCGTGATGATGGGACACCGGTACCGGTCGACGGCGGTGATCGGCGGCGCGAGCGAGCCGGCCGGGCCGGTGGAGGTCTCCCGCCTGTGCGGCGAGCCCGGCACGAGGGCGCCGCACCTCCCGCTCGCCGGCTCCGGCGAGCGGTCCACCATCGACCTGTACGGTGCCGGCTTCGTCCTGCTGACCGGCCACGACGGCCAGGACTGGGTGACGGCGGCAGGCAAGATGCCCTTGCCGGTGACCGCCCGGCGACTGGGAGCCGACATCGCCGTGGACGCCCTGCCCGCGGCCGACCCGACGGCCCGGCACGGCATCGCCGACGCGGCGGTTCGGCACGGCATCGGGCCGAGGGGCGCGGTGCTGGTGCGGCCGGACGGGTTCGTGGCCTGGCGAAGCGCGGGACCGGCCGCGGACCCCACCGCGGAACTGCTCGCCGCGCTCACCTCGGTCCTGTCCAAGGAACCCCCTGCTGCGTCAGGGCATCCACTTACCGCCCGCGACGTCGATCGTGAGCCCGGTCAGCCATGAGGACACGTCGGAGGCGAGGAAGGCGGTCACGTTCGCGACGTCGAGCGGGGTGCCCAGCCGCCCGAGCGGGTGCTCGGCCAGCATGCGCTCCTTGAACTCCTGCGGCATGCGCTCCTCCAGCCGATCCGTCATGATCGTCGAAGGGGCGACCGAGTTGACCCGGATGCCGGTGGGGCCGAGCTCGTGCGCCAGTTGCTTGGTCATCGCGATGATCCCGGCCTTGGCCGCCGTGTACGCCACGGAGGCGGAGGTCGGGGTGCGGGCCGCCAGCGACGACATGGTGATGATGGAGCCGCTGCGCCGCTCCCTCATCCGCGGCAGGAAACCCTTGATGACCAGGAACGTCGTGGTGAGGTTGGCGTGCATGGTGGCGTGCCAGTCCTCCTCGCTCGTCTGGTCGATCGGCCGCGGCATCCCGGACCCGCCACCCGCGAAGATCGCCAGCACGTCGACGGGCCCGAGCCTGCGCTCGATCTCCGCCCGCATCGCCTCGACGGCGGCGAAGTCGGTGGTGTCGGCGGCCACGCCGAGCGCCCCGCCGCCGATGCTCTTCACGGCGGCCTCGATGGCGCCGGGGTCGCGCCCGTTCACCACGACCCGCATGCCCTGCTCGGCCAGCACCCTGGCGGTCTCCCGCCCGATCCCTCCGGAACCGCCGGTGACCAGCGCTACCTTGCCCTGCAGATCCGGATACATCATGACTTCCACTCCCTCACCGATCGCAGCCCGTCTCTCGGAACTCCACGGTGCCCTGCGCGGGGGCTCAGGGCATCGGGTGCGAGGCTCGTCCCGGACTGCGCCGTGAGGAGTGCACCGCGTACGCCGTTCATACTCCCGAAGTCGTACGCCGAGGACGACCGACACGACCACGTTCGCACCGCACCCCCGAACTCGGCACGACGGCACGCCGACACCCCCACCGGTCAGCGAACCGATGGCCCGACGGACCGACGACGGCGGGCCGGTGAAACGGCGGACGGCAAACCGGTAGACCGGTGATCAAGGTGGCGGTGTGCCGGCGGCGGCACGCAGGAAGTAGTCGTCGCCGCCGACCTGGCCGCCCTTCAGCGCCACTTCGAGCCCGTCGCATGCGGGGTCGTCCGAGGTCAGCACGCATACTGGGGCGCCAGGGGCGAGCGCGGCGACCACGTCCAGGGAGCGGGCGCCGAGGGCGGCCACGACCTGGCCCGAGGTGTCACCGCCCGCCACCACCAGCCGCCCGACCAGCCCGGCCCGGATGGCTACGGAGGCGATCCGCCCGAGGAGGTCGCCGATGACGGCGGGGTCCCGGGCCGGGCCACGGGTGGACTGGACGATCGTGTGCCGCCCCTCCCCCAGGCTCTCCGCCACGTCGGCGAGCAGCCCGGCGAAGGAGCCACCCGACCCGGCGGAGGCCGCACCCGCATCGCGGATTCCGCCGCGAAGACCGTCGGAGGCGTCCAGCACGCGCCAGCCCGCACGCTCGGCCGTGTCGATCTGGCGGGCGGTGATCGACGAGCGGCTGCCGGAAACGACCAGCACGGGCGCGGCCGGACCGAGCGGCTCGGGACCCGGCCGCTCCCCGGCACCGCTCGACTCCGCGCGGCCCGCCGTCACCAGGGCGGAGGCGAGGGCGTAGCTCAGGCCGCCGGAGCCGACGCAGTACAGCGGGCCGTCGCGGCTCGTCGCATCGGCGAGCAGGAGGCGGCCGAGCGCGCGGACGTGCTCCTCGGTCTGGGCGTCCGCGACGAAGGCCGCGTCCTCCCCCAGCGCCCGGTACGCCTCCGCCGACGGCGGCGGCCACGCGGGCAGCCGGCCGACCCGCCCCGCGCCCTGCCCGGCCAGGCGGACCCGGAGGTCGGCCTCCGAGGCAGGGGTGATCGGATGGTCGCGCATGGGCGGGTAGCGGTCGAGCCGGTGAACCTCGGCCCCAGAACGTACGAAATGGTTCGCGAACCACGTGTAACGCCCCAGCTCCGGCTGGGCGGCGAGCACCGGGACCGGACCCCGCGCCAGCCCGTCGCGGTGGAGCGCCGCGATGACCGCCCCGATGCTCCCGCGCGCGGGCGAGGAGTCGAACGTCGAGCAGACCTTGTACTGGATGACCAGCGGCTTCAGCGCCGCCATGGCCTTGAGAACGGGCAGCGCCACCGGCACCGGGTCCTCGGCCGCGCGGGCGGTGGTGGCTACGCCGACGACGTCGTACGCGTCGTCGGCCTCGCGCAGGCGGGCCATGTCGGTGACCAGGGAGCCGGTCAGCCCGAACCGCCTGAACTGCCACAACGCGTCGGTCGCCCCCGTGAAGTCGTCCGCGACGAAGGCGAACACCGTCACGGCCCCACCGCCCCGGACCGGCCCCGTCGCCGCCGCCCACGAGCCCGCACCACCGCCCCGGACCAGTCCCGTCGCCGCCCACGAGCCCGCGACGCAGCCCCGCCACCACGCCGTACCGCGAGAGGCCCGGTCCGAGTCACTTGCGGATCACCCCGCCGAAGTGCTTCAGCGCCGCGCGCAGCTCCGGCTCGTCCACCTCGTCCAGCGGCACCCCCGCCACGGAGGCCGCCCAGGCCTGGCGGATGCTCGTGATCCCCGCGGCCGGACCGTCCGGATGGCCGAGCACGCCGCCCCCGGCCAGTACGAGCAGGTCGGTGGTCCCCGTACGCTCCAGGGCCACGGGGGCGGTGCCGGCCCACTGGGCGGACGACAGCACGGGCAGGCAGGGGAAGCCGCCGAACAGCGGCTCCCGGACCGCCGCCACGGTCGAGGCCACCTCGTCGTCGGTGACGTAGAACTTGCTGTGGAACCCGCCGCAGTGCAGCTGGTCGACCCCGGCCAGCCGGGCCAGCTTCTGGTACGCCACGTGCCCGATCCCCAGCCCCGGATGGCGGGCCAGCGCCCCGATGCCGGTGACGTGGCCGTGGATCGGCACCTGGGCGTGCCGGCGCAGCATGGCGACGGCCGGGAGGCCGACGATGTTGAGGTTGGCCATCACGCAGGTGCCGCCGGCGGCCACCACCAGGTCGTGGTTGCGCAGCATCCGGTCGGGCTCGTCGCTGATGTTGAACGCGTACATCGGCCGCCGCCCGGTCCGCCGCTCCACCTCGTCGAGGGCGGCCGTCACCGCGCGGATCCGATCGGGGAGCGGGGCGGGCGGGCAGTCGGCGTTGACCTCGTCGTCCTTGATGAAGTCGGCGCCGGCCAGGCCGAGCTCGCGCACCAGGCCCACGTAGTCGGCGGGGCGCAGCCCGACGTTCGGCTTGACGATGGTGCCGATCAGCACCCCCTCGGGGCGGCCGGCCAGCCGCCGGGTGCCCTCGACGGCGAACCCCGCCGGCAGGTACGCCTCCCCGAAGGCCGCGGGCAGCTCCAGGTCCACCAGCTTGAGCCCGGCCAGCTCGCGCAGCTCGTAGAGGTT
Source organism: Nonomuraea sp. NPDC005650 (assembly GCF_040605375.1). Taxonomy (NCBI): domain Bacteria; kingdom Bacillati; phylum Actinomycetota; class Actinomycetes; order Streptosporangiales; family Streptosporangiaceae; genus Nonomuraea; species Nonomuraea sp. NPDC005650. The sequence continues at coordinate 23,817 of NZ_JBEXCR010000043.1, forward strand.
GCCCGCGACCACGGGCAGCAGGTTCGTGAGCGAGGGGCCCGTGTTCTCCAGCGGAAACCCGATCCTGACCAGGCCCGCCGTCAGAGGCCCGTCCCCGATCGCCCCCGGCAGCGGCTCGGAGACGGGAGGCGGGGTCTCCGAGATGGACAGCACCGCGGCGCTGTGGCGGGCGCGCAGCTCGTCGGTCTCGCCGCGCACGCGGACGAAGGTGCCCGTGCTCTGCTCCCCCGCGATCGCGCTCGCCGCCCGTTCCAGCGGAAGGCGGGTGAGCACCCTGTACGTGGCGACGATCTGCTCGCTCACAGCACGCCCGCCAGGTGCTCCATGGCGAGCGGCGGGCTGGCCAGGATCGGGACCGGGGCGTCGACCGTGCCGGCCACGCGGGCCATCGACGCCTGGGCCAGCACGATCACGTCCACCTCCCCGCCCAGCGCGGTCAGCGCCGCGGCCACCCGCGCGTCGTGCGTGGCGGCGTCCCCGCCCATCAGGGCCTCGAACGCCCCCTCGCACACCCTGGCCGTCAGCGACACCTCCCCGCCCAGGGCTGCCGCGCGGCGGCGTACCAGGTCGGCGGTGGGGTCGAGGGTGGTGGACAGGGTGGCCAGCACGCCGATCCGGCGGCCGAGGGCCACGGCCCGGTCGGCCATCGGACGGTCCACCCTGGTCACCGGCACGCCCGTCAGCGGCTCGGCGGCCTCCACGGCGGCGCCGATCGACGAGCACGTCACGAGGATGTGGTCGGCTCCGGCCGCCTCCGCGGAGCCGATGTGGCCCGCCACGCGCCGGGCGGTCTGCGGGGTGAGGTGGCCGGCGGCGATGGTGTTCTTGATCAGGCTGTCGTCGACGATGTTGAAGGTCTCGACTCCCGGCAGGTGTTCGGCGCACAGCTTGGCGAACACGTCGACCAGGGTCGCGGAGGTGTGGATCAGTCCCAGCCTCTTCGTCATGAGCCTCACTTCATCCGATGAAATGTCATCTTCATCGGATGAAATGCTATGAAAAATCGGGCGAGAGCGGTAGCGTCCGGGGCGTGGCAATCGATCCCAAACGGGACAGGCACGCTCAGGTGGTCCAGGCCCTCGGCCCTCGCATCGTCACGGGCGAGCTCGCTCCCGGCACGTCCATCCCCATCGAAGAGGACCTGGTGGGCGAGCTGGGCGTCGGCCGCTCCGCGGTCCGGGAGGGCGTGAAGGTGCTGGCCGGCAAGGGCCTGCTGGAGACCAGGCGGAGCGCGGGCACCAGGGTGCGCCCGCGCGGGTCCTGGAACCTGCTCGACCCCGACGTCCTGAGCTGGCGGTTCGAGCCCGAGCCACGCCCCGGCGACGTCCAGATGCTGGCCGACCTGCGCGTCGCCCTGGAGCCCGGCGCCGCCAGGGTGGCGGCCGAGCGGGCGGACGCGGTCGCGGTCCGGCGCATCGACGAGGCCATGGCCGCGCTGTACGCCACGGCCGACGACCCCGAACCCTTCATCGAGGCCGACCTGGCCTTCCACAAGGCGGTGTTCGCCGCGGCGGACAACGACCTGCTGCTCTACATCTACGACATGATCAGCATCGCCCTGCGCTCCGTACGGCAGGTCCACACCCGTTCGGTCGCGCACAACAAGGAAACGCTGCCCGGCCACGAGCGCGTGGCGCTGGCGATCAGGCGACGGCACCACCGCAAGGCCGAGGAGGCCATGCGCGAGGTGGTCGAGGTCGCCCGCGCAGACGCCGAGCAGCACATACGCCTCTGCTGCTAAAAACCAGAAAGAGCTGACCTTGGACGTCCTCATCGACGTGGACGGCCCCGTGGCCGTCGTCACCCTCAACAGACCCGCCAAGCTCAACGCGATCACCCCCGACATGGCCGCCGCGCTGCGCGCCTGCCTGGGCCGGGTGGACGCCGACCCCGCCATCCGGGCAGCGGTGCTCACCGGCGCGGGCGAGCGCTCGTTCTGCGTCGGCAGCGACATCCGCGAGCTGGACGAGTACGCCACGCCGTGGGAGTTCCGCAACCGCGGCGACTACGGCGACGCGGTCCGCGCCCTGCGCAAGCCGATCGTCGCGGCCGTCAACGGCTACGCCTACGGCGGCGGCCTGGAGCTGGCCCTGGCCTGCGACATCCGCCTGGCGTCGGACACGGCGACGTTCGCCGCGCCGGAGATCAAGCTCGGCTGGATCGGCGGCAGCGGCCAGTCGGCCCTGCTGGCGCACTCCGTCGGGCCCGGCAACGCCGCCACGATGCTGCTCACCGGCGACCCCGTCGACGCCGCCCGCGCGCGGAGCTGGGGGCTGGTCACCGACGTGTTCCCGCAGGAGAAGCTGGTGCCGGCGGCGCTCGAACTGGCCGCGACGATCGCCAGGCGCCCGCCGATCGCCGCGCAGACCGCCAAGGCCAATCTCAAGGCGGCCTACTCGATGCCGCTCGACCAGGCCATCCAGTACGAGCGCGACCTGCAGACCGTCTGCTTCGCCACCGAGGACGCGGCCGAGGGCAGGGCCGCCTTCGCCGAGCGCCGCGAGCCCGTCTTCGAGGGGCGCTGATGGGCGTCCTGGACGGCTACCGAGTGGTCGACCTGTCCATCGCGATGGCGGGCCCGCTGGCCGCCATGCGGCTGGGCGACCTGGGCGCGGACGTGGTCAAGGTGGAGCCGGTGACCGGCGAGTGGCAGCGGCACGCCCCGGCGGGCGGTGCGACGGGGAACCAGGTCAACGCCTCGTTCCTGTCCCTCAACCGCAACAAGCGCAGCCTGGCCGTCAACCTCAAGTCCGGCGAGGGCCGCGCCATCGTGCACAGGCTCGCCGCGACGGCCGACGTGTTCCTGCAGAACTACCGCGCCGGCGTGGCCGAGCGGCTGGGCATGGACTACGAGACGATCCGCGGCATCAACCCGGGCATCGTGTACGTCTCCATGTCCGGGTACGGCGAGAGCGGCCCGTACGTGTCGAGACCCGGCCAGGACCTGCTCCTGCAGGCCATGAGCGGCGCCATGCTGAGCACCGGCCGCGACGGCGACCCGCCCGCGCCCGCGGGCACGTACGCGATCGACGCCATCACCGCCTACAGCGCCTTCGAGGGGGCGCTGGCCGCGCTGCTGCACCGCGAGCGGACCGGCGAGGGCCAGCGGGTGAGCGTCAACATGCTCGACGCGGCCGTCGCCGTGCAGATGCAGGAGCTGTCGATCTTCACGGTCGGCGGGGTGCCGCAGCGGCGCGGGCACGAGCCGCACGGCCACACCTACATCCGCGCGCCGTACGGGGTGTTCGCCACCAAGGACGGCTATCTCGCGCTCGGCATGCCCAGGCTGGACGCGCTCGCGGTGGCCCTCGACCTGCCGGAGCTGGCCGCCATGGACGGCGACGCCGACGGCCACACCAGGCGCGACGAGATCACCGCGCTGGTCGCCGGGCGGCTGCCGGACCGTACGACGGCCGAGTGGCTGGAGATCTGCGCCCGCCACGACCTGTGGGCGGGCCCGGTGTACGGGTACGCGGAGCTGGTGGCGGACCCGCAGGTCAAGCACAACGGCTCGTTCGTCACCTACGAGCACCGCACCGAGGGCACGGTCACCACGCCCGGCTTCCCCTACGGCTTCAGCGCCAGCCCGCCGGAGGTGCGCCGGGGCGCGCCGCTGGTGGGCGAGCACACGAGGGAGCTGCTGGCGGAGCTCGGCTACCCGCCGGAGCGCACGGCCGAGCTGGTGGCGGAGGGCGTGCTGGCATGCGAGGACTGACCTGGGACCATCCCCGGGGGTACGCGCCGCTGGACGAGCTGACGCGGCTCGACCTGGCCGGGGACAACCCCTACGGGGAGGTGCCGGAGCCGATCGCGTGGGACCGGCAGCCTCTGGAGGGGTTCGAGTCCGAGCCGATCGCGAAGCTGTGCGAGACGTACGACGTGCTCGTGATCGACCACCCCGGGCTGGGCGCGGCCATGGACGCTCTGGTGCCGATGGACGAGCTGTTCGACGAGCCGGTGGAGACGCGGTTCGTCGGCAGGAGCTACGAGAGCTACCACCTGGAGGGCCGCCAGTGGGCGCTGCCGCTCGACGCGGCCACCCAGGTGAGCGCGGCCGGGCCCGGCGTCGAGGTCCCGGGGACGTGGCCGGAGATGGCGGAGTTCGCGCGGGACGCGCGGATGGCGTTGTGTCTGGGCGGGCCGCACGCGTTCCTCATGTTCTGCGCGCTGTGCTCGGGTGACTTCCTCGACGAGGCGGCCGGGGAGCGGGCGCTGGAGCTCATGTCGGAGCTGCTCGCGCGGTCCGACCGCGACGTGTCGCTGCTCAACCCGATCGGCGTGCTCGACACCATGACGGCCGGCGGGGTGGACTTCTGCCCCCTTCTGTACGGCTACGTGACCTACCCGCTGACCTTCTCGGACGCCCCCGCCTGGCCGGGCGAGCCGCCCGGGAGCGTGCTCGGCGGCACCGGGCTCGTGGTCTCCAGGCGGCGCATCGGCTCGATCCGCGAGGCCGTCCGCGCCCACCTGCGCCGCCTGGTGTCGGAGCCCGTGCAGACGAAGCTGTTCCCGGCCACCGGCGGACAGCCCGCGGCCCTCGCGGCCTGGCAGGGCGACCCCACGCTCGCCACCCTGGAGGCCGCCTGGATCAGGCCGCGCTTCCCCGGCTACATCGCTCTGCAGGAGAGGTCGTCCGCGCTGGTCCGCGACGGGCTGCTGGCCCGCGCCCGGCCTCGCGACCTGCTCAGGGACCTGCACCAGGAATGGAGTCAGAGATGACCACCGCGCTCGTGACAGGCGCCGCCGGGGCGCTCGGCAGGGCGATCGTCCGCCGGCTGGCGGCCGACGGCCATCAGGTGGCGGCGCTCGACCTCGACGCCGGCTCCCTCGAAGGCGCGCTCAACCTGAAGACGGACCTGCGCGACCCGGCCGCGATCGAGTCGGCGTTCGCCGAGACGGCGGCGCGGCTCGGCCCGGTCGGCATCCTGGTCAACAACGCGGCCGTCTATCCGGCCAGGCCGTTCCTGGAGGTGCCGCTGGCCGAGTACGAGGACGTGCACGCGGTCAACCAGCGGGCCTACTGGCTGGCGGCCCAGCACGCGGCCAGGCAGATGACCTCGGGCGGCGCGATCGTCAACATCGCCTCGATCACCATGCACGGCGGCTGGTCCGACCTGGCCGCGTACGTGGCCACCAAGGGCGCGGCGGCGGCGCTGACCAGGGCGCTGGCCCGCGAGCTGGGCCCGCGCGAGATCCGGGTCAACTGCGTCTCGCCCGGCGCGTTCCCGACGGCGGCCGAGGAGATCCACGAGGACCCCGAGGCGTACAACCGGTTCGTCCTGGAGCGGCAGTCGCTCCAGCGGCGCGGCACGCCCGACGAGCTGGCGGCCGTGGTGTCGTTCCTCGCGGGCCCGGACGCGTCGTTCGTCACGGGCCAGACCATCGAAGTCAACGGAGGGTGGGTGATGGCATGACGCCGGACCGCAGGCGGCTGGCCGAGCTGACCGGGGACCTGAGCGCGGCCGGCGGGGTCCGGCTGGTGACGCTCGGGGACGGGGTCGAGCGGGGCATCAGGACGCTGGAGTTCCGCACCGGCTCGGGGCTGGCGTTCGACGTGCTGGTGGACAGGTGCATGGACATCGGGCACGCCGAGCACGCCGGGCGCTCGTTCGGCTGGCGCTCCCCCACCGGCTTCCGCCACCCCGGGCTGCACGAGAACGCCGACGAGGACGGGCTGTCCTGGCTGCGCTCGTTCTCCGGGCTCATCGTCACCGCCGGGCTCGACCACACGCTGTTCGGGGACGAGGTGCCCGCCGACGCCTACCGCTACCCGCCCCGCCAGTCGGTGCGGCACGGGCTGCACGGCCGCGCCGGCAACCTCCCGGCCCGGCTCACCGGGTACGGCGAGCGCTGGGACGGCGAGCGCTGCGTGCTGTGGGCCGAGGGCGAGGTGCGCCAGGCCGCGGTGTTCGCCGAGAACCTGCGCCTGGTCCGCCGTATCGAGGCCGACCTGGGCGGCGACGAGATCCGGCTCGTCGACACCGTCACCAACGCTGGGTTCGAGCCGGCGCCGCACATGTTCCTCTACCACATCAACCTGGGCTGGCCGCTGCTCGACGAGGGCGCCAGGCTGGAGGCCGACATCCGCGAGACGCTCTGGCAGAGCGACAGCGTGGCCGAGCAGAAGGCCGACCACGTCACCTTCCCGGGGCCGGCGCCGGGGTTCGTGGAGCAGGTGTACGAGCACGCGCTCAACCCCGGCGCGGACGGGCTGCACCGGGTGGCGGTGGCCAACGACCGGCTCGGGATGAAGGTCACCGTGGAGTGGCGGGCGGAGGAGTTCCCGTACTTCTTCGAGTGGCTGAACCTGCGCTCGGGCAACTACGCGGTCGGCCTGGAGCCGTCCACCCACCACGTGTCGGGCGACGCGGCGGCGCGGGAGGACGGCAGCATGATCTGGCTGGGCCCGCAGGAGTCGCGGACGTATCAGACGACCTTCCGCGTCTCCTAGTGGAGCCGGCCTAATGGAGACGGCCTAATGGAGACGGCCTAATGGAGACGGTACGCGCGGCGGGCGGTGCCGGCGAAGACCTCGGCCCGCTCGCCCTCCGACAACCCGGCGCACAGGTCGTCCGCGGCCTGTGCGACCCGGTCGTACCCGGCCGCGAGCAGGCAGACCGGCCAGTCGGAGCCGAACATCACCCGCTCGGGCCCGAACGCCTCCAGGACGGTCTCGGCGTACGGCCGCAGGTGGGCCACCTGCCAGGACGTCCAGTCGGCCTCGGTGACCATGCCGGACAGCTTGCAGTAGACGTTCGGGCGGGCGGCCAGCTCCAGGATCCGGCTGCGCCACGGCTCCAGCTCGCCGGCGGCGATCGGCGGCTTGGACAGGTGGTCGAGCACGAACGTGAGCTCGGGCATGGCCGTCACGGTGTCGATGGCGGCGGGGAGCTGGTGCGGCAGCGTGAGCAGGTCGTACGCCAGCCCGGCGGCGGCCACGGCGGCGAGCCCGCGCCGCACGTCGGGACGGGTGAGCCAGCCGGGGTCCGGCTCGGACTGGACCCCGTGCCGGACGCCCACCAGCCCGGCCGGCAGGCCCGCCAGGGTGTCGGCGGCGTCGGGCGCGGTCAGGTCGATCCAGCCCACGACGCCCGCGACCAGGTCGGACTTCGCGGCCAGCGCCAGGAACTCGTGCGTCTCCGCCAGGTCGGGCAGCACCTGCACCAGCACGGTCGCGGTCACCCCGGCCGCCGCCGCGGGCCCGGCGAGGTCGTCGAGGGTGAACGTGCGCCGGACGGGCGCCATCGGGTCGGAGTCGAGCCAGCCGTGCGGGCGGGCGGCGAGGTCCCAGACGTGGTGATGGGCGTCGATACGGGTCATGGCTCAGTCCAACTCGGTCCAGAGGGCTTCGGGAATCGGGGTGGCGGCCAGGGTGAGGTCCTCGGCCACCTCCTCGGGGCTGCGGGCGCCGACCACGATGCCGGTCACGGCCGGGTGCCGCAAGGGGAACTGGAGCGCGGCCGCCGCGAGCGGCACGTCGTACGCGGCACAGCGCTCGGCCAGGCCGCGCGCCCGCTTCAGCACGGGCTCGGGCGCCGGGGCGTAGTCGTAGTACGCGCCGGGCCCCGGGTCGGCCAGGATGCCGCCGTTGAACACCCCCGCCACCAGCACCCCGGTGCCGCGCTCCGCGCACAGCGGGAGCAGCTCGTCGGCCGCCGTGCGGTCGAGCAGGCTGTAGCGGCCGGCCACCATCACGCAGTCGACATCCGTCTCCCGCACGAACTTCACCAGCATCTCGGCCTGCGTCATGCCGACGCCGACGGCCCGCACCCCGCCCTGCTCGCGCAGCCGCGCGAGCGCCGGGTAGGCGTGCCGCACGGCCTCCTCCCAGTGGTCGTCGGGGTCGTGGATGAGCAGGACGTCGAACGCGTCGAGCCCGGAGCGCTCCAGGCTGGCGGCGAGCGAGGCGTAGACGCCCTCCACGGTGTAGTCGCGCCTGGCGGGGCCGAGCAGCGCCCCGACCTTGGTGGACACGGTCGCCTCGGACCGGTCGACGCCCGCCAGGAACCGGCCCAGCCTGCGCTCGGCCAGCCCGGAGCCGTAGCGGGGAGCGGTGTCGAAGTAGCGGACGCCCGCGGACCAGGCGGCTTCGAGCGTGGCGGCGGCCTGCTCGTCGCCGACCGCGGTGTAGAGCCCGGCCAGGGGCGCCGTGCCGAGGCCGATCCGGGATACGCCGACGCCGCTGCGTCCGAGCTGCTCCATGATCGGCAACCTAGCAGAGCTCCCATCTTTCGGCTAGATCTGCGGGAGGTATGGACATCAGATGACTTCTTCGCGTAAAGATACATCCTACGTTCACCGCGCTTGTGGCGTCCCTGTGAGCGGCTGCTGAGCCGGACAGGTCGTACGCATCCATGCGCTCCCCTCCACCGTGTTCTGGAACAGGAGTGACGGTGTCCAACGACGGCTACACACGACGAGGCGTACTCAAGACCGGCTTAGGCGCTGCGGCCGGATCCCTGCTCGTGACCGCTCCCGCGCACGCCTCCACGGCTGCCGGCCCGCTCGTGCTCTGGTACGACCGCCCGGCGGCGGCCTGGCTGGAGGCGCTGCCGGTCGGGTGCGGGCGGCTCGGGGCCATGGTGTTCGGCGGCGTGGCCACCGAGCGCCTGCAGCTCAACGAGGACAGCATCTGGGCCGGCGGGCCGCACGACTACGACAATCCGGAGGCCCTGGCCGCACTCCCCGAGATCAGGCGGCTGGTCTGGGAGGACAAGTGGCAGGCCGCCCAGAACCTGGCGGACAAGAAGTTCCTCGGCAAGCCCAGCGAGCAGGCGCCGTACCAGGTGCTGGGCGACCTCACGCTGACGTTCCCCGGCGCGGCCGAGTTCACGGAGTACCGCCGCGAGCTGGACCTGACCAGGGCCGTCACCACGGTCACGTACGTGCGGGACGGCGTGCGCCACACACGCGAGGTCTTCGCCAGCAACCCCGACCAGGTCGTCGTCGTACGTCACACGGCCGATCAGCCCGGCGCGGTGACGTTCCAGGCGGCCTTCACCAGCCCGCAGGCGTCCGCCGGCTCGGCCGCCGGCCGCGACTCGATCGCCCTGGACGGCGTCAGCACCGACACGCAGGGCCTGAAGGGCGAGGTCCGCTTCCGCGCCCTGGCCAGGGCGCAGGCCAGCGGCGGCGCGGTCCGCACCGACGGCGGCACGCTGATCGTCGAGGGGGCGGACGAGGTCACGCTGCTGATCTCCATGGGCTCCAGCTACCGCAGCTACAAGGATGTCGGCGGCGACCCTGCCGAGGTGGCGGGCAGGCATCTCACGCGGGCGTGCGGGCAGCCGTACGAGGTGCTGAAGCGCAAGCACGTACGGGACCACCAGCGGCTCTTCGGGCGGCTCGAGATCGACCTGGGCACCTCGGAGGCCGCCGCGCTCCCCACCGACCAGCGGATCGCGCGCAAGCAACTCGACACCGACCCCGGGCTGGCCGCTCTCTACTACCAGTTCGGCCGCTACCTGCTGATCTCCTGCTCCCGCTCCCCCGGCTACGCCGCCAACCTGCAGGGCATCTGGAACGACTCGCTCACGCCCTCGTGGGAGTCGAAGTACACGATCAACATCAACTGCGAGATGAACTACTGGCCCGCCGCGCCCGCGAACCTGATCGAGTGCATGGACCCGCTGTTCGACCTGATCAAGGACCTGGCCGAGACGGGGGCGAAGACGGCCGCGGCGCAGTACGGCGCCAAGGGCTGGGTGGCGCACCACAACACCGACGGCTGGCGCGGGACGGCGCCCGTGGACTTCGCGTTCTACGGCGTGTGGCCCAGCGGCGGGGCGTGGCTGTGCCTGATGCTCTGGGAGCACTACCTCTACACGGGGGACGAGCGGCGCCTGCGCGAGCACTTCCCGCTGATCAAGGGGTCGGTGGAGTTCTTCCTGGACACGCTGCAGACCGATCCCCGCAGCGGCTACCTGGTGACGAACCCGTCGCACTCCCCTGAGGTCGGTCACCACGAGGACGGCGGGGAGAACGTCAGCATCTGCGCCGGGCCCACGATGGACATGCAGATCCTGCGGGACCTGTTCGGGGCCTTCTCGGAGGCGTCGGAGATCCTGGGGGTCGAGGCGGAGATGCGCGCCAAGGCCGCCGAGGCCCGCTCGCGGCTCGTCCCGAACCAGGTCGGCCACCTGGGCCAGATCCAGGAGTGGCAGGAGGACTACCGGGGGGACGCCGCGCTCTCCCGCAGCCGCCACATCTCGCACCTGTGGGGCCTGTTCCCCGGTCACCAGATCGACCCCCGCCTCTCGCCCGACCTGGCCGCCGCCGCCCGGCGCACTCTTGAGCTGCGGGGCGAGGCGGGGGCGGGGTGGTCGCTCGCCTGGAAGATCAACTTCTGGGCGCGGCTGCTGGACGCGCCCGAGGCGTACAAGCGGCTGTCGAACCTGCTGCTGCCTGCCCGTACGGCGCCGAACATGTTCGACCTGCATCCGCCGTTCCAGATCGACGGCAACTTCGGCGGGACGTCGGGGATCACGGAGATGCTGCTGCAGAGCCACGGCGACCAGGTCCACCTGCTGCCCGCCCTGCCCGCCGCCTGGCCCACGGGGTCGATCCGGGGCTTCCGGGCGCGGGGCGGCTTCGAGGTGGACCTGTCGTGGAGCACGGGCGGGCTGGCTCGGGGGCGGATCCGCTCGGACCTGGGCCGCAAGCTCACCCTCCGGACGGCTGTGCCGGTGACGGTGACGTCGGGCGGGCGCCCGGTCGCGGTCTCCCGCCCCGAGCCGAACGTCGTCGTCTTCGACACCCATCGAGGAGGCACCTACGACGTCACCCCGTCCACCTGAGCCCCGCCGCCCCACCCCGCCCCTCCCGGGTCTCCTCCGGCAGGCGCGGCCTCGTGACACGGCACGCGGCACCCTCGGTCGCGCGCCGTGCACGGGCGCCGGACTCCACCACACCACGCCCCACCGACGCGGCGCCGCTCAGGAGGGGGCCACCGCTCAGGCGGCGCCGACCCGCCGACGGCAGCGCGCGCCGAGCCGGGCGGCCACCCCGGGGTTCGGGTGCGCCAAAGGCGGGCCGGTGTCAGGGGTGGGCCGGTGCGGGTTCCGATGGTGGGCGGGTGCGGGGGCGGGTGCGGGAGGCTTCGCCGCGGGCGTGGGCGGCGAAGAGGCGGGCGGCCTCGTCCGGGTCGCCCGACGCCAGCGCCGCCACCAGGTCGTCGTGGTGGCCCGCCATCGCCGTCCAGTCCCCGTCGTACAGCGGGTTGCCCACCACGTGCAGGCTCCACAGGTTCGACTCGATGGTCCGCCACAGCCGCAGCAGGAAGGAGTTGCCGCAGGCCGCGCAGACCCGCCGGTGGAAGGCCAGGTCGGCGTCGCGGAAGGCGCCGATGTCCCCGTCCTGGGCCGCCTGCCGCATGGCCAGCACGTCGGCCGAGAGCTCCCGCAGGGTGTCGGCCTGGATGCGGGCGGCGGCGCCCCGTGCGGCATACTCCTCCAGCAGCACCCTGATGTCGCGAACCTCCCGGGCCTGCTCGTCCGAGATCTCCGCGACGTAGCTCCCCCGGTTGGGATAGGAGATGACCAGCCCCTCGTGCGCCAACCGCTTGATCGCCTCACGGGCCGGGGCTTGGCTGGTGCCGACCCTGCGGGCGATCTCCGCCTCCACCAGCCGCTGCCCCGCCACCAGCTCCCCCGAGACGATCCACCCGCGCAGCAGCGCGTAGACGCGGTCGGACAGGAGCTCCCTGGGCAGCAACCGGGCAGCGGGCGGCGCGATCTGCTGCTCCTGCCAGATCCTGGCCACCGTCGACTGCGACAGCCCGAGCTGCCGCGCCATCGTACGGGTCGAGGGCACGGCGGGGCCGTCGGCCGCGGCGGCGATCACCCGCTCGGCCTCCTGCCGCTCCGCGCTGCGCGGGCGGCCGGGCCGCGGCGCGTCCGACAGCCCGTCGAGCCCGCGCTCCACGAAGCGGGCCCGCCACTTGGCCACCGTCGCCGGGCTCACGTCGAGCCGGACGGCGATCTCCTTGCGCGGCAGCCCGTCCGCGCAGGCGAGCACGATCCTGCTGCGCAGCCCAAGCCCTCCGGAGGACCCTTCGGCCCACTCGCGCAGGGCGGTGCGCTCCTCCTCGCCCAACACCAGCCGCTTGTCGTCATCGCGTCCAGCCACGGCCCCACCTTAACGTATTTATGACTCAGTCATCCGCTGGAAACTTATTTGTAGCACCACATAGCCCCTTGACGAGGCCATGTGACCAACGTATTAAATAATCGCTAATCGAGTATCGACCCATTAAAAGGCGTCGCAGATCTCGCCCCCTTGGAGGTGCGATGCGTTCCCCCCATCCATTCCTCGCCCCCACAGCCCTCGGTTGCCTACTCCTGCTCACCGGCTGCGGCGGGGGCGGCTTCGCCGGCGATTCGCAGGCCAAGCAGGGCGAGGGCGGCCAGATCACGGTCCGGATGCTGGTCAACATCACCCCCAACCTCACCCAGGCGTACTGGGACGGCCTGGTCAAGCCGTTCGAGCAGGCCAATCCCGGCATCGACGTCAAGGTCGAGGCGCCGACCGGCAAGGGCGTGGCCGACACGCTGCCGCAGCAGCTCGCCGCGGGGAACGCGCCCGACGTGATCGAGACGCTGACGGCGGACGAGACGCTCTCCAAGCAGATGCTCGACCTGACCGACCAGCCGTGGACGAAGGACACGCCGCTGGCCAAGGAGGCGAGCCTGGGCGGCAAGATCTACACGGTCGGCGTCGGCGTGCAGGCGCAGTCGCTGGTCTTCTACAACAAGAGCGCGTTCGACAAGGCCGGGATCGACCGGCCGCCGACCACGCTCGACGAGTTCGACGCCGCGATGGGCAAGCTCAAGGCGGCCGGGTGGCTGCCGCTGCAGACCGGCGGCGAGTTCCTGACCGGGCTGCAGCTGCTGCAGTTCTCCGGCCCGTCGCGCGCCCAGCTCCACCCCACCTGGCAGCAGGACGTCAAGGCGGGCAAGCTCAAGGCCGGCGAGTCGCTGCTGCCCTACCTGGAGCGCTACCGCACCTGGATCGACAAGGGGTACGTCGACAAGAACGCCCTGGGCACGAAGTACGCCGACGCCGAGACCGCGTTCCTGTCCGGCAAGGCCGCCATGTACGTGATGGGCAGCTGGTTCACCGCCGCCGAGGCCAAGGCCAAGAAGGACTTCGAAGTCGGCGTCTTCCCCGCCCCGGTCGACAAGGGCCAGGCGTACCCCGGCCCGCAGGGCGCCACGATGGCGGCCCCGTACATGATCCTCAAGTCCACCCCGAACAAGGACGCCGCGCTCAAGCTGGTGCAGTGGCTCGTCAGCGACCAGGCGGCGGTCAAGAGCCAGCTCAAGCAGGACGGCAACTTCCGCGCCGGCGTGGAGCGCGAGTTCACCCCGCTGGAGAAGCAGGTCCAGCAGATCCTCGACAGCGCCCCCTCCGGCGTCCCGCAGGGCGAGGGGTACGGCGACGCGACCCTCCCCAAGGGCTTCAACGCCGCCTGGAACACCGAGGTCCAGGGCCTGTACGTGGGCAAGTCGCCCAAGGAAGTGGCCGAGGGCGTCGACCGCTGGCTGGCCGGGCGCAAATGACGCTCACCCGGGAAGCACCCCCAGTCATCCCCGAAACCACAGTCCTCCAGAAGACAAGGCGTGGCGACGGGTGGGCCACCACGATCATGGTCGCCCCCGCCACCGTCCTCTACACCGTGATGCTGATCGTCCCCGTCGCCCTGGCGCTCTACCTGAGCCTCACCGACTGGGACGGATTCAGCGCCGACCCCGCCTTCGTCGGCGCCGCCAACTACCTCGACCTCCTCGACGACCCCGAGCTGCGCCGCGCCGCCCTCGTCACCCTGCTGGTCGCCGCCGCGGGCACGGCCGGGCTCAACCTGCTCGGCCTCGGCTTCGCCCTCCTGGTGAACGGCGCCTCGAAGGCGAACACGTTCTTCCGGATCGTCCTGTTCTATCCGCACGTGCTCAGCGCCCTCGTGGTCGGCTTCCTCTGGTCGGCGATCCTCGGCACGAACGGCGCGGTCAACAACCTGGTGACGAAGTGGGGCGGCGAGGTGCTGCCGTTCCTGTCGGATCCGGCCTGGGCCACGGTCACCATGATCGGGGTGCTGGTGTGGGCCGGGTTCGGGGTCAACGTGGTGCTCTACCTGGCCGGGCTGCAGGCCGTGCCGCACTCCCTCATCGAGGCGGCGCGCATCGACGGCGCGACGCGCTGGCAGGTGTTCAGGAACGTGACGCTCCCGGCGCTCGGCCCGTCCGTGACCGTCAACATCGTGCTGTCGCTGGTGACGCTGCTCAAGACGTACGACCTGGTGGTGTCGCTGACGGCGGGCGGCCCGGCCGGGCAGACGCAGACCGTCGCCTACCTCATCCTGTGGAACTCCTTCCACGACGCCCGCCTCGGCTTCGGCTCCGCGCAGTCGGTGCTGCTCATGCTGGTGACGGCGGCGCTGGCGTTCGTGGTGACCAGGCTGCGCAGGCGCGGCGAACTGGCGGTCCACCAGTGAGAAGGACATTCCTCTGGGCGACCGTCGCCTTCATGCTCATCCCCCTGTACGTGCTGACCGTCAACGCGTTCAAGGGCCAGCAGGACATCCTGGCCGACCCGTTCGGCCTGGGGGCCCTCACGCTGGAGCCCCTGGGCAGGGCGCTGACGAACCCGCAGTTCAACGTGGTCAAGGGATACGCGGTCACGCTGCTGTTCGTGGTGGCGGTCAACGTGCTGTCGGTGGTCCTGGCCGCGCCCGCCGCGTACGTGATCGCCCGCAGCCCGAAGCGCCGCTTCCGGGTGCTGATGCTGTTCTTCCTGGCCGGGACGTTCATCCCGGGCCAGGTGCTGGTCATCCCCGTCGTGTACGTGCTCAAGACCCTCGGCCTGATGGGCACCATCCGGGGGTTCGTGCTGTTCGAGACCGTGTTAACGCTACCGTTCTCGATCTTCCTGTACGCCGGCTACATCGCCACCGTCCCGGCCGTGCTCGACCAGGCCGCGGCCGTGGACGGGGCGGGCAGGCTGCGTACGTTCTGGCAGATCGTCTTCCCGCTGATGAGGCCCGCGGTCGCCACGATGGTCATCCTCAACACCTTCTCGGTGTGGAACGACTTCGTGAACCCGCAGATCATCCTGGGCCCCGGCAGCGGCCTCTACACCGTGACCACCGGCGTCTACGCGGCCGTCAGCCAGTACTCCACCGACTACACGGTGGTCTTCCCGACGCTGCTGCTGGCCATCGCGCCGCTGCTGGTCTTCTTCGTCTTCATGCAACGGCACATCATCAGCGGCCTGACCGCCGGAGCAACGAAAGGGTGAAGATGCGGACAGTATCCCCGGAATCCGCGGACGGTCCCTCTGTCACGGCAACCGTCCCGCTCGGCGCGCCACCGGCCTGGGCGGTGCTCGAACGCAGGCTGTTCGACGCCCTCGACGAGGCCTGGCGGGCCTTCGCCCGCCGCTACTGCGGCCCCGACGGGCGGCTCGTCTACCACGGACCGGCCGCCGACCGGGACGGCGCCGACGACTTCTACGAGGCGTTCTTCAACTGGCCCACGCTCTACCAGCTGGGCGGTGCCGACGACCTGCTGGACGCCTCCAAGCACCACTGGGAGGGCGTGACCGCGCAGCTCACGGAGCTGGGCTACCTGGTGGACGAGTTCGAGCGCGGCTATGACTGGTTCCACCAGGGCGAGTCGCTGCTGCTGTTCTACGGCATCTGCGCCGCCGACCCCCGCGACGAGCGCTTCCGCGAGCGCGCCCGCCGCTTCGCCGACCTCTACCTGCCCGGCTCGGCCAACTACGACGACGAGCACGACATCATCCGCGCCCCGCACAACGGCGCCGGCGGCCCCCGCTACGGCCTGCAGTGGGAGTGGGCCTCCTACCACACGGACCTGGTCAGCATGCGGCCGTACGGCCTGCCGCTGCGCGACCTGCCCGGCATCGCCGAGTGGGAGGACCTGGGCGACCCGAGCAACGCCGCCCGCATGGGCGCCGCCATGAGCGAGCGCCTCGGCCGCGGCGACGTGGCCGTGAACCTGGCCGCGACCAGCCTGGCCGTCAACGCCTGGCTGTACGACGGCGACGACCGCTACCGCGACTGGGCCCTGCGCTACATCCGCGCCTGGGAACGCAGGGCCGCGGCCAACGGCGGGGTCCTGCCCGACAACGTGGGCCTGTCCGGCGAGGTCGGCGAGCTGCACGGCGGCCGCTGGTACGGCGGCACCTACGGCTGGCAGTGGCCGCACGGCCTCTACAGCGTCGGCGCCGCCGCCGCGATCGCCGCCGTCAACGCCCACCTGCTGACCGGCGACGCCGCCGCGCTCGCCATCGGCCGCGACCCCCTGGAGATCGTGTACGACCAGGCCGTCCAGGCCGGCGTGACCGAGACCGAGATGAGCACCAGCGACCGCTGGCTGGCCGAGCTGGGCGACGAGGCCGGCAAGCCGACCATGCTGGTGCCGAACCGGCACGACGACCGGGGCTGGTTCGACTTCCAGCCGCCGCAGCTCGGCCTGCCCGTCTGGCTCTGGCACACCTCGCTCGGAGGAGAGGACGCTGATCGGCTCGACCGGCTGAGAGCCGCCTCCGGCTACGACTGGGCCACGGTGCGCCCGTTCAGGAACAAGGAGGAGGCCGGGCACGAGGCGCCCTGGCTGGAGTTCCTGCGCGGCGCCAACCCCGGCTTCCCCGAGGCCATGCTGTCCACCGCGCTCGGGCAGGTGCAGCGCCGGATGGCGCTCATCGACGCCGACCGCGAGGACCTGTCCGCCATCCACGTCCACCACTGGCAGCGGCTCAACCCCGTGCTCACCGAGGCGCTGCTGCAGCTCGTCACCGGCACCCCGCAGGTGCTCTACAACGGCGGGCTGCTGCCCACCCGGCTGGCCTACTTCGACGCCGACCGCCACCGCCCGGGGCTGCCCCAGGACGTGGCCGCGCTGGTCGACTCGGTACGCCCCGACGGCACCCGCGTCGAGCTGGTCAACCTCGGCCTCACCCGCACCCGCAGGGTCGTGCTCCAGGCGGGCGCGTTCGGGGAGCACCGCATCGACCGCGCGGTCATCACAGTGTCTGCTACCGGGGCCGACGAGGGCTACCCGGGTGACCCGCGCGCGTACACCACTCCCCCGATCACCGAGTCCGAGCGGGAGGTGACGGTGGACGGGCCGCGCCTTCTCGTCGAGCTGCCGCCCGGCCGCCGCATCCGGCTCGACCTGCACACGACCGCGCGCGTCCGCACGCCGTCGCACCAGCACTACTGAGGAGTTACATGGACGACGCCATCTGGGATCTGCCTGTTCGCGGGCCACTGCCCGCCGGACCCGACCCCGTCCTCGTGGAGGGGCTGAAGCGGATCAGCTCGGCCACCGCCTGCGCCAAGCTGCACGCCCAGGGCATCCGGCGGACCTTCATCGAGGGACCGCGTCCCATCGCCCAGGGGCAGAAGATCGCCGGACGGGTCCGCACGCTGCAGTTCATGCCGCAGCGCGAGGACATCGCCTCCGGGCTCGGCCAGGAGTACGTCGAACGGCACACCGCGCTGTGGGCCGTGCTGGAGACGATCGAGCCCGGCGACGTGCTGCTCGTGCAGGCGTACGGCAGCGCGTACACCGGCTGCTTCGGCGACATGCTGGTGCGCTACTTCAAGGGCAGGGGCGGCGCGGGCATCGTTGTGGACGGCCGGATCCGGGACCTGCCCCGGGTGAGCGGCATCGGGCTGCCGCTCTGGACCACGGGCGCGACCCCTCATTACGCCTCGCAGGCGGAGCTGTTCCCGTGGGCGTACGACGTGCCGGTGGCCGTGGGCGGCGCGCTCGCGCTGCCCGGCGACCTGTGCGTGGCCGACGACGACGGCGCCGTGGTGGTGCCGCGCCGGCGCGCCGCGTCGGTGCTCGAGGCCGCCGCCGACCACGAGCAGTGGGAGCGCTACAGCCGCGCCCGCATCGAGGAGGGCGGGGCGCTTTCCGACTACTACCCACTCACCCCCGAGACCCGCGCCGAGTACGAGCGGTGGCGGGAAGTTAAGGAGAGCCAGTGATCCTCAGGTCCCTGGGCGCGGTCGTCTTACTCCTGGGCGGGCTGACGACCCCGACCCCGGCGGTGGCCGCCAAGACATGTGACTATTTCGTCTCCCCCTCAGGCGGCGACCGCGGCGACGGGAGCGCCCAGCGCCCGTGGAAGTCCATCGAGCAGGCCCGCGACCAGCTCCGGGCCAAGAAGAAGCAGCACCAGAACTGCGACATCGTGGTCAACCTCAAGACCGGTGACTACGTCGTCGACAAGACGATCACCTTCACCGAGGCCGACTCCGGCGAGAACGGCCACAAGATCATCTACCGCAGCGCCGACGGCCCCGGCAAGGCCAGGCTGCTCGGGGCCAGGCCGCTGACCGGCTGGCAGAAGTACGACGACAACATCTACAAGACCAAGGTCGACCGGAACTTCTACACCCTCTTCGAGGACGGCAAGCGCGCCACCACCGCCCGCTACCCGAACAGGACCAGCGACGACCTCTGGTCGCCGTACCTGTTCTCGGTGCTGCCCGAGGCGGAGTACCAGGCCGTGCACAACTGGCTCTTCTTCGACCCCAAGGACGTCCCGAAGGAGTGGGACGCCGACTTCGACAAGAACTCCCAGATGGTCGTCTGGTCGGGCGGGTCGTGGAGCTGGTTCAGCGACACCGTGCCGCTGGGCGGGGCCGACTTCCGCAAGAACTTCTTCACGTTCAACCACGACACCCGCTTCAGCCTCGTCAACAGCCGCAGCGGCTCGCGTTACTTCCTGCAGAACACGCTGCGCTTCCTCGACCAGCCGGGCGAGTACTACTTCGACTTCGCCAACAGCGAGGTCTACTACTGGCCGAAGGGCTCGATCGACAAGGTCATGGCCCCCACCGTCAAGACGCTCATCTCGCTGGCCGGGTCCTCGCCCGAGCGGCGGGTGCAGAACCTCTCCTTCGACGGGCTGGCGCTGCAGTACTCCGACTTCGTCGACTGGTACCGGTACGGGTGGAACGCCGCCGGCGACTCGGGCTACGAGCACAAGTACCCGATCTACGACCGGCAGATCGAGCTGCCGCGCAACCGGTTCGGCATGATCACCGTGACGAACTCCCGCGACATCGACCTGACCAGGCTGCACCTGTCCGACAGCGGGTTCACGGGCGTCTTCCTGCTCTTCGCCAACGAGCGCGTCAAGGTGACGGACAGCCTGCTGGACAACCTCGGCGGCGACGGCATCAAGGTGGAGGGCGGCTATCCCGGCGAGGGCGACATCACCGGGCACCACACGTTCTCGAACAACTACATCTACCACGTCGGTGAGCTGGTGCCCGGCGACGCGGCCGGCATCGAGATGATGAACACCGGCAACAACGTGGTCAGCAACATCGTCGTCAAGCACAGCGCCCGCTACGGCATCAGCCTGGAGGTGCGCCCCGAGATCAAGAACGAGGACAACTACGCCCGCAACAACCGCTTCTCCTACATCCGCCTGGAGGAGACCGGCCTCGACAGCGGCGACATGGGCGCTTTCTACACCTACGGCGTGCACAACGTCGAACCGCACCCGATCGACAACTACGTCTCGCAGATGGTGATCGGCGACGTCATCAACGACCCCGCCGGGCAGATGCCGGACTCCGGCACGCGCGGCGTCCACATGGACGCGGGCGGCTGCGGGTTCTCGATCGAGAACGTCGAGGTGGGCAAGGTCAGCGACGACAAGTACCAGGCCTACAAGTGCAACGAGGTCAAGAACGCCAACTGGGCCGACGGCTTCGACACCTCGAAGATGGAGTACGACAAGATCGGCGTGACGAGCGCGTTCCCGTACCCGATCCCGAGCTAGACGCGGTCGCGAGGGCCCGGCCGGGCCGGGCCCTCGCCCCCGGGCCTGGGTCCGGCCGGGCCAGGCCCTCGCCCCCTCGCCCCCCAGCCCCGAGCCTCCTCGCCTCCGAGCAGCCTGCACCCGCGTCCGTCGCGCGGGCGCCGCACCCCCTGGAGCGCACGCATCATGGACGACCTCTCGCGCCGCGGCTTCCTCTTCACCGCGACCCTCGCCGTCACCCTCGCCTCCGGCTCGCCCTCCTCCGCCTCCGCCTCCGCTGCCGCCTCCGGTCCTCCAGGGGCGGGGTGGTTCGCGCGGCCGCGCCGGGCCGTGCGCCCGATGGTGCGCTGGTGGTGGCCCGACGCCCACGTCGATCCCGCCGAGCTCCGGCGGGAGGTGGACCGGCTCGCGGACGCCGGGTTCGGCGGGGCGGAGATCGCGGCGGTGCACCACAGCATCCGCGACAAGTCGCTGCTGGACCCGGCCGGGCACGGCTGGGGCACCCCCGCCTGGAACGCCGCCGTCGAGGCCGCGCTCGACCAGGCCGCCCGGCGTGGCCTGACCGTCGACCTCACCATCGGCCCCTCCTGGCCGGCCGCCGTCCCCACGATCACGCCCGAGCACCCCGCCACGGTCAAGGAGCTGGCGCACGGCTCGGTCGCCGTGGCCGCGGGCGCCACGTACGCGGGCGAGGCGCCGCCACCCGCCGTCGCCGGGCGTCCGGCGCGAACGCCACTGCTGGTCCAGGCGGCCCGGCTCGACCCCGCGAACTCCACCCGCAAGGAGACCGGCCTCGACCCCGCCTCGGTGGTACGGGTGCCCGTGAGCGACGGGCGCGTCGACTGGACGGCGCCCGCCGAGGGCGAGTGGGTGCTGATCGCGTACTGGGAGCGGGGCTCGGGCCAGCGCCCCGAGTCCGGCCCGCACACGGCGCCCGAGGCGTACGTGGTGGACCACTTCAGCCGGGCGGGCACCCAGGCGGTGATCGACTACTGGGAGTCCCGGCTGCTCACGCCCACCGTGCGGCGGCTGCTGAAGCGGGCGGGCGGTGCGCTGTTCGAGGACTCCATCGAGATCGAGAGCGACGCGCTGCCGTGGACGCCGGGGCTGCTCGCGGAGTTCGAGCGGCGGCGGGGGTACTCGCTGGCGCCGTTCCTGCCGGTGGTGGTGCTGGCGGACGAGGACCCGGT
This sequence comes from Nonomuraea sp. NPDC005650, assembly GCF_040605375.1. Classification (NCBI taxonomy): domain Bacteria; kingdom Bacillati; phylum Actinomycetota; class Actinomycetes; order Streptosporangiales; family Streptosporangiaceae; genus Nonomuraea; species Nonomuraea sp. NPDC005650. The sequence continues at coordinate 44,813 of NZ_JBEXCR010000043.1, forward strand.
CTTCGCGTACGACGCCGTGCTGACCAGGCATGCCCGCAAGGACTACTGGGACACGGTGTCCGAGCTGTTCAACGAGCACCACTTCGGGATGCTGCGCGACTGGGCACATTCGATCGGCCTGGAGCTGCGCGCGCAGCCGTACGGGCTGCAGACCGACGCCATCGCCGCCGCGGCCGTCCTCGACGTGCCCGAGGGCGAGTCGCTCGGCTTCAAGAACCTCGACGACTACCGCTGCCTGGCCGGTGGCCGGGACCTGGCGGGGCACGAGGTGCTGTCGTGCGAGGCGGGGGCGTACGCGGGCGGGGCGTACACGACGACCTGGAAGAAGCTGCTGCGTACTGTGGGGGGCGCGTACGCGGCGGGGCTCAACCAGGTCGTCCTGCACGGCTTCTCCTACGCCACCGCGCCCGGCGCGACCTGGCCCGGGTTCGCCGCCTTCACCCCCTATTCGGGGACGGCCGGGTACGCGGAGTCATGGGGGCCGCGGCAGCCCACCTGGGGGCACGTCGGCGATATTTCCGGATATTTCGCCCGCGTTCACCTGGTTCTGCGGGAGGGCGCCCCGCGGGCCGACGTCGCGGTCCTGCGGCAGACCGGCTACACCAAGACCGGCATCGGCGCCGCCTGGTTCACCGCGAGCGGCGTCCCCACCGGGTGGACCCACCAGTTCGTCAGCGCGCCCCTGCTCGACCTGCCCGCCGCCCGCGTCTCGGGCCGGCGGCTGGCGCCTTCCGGGCCCGCCTACAAGGCGCTGTTCGTGGAGGGCGACCGCTTCTACGCCTCCGAGTGCACGATGACGGTCGCGGTGGCCCGGCGGCTGCTGTCGTTCGCGCGGGCCGGGCTGCCCATCGTGCTCCTCGGCGCGTGGCGGTCCGCCTCGGTGCCCGGGGTGGCCGCAGAGGGGGAGAACGAGCGGCTTCGAGCGGTTCTGGCCGACCTGCTGGCCGAGCCGTTCGTCCGGCTGATCGCGGACCAGGCCGAGCTCCCGGACGCGCTCGCCACCCTCGGGGTGCGGCCCGACATCCGGTACGCCACCGCATCCACCCTGCTGGCGGCCCGCCGGGTGGCCGGCGAGGTGGACTACTACTACCTCTGCAACGGCAAGCACACCGAGAACCCGAAGCCACCGGTGGCGCCCATCGACCACGACGTCACGCTGGCGCACACGTCCCGCGACGGCGTCCCGTACCTCCTGAACCCGTGGACCGGCCGGGCCGAACGCCTGGCGCTCTACACGTCCGACGGCGACGGGATCCGGCTGCGGGTGCGGCTGCAGCCGGGCGAGTCGATGCTCGTGGCCATCGGCCCGCCGGGGCTGTTCGGAACACCGCCGTGGCGAGGCCCGCACGTCACGGCGACCGACGCGGACCTCGTCAGGCACACCGGCGACGCCCTGCTGCTACGGGCCTCCCGCGCCGGGACCTACACCGCCGAACTCTCGAACGGCCGCGCCGTCACCACATCGATCGGCCCGCTCCCCGCGCCCGTGCCTCTGTCGTCATGGCACCTCACGGTGGAGGACTGGCAGCCCGGCCCGTCACCGGTGGAGACAGTCAAGCTGGAACACTCGCTGGACCTCGACCCTCTCACCGCCTGGACGGACCTTCCCACGCTGGCCGACGTGTCGGGCGTCGGCACGTACACCACCCGGGTGGAGGTGGACTGGGAGGGCGGGGCGTACCTGGAGCTCGGAGAGGTGACGGACACGTGCCGGGTCCGCGTCAACGGCCGGCGCCTGGACCCGGTGAACCAGATCAACCCGGTGGTGGACGTGGGGCCGTATCTCAGGCGGGGGGCCAACACCATCGAGGTGGAGGTGGCGACACCGCTCGGCAACCGCCTCAGGGCGGCGGACCCGGCGGTCTACGGCGGCCTACCCCGCCAACCGTACGGCCTCATCGGGCCCGTACGGCTTGTCCCGTACAGCGAGGCCCGCCTGCGCCCGAACTTCGAACCATGATCAAAGCCGCCGCCCCTTCCGCCCTGCCCTCATTTCGCCAGAACGGGCCCCTTTCGCGCCCGAGCCGCCAGCACCCAATCTCATCCTGGGGGAGAAACACGCCGGACACCGGGAGAAACAATCACACCCGCGCACGGGGCGATGACCTGCACGAATCCCAGCTGTGTGCCACTGTGCTCACTGTCAGACCTTGCACCCACCCACTGGTGCGGGATTGCCCTTCCCACCTTCGCAAAGGCAGGAATGCGGTGAACATAGAGGCACAGATCCTCACTTTGATAGCGCGTATCCGGGCACTCGAGGAGAGCATGCAGCCCGGAGACGACAGCTCCAAGACGACCGGCATTGCCCTGGTGCCGGCGGATCTCGCCGACATCCGGGCCGAGATGAGACAAGACCTCGCGGCCCTCGGTGATGAACTCGCCGGCCTTCGCCGCCATATGAACGACTGCTTCACCGCCATCCGATCCGAGCTGCAAAGGATCGGCGGGCCCCCACCCAAAGTGATCAACTAGCGCCCCGGGAGGCCGGCCAATCACTGGACGGCAAACAGCCCTGCCTGAGACTGCCCTTCGCACACGGAGTCTCAGGCGGGGCCGTCTTTGAAACACGCCCTGGGCGGTGACAAGGCAGGCAACTGGGAGCGGTGGGAAACCTCCCGCTGGCCGAAGTGCGGAAAGAGTGCGGCTTGGGCAGAAAGACGTTGCAGCGATCATGTCGAGGTGGGCTCTCTCGATGTCATCGCTCGCCATGTCGAGGCACTCGGCGCACGCCTCGACTTGGTCGTCGACTCGGCGATCGGACCTTGCGATCGCCCGTCAATGAAGAAGCCTCCAGACAGCGCGGCCTGACCCCTCTTCGATCACCATCCCAACGGAAACGGTCTGACGGAGTCAGGGGGTGGAGGAGGGCTTAGGGGTGCCGTTGGGCCACAGGCAGGTGGAGGTGGAGCCCAAGGTGAGCACGTCACCCTCCGACCTTCCGATGGTGATATAGAAGTCGTCAGGGCGCGAGCGGCCGTAGAGCTGCAGGCCGTTCTCGGACTCGGTCTGAATGTGGTGGCCCTGGCTCTGCCAGTACGCCTTTACTTGGGCGATCACTTCTTTGAGTTTCGTCGCATCCTGGGACAGCCCGTGCAAAAAGTACGCACGGTTGACCACGATCCGCTCTTCCGAGCCTCCGTCGAGCGGGTCGAGACAGAGACCGTCGTTGAGACTGGGCCGGTGCAGCTCCAGCTCGGGCTTGGGATGGATGACACTGACGGTCCCGTTGATGAGTTGCTCGATCCGGGCGAGCGCCTGGGCCTTGGTAATCGTCGGCTTGTCGGCCGATGCGTTCATCACCCCCCTTCGAGGTCCGCCGGGCCCGCACCCGGAGACGAGGACCGCAACAGCGATGATCAACCTCACAGAGCGGAACATCTACTCTCCCGGCGGGGTGGGTGAGGGCTGCGGAATGGGCAACGGCGGGGACACCGGCTTCGGCGTCGGCATCTTCGCCACGTCCTCATACTGGCCGGTGATGATGAGCCCCATGTTCCTCAATGAGCTGGAGTCAATGTCCCAATAGCCCGAGTGAGTTTCGATGTCGTACCCAGTAAAACCCAGGAAACCCGAGACCGGCGTCTCATCGACACGGAAACGCTGCGCGCCGAAGGTGATGTTGCTGGGGTCGGTGCCGAAGGGGCCTGGGCCGTTGGGGAGGGCGGGTTGCAGGATGCCCGTGACGGGGTGCCGGCCGCCGCTCAGCGGAACATGCCCCAGGTCGGCGACGGGGTCCTGTGGTGACTCCCCCACCCACACCTGCTTGACGCCCAGATCGCTCGCCCGCAGCGCCATCGTCCCCGGGCTCCCCACCAGAATGAGCTGATCGGCGAACGCCCCCTTCCGAGTCTGGGCGGCGATGCCCGTCACCACGCTCCCGTAGCTGTGGCCCAGGACGGTGAAGCGCGGTGTGCCGGCCGACTGGTGGGTGGCGTGCAGGCCGTCGAGGAAGGCGGCCAGCGGGCCGGCCCCGGCCTGGGCGAGGTGGGGTGCGGCCACGGAGGTGGCGGCCCGGAGGATCCCGGCGTCGAGTTGCGGGGCCGTGTAGCCGAGCCACAGGATCGAGGCGGTCTTCGTGCGGGGGGCCGAACGGTTCGCCTGGTCCCACAGGGTTCCGGCGCGGGCCACGTCGGCGCCGATCCCCTCCAGAGTGCTGCCCGTGCCCGGCACGGAGGTGACCACCGAGTCGGCCTTGTCGGGGTCGCCGAAGGAGATGGCGGCCTTGCCGAGCCCGCCCAGTTCGAGGGCGAGCAGGAACGCGGGCGGGCGGCCGTTGACCCCGCCCAGGGCCAGGCTCTCGGTGACGGCGTCGATCTGGCGCCGCTGCCGCTCCAGTTCCTCGATCTCACGGTGGATGCTCATCCGCCGCCACGCGTCCGCCGCGATGACCCCCTTCGCCAGGAACTCGTCCAGGACCCGGAGCTCCGCCAGCCGCTTGGCGATGGCGTCCTTGCGTAGGGCCAGGTAGGCCCGGTTCGCACTGTCGCGGGTGGCGGCGGGCACGCCGTTGAGGGAGCCGACCAGTTGCGGCGCGGTGTCGATGAGCCGCTGACGAGCGAACGGGTCGAGCAGTTGCCACCAGGCGGCGACCCGGGCGGCGAGGGTCGGGTCCTTGCCGGCGTTCTGCGCCGCCACCAGCTTCTCCAGCGCCGAGGTGTCGCCGGCCGCGGCGGCGGCCAGCAGGAAACCGAGGCGGCCAGGGCCGGGGGCGGACCCGCCGAACAGCCCGAAGCCGAGCACGGCCGCAGTGCCCGCCTCGCCGTCGGGGCGCCGCTGGAGCACGGTCAGCCGTCTGCGCAGGTCGACGACCTGCCCGGCGGCCCAGGCGCCCACGTCCGCGACCTGCTGGGCGGGTACGGCACTGACGCCCGCGGCGGCCAACTCCACCGAGAGCCGGCCTCCCGCGGCCGGCAGGTTGTGCCCAGCGCGCTCCAGGTCCGCCACCATGCGGGTCATCGCCTCCACGTCCATCCCTGCGTAGCCGCCGCGCGCGGACGGGGTGGCGGCGAGCGAGGCGGACAGCGACGGCGCGGCGGCGTACCCGCCGAGGACGCGGATGCGCTCGGCGAGCTGCGCGGCGGCGGTCTCGAAGGCACGCTGCAACCGGGCCCGCTGCTCCCCCATGGCCTGCGTGAAAGCGCCCGCGCCGCCGCCGACCCAGGCGCGGGCCGCCAGGTAACGCATGCTGGAGTCGAGTGCGCCGACGTGATCGCCGGCCAGTCGCACCACCCGGGCCAGTGCCTCCTCCAACCCAGCCGCATCACCTGCCACAACCTTGTACGGTGACACAGCCCTCGCCGCACGACAGCTCGCCATAACCAGCCGTTATCGGTGACCACCGCTGAGTGACCGAGCATGATCAGGCGCAGTTGCCGGGCCGGCATTTCCTCCAGAACGCCACCTTCCAGTTCACCTGCGGAAACGCTACCGCGCGTCCCCCTCAAGGAGGTCGTGCCACAGGCGCTTCGCCTCCGCGTCTCGGAGCCACGGGCTCTCGCTGACCCGGTCGCCCTTGGCGGACCTCTCCGTTCGGCGGATATGGCCGAGGCCGCCCGCCACGCAGAGCTCGTACATCGTCGGCGAGCAGTCGCACGTGTAGCCGCAAACCCTGACGGAGTTGCATCTGGCCATCGGGGCGGACCAGTCGATGGCCACGTACGCCTCTTTCAGCGGCTTCACATGCGGGCCGTGCAATTCCTCCGTCATCATGCCGACCTCCAGGGCCGATCGTGCTGTTCAAGTTCCCGGCAACGGGGTGCCGCTCAACGCAGTGTTCGCCCTGAGCGGGTCGGGCAAGGGTGGGCGACATGCTGGTTCGGGCAGCAGATCACACCGATCGTGGCGAACCGGCCTCCCTGCAGCCATTCGCCCCACTGCACGTCCACACCGCGGGGCAGCAGATCGAGGGCGATCTCCAGCCGGTCCCCAAGAGGCACTCCTTCGGGCAGCAGAAGCGCCTCGCCCACCTTCGCGTACACGCCCGCCATCCAGTCCGCCGCCTGCTCGACCTCGTAGAACGTCGCCGCGATGCGCGATGCCGGCTTGGCCAGCCAGTCGCCGGTCCGCATCGGCGGCAGCACCGAAGAGAGGAAGTCGGACGAGCTCGGCCGACGCTCGGCCTCGTTGGCGCGATCGACTCCGGCGCCGATCCAGTGGTAGGCGTGCCAGTGCATGGCGAGGAGCTCCCGTACGATCCTGGGAGGCGGCGGCCCCTGTTTGCTTCGATCAAGCAGGGACCGCCGTCCTCGGGGGGACGCCTAGACAGTGGCGATCCCGGCCGCGCGAAGCTCGTCACCGGTGAATCGGAGGGTCCCGGCGTCCGGGTTCTTCGAGTCACGCAGGGCGTAGGCGTCCTCCACGCCGGGGATCGGGGCGATCAGGACACAGCTCTCCATGTTCTCCTCCTGCTGATTTCCGCCGCAGATCTTGGTGAACGACACGTCGCCAAGCTTGCTGCCGTACAGATCCATCACGCGATCTCCTTCCGTCTGGCCATGGCTGGCTGGATCACTGAGCGTCATTCACTCTAGCCAACCTGTGAGGTCCTGTCTATAGATATTACCTCTCAAGAGGTCCTTAGCAGTTCTATGCATACACGTCAATGGCTTCGTAGCGTTATGTATGTGACGGACTCTGAAGACATCGAATGGGACGCAACGCTCTACAAGTACGAGCAGATTGCGGAGACCCTTAGCGAGCGCATCCGATCCGGCGTCTACCCGCCGCAAACCGTCCTATCCGAGGTGGCCCTTGAACAGGAGTTCGGCGTTGCCCGGCCAACTGTGCGCCTGGCCATGAAGATCATTCGAGAGCAAGGGCTGATCATCACCAAGCGCGGCAAGGGCTCCGTCGTCGTACATCGTGACGACAACGGAGCCTGAGCTCGTACTCAACCGCTCTATCTTGGCGCAACCACCGCAACCGGGCGCAGCCGGACGCCACTCCTGCAGTGCTCGCCTTGGAACTTCGCCCTCTTGTTGACCAAATGAAGCGGATATCAAGCGATGGTCAGCACCGCTCGCCGGACCGCCGCCAGTTCAAAACGCTTCGGATCTAACTCCGCGGCGCTGGTCAGCCCCGCCCATCGCACCAAGTGCTCGTGCTCCTCATGGCGGGGATCGGCCAGAGCGGCCCGGAACAGGCGGTATCCCCACCTCCCACCACAGTCCTCCGGCGGGCAGGCGCCTTCTCCCGCCACGACCGCCGGATACCGGACATCCTCCTCGGCCACCGTCGCCCGCTCGACAACGATCTCACGCTCCCAGCTGATCCGCGCGCCCACGCCACCCGCCACGTCGGCCAGGGTGGTCGTCGTCTCGTCCAACAGGCCGTCGTCAATTCGAGCGGGGGCTAGCCGTAACGCCGCTCTCCGGCGGTGAAGATGTGCAGATGGTTGTCGGCTTCCCGAGCGCGCTCAGGGCTGAGGCCCACTTCACCGGGGACCAGCCCATAAGCTGGTTTCTTGACATCCTCCCCCTGGTAAACGAGGGGGATACCAACCCGGTTTCCTACGTGATGAGGAGTTGAGGTTGAGGTTCGCGGTGCACCCGCCCGGCAACCCGTGGCCCTTCCCGCGCAGACACGGCATGCCCTGCCGCGTGTTCGATGTTGCGTGCCGCGTTCACATCGGCGTTGCAGGCGTATCCGCAGGACCGGCAGGCGAAGGCGGCTTGGCTCTTGCGCGACTTCGCATCCACGATCCCGCACGCCGAGCAACGCTGACTCGTGTACGCGGGGTTGACCTTGATCACCCGGCCGAGTGCTTTATGCTCCAGCCGTTCGATGATCTGACCCCAGCCTGCGGCAAGGATGGAGCGGTTGAGCCCAGCCTTGGCTTGAACATTCTTCCCAGGCGCTTCGAGGGTGCCCTTGGCCGAGCGGGTCATGCCCTTGATGTTCAGGTCTTCGACGGCGATCACGTCGAATCGGCGGGCCAGATCGGTGGAGGTCTTCTCCACCCAGTCCTTGCGCCGGTCGACCTCGCGAGCTTTCAGCTTCGCGATCGCAGCTTTGACCCTGCCGCGCCGGTTGCTGCTGCGCTTGGCCTTGACCAGCTTGCGCAGCAACCGCCGGAGCCGCGCCTTCTCCTGCTCGCGAAGCGTGGGCGCGTTCAACATCTCGCCGGTGGACAGCGCCGCCGACACGGCCACGCCACGGTCAGCACCGACCGCCGTGCCCGTGCCGGGCGCGGGGATCGGCTCTGGGATCGCGGCGAACGCGACATGCCAGCGTCCCGCCCGGTCGCGGGTGATCCGGTAGGACTTCACACCTTCCGGAATGACCCGGGACCAGCGGAACCGCACCCACCCCACCTTCGGAACTTTCACCTCGCCCACACTGCGGGACAGGCGGCGCGCGTCCCCGGCCTTGACGGCGACGATCCGGAACCCTTCGCTCTGTCCGCGTCTGCGCCACGTCGGGCGACGGTGCGTCTTGCCGAAGAAGTTGGCCATGGCTTGGGCGAAGTCCTTGAGCGCCTGCTGCTGCACGACGATCGACCCGCCGCGCAACCACTCAAACTCTGCTCGCGCCTCGGTCAACTGGCGGCACTGCTCGGCGAACCCCGGCGCACTCTTACGCCCCGGCTTCCAATGCGCGTGCTGCTCGACGGCCAAGTTCCACACGAACCGGGCATGCCCACAGTGCTCCAGCAGAGCCTGCTCCTGGGCAGGCGAAGGCTGGAGCCGGTAGCGAGACATGCCGATCAATCTACCGATCGACACCGACAAACCCGGGAGAACGCCGTGCCCGACCGTTCCGCTTCTCCTCCCCGCCCTGAGGCTGAAGGATGGGGCCTCCACGCTGTAGGCACCTGGTGAGACGCGAGTGGTGACGCGCAACGACGTGGCGCGGCTGGCGGGCACCTCGCCCGCCGTGGTCAGCTACGTGATCAACAACGGGCCCCGGCCGGTCTCGGAGTCCGCCAGGCAGCGCGTGCTGGACGCCATCAAGCAGCTCGGCTACCGCCCCAACGCGGTGGCCAGGTCACTGCGTTCGCGCCGCTCGTGGACCATCGGCGTGATCGCCTCCGACAGCGCCGGCGGGAAGAGCCCCTTCTTCGGCCAGTTCACCCGGGCGTGCGAGGAGGTGGCCTGGCAGCGGGGCTACTCGGTGCTGTTCGGCAACTCGGCCGAGGATCCGGCGCGGGCGGAGGGCTATGTCCGGGGGTTCCTGGAGCGGCAGGTCGACGGGCTGGTGCTGATGCGGGTGCCGGTCTCGCCCGATCAGGCCGAGGAGATGCGGGGACGCGTTCCGGTGGTCACCATCGACCACGCGGCTCCGCCGTTCTTCTCCCGCCTCGCGGTGGACGACGAGGAGGGCGGCTACCAGGCCACCCGGCACCTCCTGGAACACGGCCACCGCCGCATCGGCTTCGTCGGCGGCCCGCTGGACATCACCCCGGTACAGCTCAGGGCCGCGGGCTGGCGTCGCGCGCTCCAGGAGGCCGGCGTCGAACCGCCGGCGGAGCTGGTCGCGGAGGGCGAGCTGAGCCTGGAGGGCGGCTACGACGCCGCGCTGCGGCTGCTGTCGCCGCCTGACCGTCCCACGGCGTTGTTCGCCTCCATAGACGGCCAGGCCATCGGCGCGATGCGCGCCGCCGCCGACCTCGGGCTGCGGGTGCCCGGGGACGTGGCGGTGGTGGGGTTCGACGGGGCGCGGGAGGCCGCGTACACGGTGCCGGGGCTCTCGACGATCAGCCAGCCCATCGACGAGATGGCCCAGCACGCGACGGAGACGCTGGTGAGGGCCATCGAGTCGGAGGGCGTGGAGCCGGTCACCAAGATCTTCTCCGCCCACCTGGTCACCCGCGGCTCCTGCGGCTGCCCCGAGCCCCGCCTGCACCGCTGATCACCCTGCACCGCCGATCGCCCTGCACCGGGCCCCCGTCCGCACGGCTGCATCGCCGTGTCCGGGCCCCCGCCCGCACCGCTGATCACTCTGGACCGAGCCCCCGGCCGCGCCGCTGCATCGCCGGCGTGCCGCGGGCGGTCTGTCATGGCTCTTCCAGCGCGTACGCGACCGCCCGGAAGAGCTCGCGCCGCGTGCCGTCGCGGAAAGCCGCCGTGAACGCCTGTGCCCCCAGCGCGCGACGTGCCCGCTCGGCGCATTCCTGGTGCGATCTCGCCTGGTACCGCAGCCGCATCGGTGAGGAGGCGACCGCCTCCCACAGGAGGTGGGCGGCGCCCAGCAGCCGGGCGGCCCGCTCGTGCCGGCCGCGGGCCCCGGCCGTCCAGGCCAGCACCTCCAGGCACTGGGTAAGGCCCCACCGGTCGTCCGCCGCGGCCCAGAACGCGGCCACCTCCCGCATCTTGGCCTCGGTCTCCTGCCAGTCGCCCTGCTCCCAGCGGGCCATGCCCACCGCGTACAGCGCGTACGCGCGGAAGAGCGACGCGTCGCGATTTTCGCACAGCGTCACGAGCTCATCACCGTACCCGGCGGCCCGGTCCGGGCTCATCATGGCGCCGAAGAGGGCGGCGAGATACAGGGTGACAGCCGCGGCGTGGATGTCACCTCGCGCCCAGTGCCGGGTGCGGGCCTCCTCCAGGAGCGTGAGCCCGCCCTCGGCGTCGCCCGCGCACAACGCCGCGACGCCGGAGAGCTGGAGGGCGAACGCGAGCGCCGTCTCGTCCCCCAGCCGCCGCGCGAGCACCAGGCACTCCCGCGCGTCGGCCGCCCCCGCCGGATCGCCCTGGTAGTGGGCGAGCAGCCCGTCGGCCCACAGCCCCATCGCCCTGATGACGCTCGAGCCGGGCACGAGCGCGAGGCCGCGTTTCAGCCAGTGCCGGCCTTCGCCGAGAGCGCCGGACAGAAGCCAGCCGGCCCACAGCACGGAGGCGATCTCCAGACCCGCGGGAGCGTCGCCGGGCCGGGCGAAGCAGAGGTCGAGGGCGACGCGCACGTTGGGCAGCTCCGGCTTCAGCCGCAGGTAGTGATCCGTCTGGCCCGGCTCCACGCGGTCCACGCGCAGCCGCTCCACCAGCCGGCGATAGTGGTCGATGTAGCGCTCGCGCAGCGCCTCCGCCTCCGCCGCGGGCATCTGCTCGCGGCCGTACGCGCGGATGGTCTCCAGCATGCGGTGACGGGCCCCGGCGCCGTGCGGCTCCGCCCCGCACAGGATGGACTTGTCCACGAGCCCCATCATCAGATCCAGTACGTCCTCGCGGGCCAGCCCCTGCCCTGGGCAGACGGCCTCGGCGGTCTCCACGTCCACACCCCCCGGGAACATCGACAGCCGCTCCCACAACTGCCGCTCGCCGCACGAGCACAGCCCGAAACTCCAGTCCATGGTCGCCCGCAGGGTCTGGTGGCGGGCGAGCGTGCCGGGGCCGGCCTCCCCGGCGGACAGGGCCGGCGTTTCCAGGCGCTCGTCGAGCTCGTTCACGAGGTCTTCCACCGACGTCGCCCGCAGCCGGACCGCCGCCAGCTCGATGGCCAGCGGGATCCCGTCCAGGCGCCGGGCCAGCCGGGCGATCGCCTGGGCGTTGGCGGCGTCGACGAGGAAGCCTGGCCGGATCGTCGCCGCCCGCTCCACGAAGAGGCGTACGGCGTCACGCCGGGCGATGTCGCGCGTGCTGTCGCCGGGCTGCGGGGTCGGCAACGACGGCACGGGGAGCACCCGCTCGCCGTACACCCCGAGCGACTGGCGGCTGGTGGCCAGGATCTGCAGCCGCACGGTGCCGCGCAGGAGCTGCTGCACCAGCCGGGCGCAGGCGCCGAGCAGATGCTCGCAGTTGTCGAGCACCAGCAGCAGCTGCTTGTCCGCCAGGTGCTCGATCAGCAGGGCCGCGAGGTCCGGGGTTCGGTCCTGGATTCCCAGCGCGGCGGCCACGGCGGGGGCCAGCAGGTCCTCGTCGTCGATGGTGGCCAGCTCCACCAGCCGGACCCCGTCCCGGTACCGCCGCGGCAGGAGCTCGCTGACGCGTCGCGCCAGCCGGGTCTTGCCGACTCCGCCCACGCCGGTCAGGGTCAGCAGGCGGGTCGTGGCCAGGAGCCGCCTGACCTGGGAGATCTCGTGCCGCCGGCCGACGAACCCGCAGGCTTCGCCCTGCTGCGGGTCCGCCTGCCGTTCTGGGGCGTTCCGGATCGTGGCTTTCACGGGCATGCTCACTCGCCTTCGGAAGGCCGCTCGCCCGCGCGGCGGGCCTGCTCGGCGACCCAGCCGACGATCTGGGTCCTGGAGTTGAAGCCGAGTTTGCACAGAACATGCTCGATGTGGCCTTCGACCGTGCGCTGAGCGATCACCAGCGCCGCCGCGATCTCCTTGTTCCTCATTCCCCGCGCGATGAGCTGGGCGATCTCCGTCTCCCTCGGGGTGAGCGGCGCGTACTGGTCCGCCGCATCGGACGGGCAGGGAGCGGGCGCCTCCTGCTTGAAGGCGTACGCGAGCGCCTGTTCGGGGGTGCGCCTGGCCCCGCGTCTGACGGCCGCCTGGAAGGCCTGTTCGCCGAGGTCGCAACGCGTACGGGCCGCGCATTCGTCGTGGTATCCGATGAGGTGGCCGAATCCCAGCAGCGGCGCGCCGATCGCCTCCCAGAGGGTGCGCAGCACGCCCAGCAGCTCACCGGCCCGGGCGCGCTCCCCTTGTGCGGCGGCGATCCAGGCCAGCACCTCGACGGCGAGCCCGACCCCGACCGGGTCGTCCAGGTCGTGGAAGACGCGCAGGCTCTCGTGCTCCAGGGCGGTCGCGCGCCGCAGGTCGCCCTGGCGCCAGAGCTCGATGCCGAGCGCCGCCGTCGTGTACGCCCGGTGCCAGCTCTCGCCATGGGCGTCGCAGACGGCGATGCCCTCCTCGGCGGCGGTGACGGCGCGTTCGGAGTCGCCGAGGAACGAGTGCGCGAGGGAGAGCCAGGTCAGCGCCTGCACCTCGCCCGCGGGGTCGCCGTCGGCGCGATGGTGGGTGACCGCCTCCTCGAAGGACCTGACGGCCGACACGGTGTCTCCCGCGTGCATGGCGACCATCCCGGAGTAGAGCTCGACGTAGCCGAGCACCGATTTCAGCCCGAGTTGCTCGCCGAGCGTCCTGCTCTTGGCCAGCAGCCCGATGGCCGAGGTCTGGTCGCCCTGGATGATCGCGAGCGACCCGCAGGCCCAGAACGCCCGGGCCCTGACCTCGGAGCGGCCGGCGGCCTGCGCGAGCCCCTGTTCGAGCCAGTCGCGCCCTTCGCCCAGGTGGCTGCTGGTGATCCAGTGGTCGAGCAGGTCGCTCGCCATGTCGATGCAGAGCCCGGCGTGCTCGGCGTGGCAGTACTCCAGGGCCGTACGCAGGTTGGGATGCTCGGCGCGCAGCCGGGTCAGCAGCTCGGCCTGCGACGGGCCGAACAGCTGCGCCTGCGCCTCGTGCGAGAGCCGCCGGTAGTAGTCGCGATACCGGTGTTTCAGCTCCTGCTCCAGCCCGGAGGCGGCCAGGCGCTCACGCCCGTACTGCCGGATCGTGTCCAGCAGCCGGAACCGCACCCCGTACGGGTGCTCCTCCCGGATCAGGACGGACTTCTCCACCAGGCCGATCATCAGGTCGAGGATCTCGTCGCGGCCGAGGCCGGCCCCGGCGCAGATCTCTTCGGCCGCCTCCAGGTCCAGGCTGCCGGTGAACACCGACAGGCTCGCCCACAGCAGGCGCTCGTGCTCGGTGCAGAGCCCGTGACTCCAGTCGATCAGGGCGCGGAGCGTCCGGTGGCGGGAGGCCGTGGCCCTCGAGCCCGCGGTGAGCAGCCCGAAGAGATCGTCCAGCCGGTCGAGCAGCTGGTGGACCGAGAGCACGCGCAGCCGTACGACGGCGAGCTCGATGCCGAGCGGCAGGCCGTCCAGGCGGCGGCAGATCTGCTCGATCGCGTCCTGGTTCTCGTCGGTGACGGTGAAAGCGGGCAGCACGGCCGTGGCCCGCTCGGCGAAGAGCCGTACCGCGTCGGACATGGCGTTCTGGGGGTCGCCGCTCGGCAGCGGCAACGTCGGCACGGGGAAGGCCTGCTCGCCGACGACTCCGAGCGGCTGCCGGCTGGTGGCCAGGATGCGGACTTCGGGGGCGGAGCGCAGCAGCGCCTGGGCCAGCAGGCAGGACTCGTCCAGGACGTGCTCGCAGTTGTCCAGGACGACCAGCGCCCGCCGTTCGCGCAGATGCTCGATGACCACCTGGACGGGCGGCCGGGCGGCGTGGCTCTGGATCTTCAGCGCGGCGACCACGGCCTGCGGCAGCAGTGCCGGGTTGTCCAGTTCGGCGAGTTCGACCAGCCAGACCCCGTCGGGGAAGGCCCGGCGCAGGTCGGTGGCGACGCGCAGGGCCATGCGGGTCTTGCCGACGCCGCCGGGACCGGTGAGCGTCACCATGCGGGCCTCGGCCAGCAGGCGCTTGACTGCCGCCACTTCGTGCCGACGCCCGATGAAACTGGTCACCTCCGCAGGCAGCTCGCCGGCGTACGTTCGCGCCGAGGTGCGCAGCGTGGCACTGGACATCGATGGCCTCGCATCGGCTTGGGCGAGTGGGTCACCAGACGCCACCAAGAGCCGATATAACCAACATTATGCCCATGGCGGGCGCCGACCATCTGTCCGATATGCCGGGTAATCGGGCATATCGGAACCTCGTACCGAATCATTGACAACATCGGCCTCGCCCATGGAGCAAACTTTGTGGTTCACTGCGCTGACGAGCCGATCACCAGGGGCCCCAGGCGTCTGACTCGTCACTTAACTACCCAGCGCAACGCTCTGATACGATCTTGGCCCATTTGACCGGCTGGAGGCTTGGTGGCCGAAGTGTTGGCCCTGTTGGCCGAGGACCCCAGAACAGTGGGGCCCTACCGCCTGGAAGGGCGGCTCGGGGTGGGCGGGCAGGGCACCGTCTACGTGGGGCGAGGCGACGACGGCGGGCTGGTGGCGGTCAAGCTCTTACACCCGCACCTGATGGCCGACCAGCGGGAGCAGAAACGTTTCCTGCAGGAGGTGGAGACCGCCCGGCGGGTGGCGCTCTTCTGCACGGCCCAGATGCTCGACTGCGGGTTCCACGGGGGCAGGCCGTACATCGTCAGCGAGTTCGTCGACGGCCCGTCGCTGCACGCCGCCGTACGGGACAACGGGCCGCGCGGGGCGGCCGCGCTGCAGCGGCTGGCGATCAACACCGCGACCGCCCTGATGGCCATCCACGAGGCGGGGGTGGTGCACCGCGACTTCAAGCCCGGCAACGTGCTGCTCGGGCCCGAGGGCCCGGTCGTCATCGACTTCGGCATCGCGCGGGCGCTGGACCTCAGCCAGTCGGTCGTCAGCAGCCAGGCCATCGGCAGCCCCGCCTACATGGCGCCCGAGCAGATCTCCGGCGGCGGCGTCGGGCCCGCCGGCGACATGTTCGCCTGGGCCGCGACCATGGTCTACGCGGCCACCGGGGAGCATGCCTTCTCCGGCGACTCGATCCCCGGCGTCCTGCACGCGATCCTGCACGGCGAGCCGGACCTGGGCGGGCTGCAGGGGCCGCTGCGGACGCTGCTGGAGGAGTGCCTGTCCAAGGCCCCGGACCGGCGGCCCACCGCCGCCCAGGTGATCGAACGCCTGCGCGCGCTTCCGTCCCCCGTCTGGAACACCGTTCCGGTCACCCGCCCGCGAGGCCCCGCCGTCGCCCCCTCGCAGGCTGCGAGCAACCGGCGGCGCGGCCTGATCATGGGTACGGCGGGCGCGACCCTGCTCGTCGCCGCCGTGGCCGGCTATTTCGCGCTGGCGCCCGTCGCGTCCGGCGACAGGGCGGCGGGGACGACCTCGGCGGCGTCGGTGCCCGTGTCCGTGCCCTCGCCCTCCCCCAGCGTGTCGGAGACGCCGCTCGCCCAGGACACGCCCGAACCGGCGGCCACCAAGCGGAAGTTGTCGGCCGAGGCCATGCCCAGCTCGAGCACCGTCCCGCGGGGCACGCCCACCCAGACCCACACGCCCCGGCGCACGAAGGCCCAGGTCGTCGAGCCCTCCCAGAAACCGACCAAGAAGCCGACCCGCAAGCCCACGACCAGGGCGACCAAGACCACGCCGCCCCCGAGCAGCGGCCCGCCGGCGCCCTCCCAGGGCTCGATCACCTTCAACGACGCCCACGAATACTGCAAGGCGGAGGGCTACAGCATGGCCGCCGGCAGCTGGGCCAACCTGTCGTGCTTCGGCATGACGAGCAAGAACATCACGCCGACGTCGGTGTGCCAGTTCAAGTTCCAGGGCCGCAACGCGGTCGCCGAGCAGCCTCAGAACCCGTACATGCCGGAGTTGACCTGCCGGCTGTCGTAGCGGTCAGGCCTGCGCGGCCACGATGCGGCGGACGATGTCCCGGGCGATGGGCTCAGGCGAGCCCGAGACGGTGACCCGGGTCCGTCCGCCCCCGGGCACGAACGTGCTGGAGCCGTCCGCCCCCACCTCCACCCGCCCCTCCGGGCTGAAGGTGAACAGGCCGGGCACCAGCATGCTCAGCACCGTGATCGGGTCGTGCGGGCTGTTCCACTCCTCGTTCCAGAACCGCCACCACTGCTCGATCTCCGCCTTCAGCGCCTCCCCCAGCGCCCCTGCCCCCGCGATGGCGGCCACGTCGGCCGCGTCCATCCGGACCGTGGTGGTGACCTCCAGGCCGGTCACCGTGATGGGCGCCCCCGAGCCGAAGACGATGGCCGCCGCCTCCGGATCGCAGCGCAGGTTGTGCTCGGGCTCGGGGTCGTCGAAGCGGCCTCCCATGATCCACAGGTGCCGGACGTCCCGGGCGAACGACGGGGACGCCGTCATGGCGTTGGCGAGGTTGGTGAGGGGCCCCACCGCCACCACGTCCACCTGGCCGGGCGCCCGGCTCACCTGGTCCACCAGGTACGCCGCCGCGTCCTCGGAGTCCACCGCCTCGGTCTCCAGGTCGGTGAAGAGCCTGCCCTCGTGGCCCGCCCACCAGACGGGCCGGTCCGTCAGGGTCTGGGCCGCCCCCGGGATGACGGTCAGGGAGCGGTTCGCGAGGCGTACGAGCCGCTTGGCCAGGCGCGCCCGCAGCAGCGTGTCACCGTAGACGGTCGTGCAGCCGAGCAGGTCCACCTCGGGCGAGCCGAGCAGGACGGCGAGCGCCAGCGCGTCGTCCACGTCGGAGCCGATGTCGGTGTCGAAGACGACGCGCATGGTCGGAGAACTCATGAAGACCCTTCTCGGAGGTTATTTGAGGCCCGTGGTGGCGATGGACTGCGTGAAGTGGCGCTGGAAGCGCAGGATGATCAGCAGCGGGATGACCGTCAGCACGATCGAGCCCGCGAACAGCTGGCCGTAGTCGATGGTGAACTGGCCGCGCAGGTTGGCCAGGGCGATCGGGCCGAGCTGGTGCGCGGTGTCGGTGCCGATGAGCAGCGGCCAGACGTACGACTGCCACTGGAAGATGAACAGCGTCAGGCCCGCGCTCACCAGGGCGGGACGCGAGAGCGGCAGGTAGATCCGGGCGAACACGCCGAACCAGCCGAGCCCGTCGATGCGCGCCGCCTCCACCAGGTCCTTGGGGATGGCCAGGAAGAACTGGCGCAGCAGGAAGATGGCCAGGCCGTGGCCCAGGCCCGGGAGGATGAGCCCGGCGTAGGTGTTCGTCAGGTCCCAGTCGCGGAACAGCGTGGCGAGCGGGATCGCGATCGCGTCGAACGGGATGAGGAAGCTGAGCACCACGATCGCGAACAGCGCCCCCTGGCCTCTGAACCGCACCGCCGACAGCCCGAACGCCGCCGCCGCCGAGATCAGCAGGCCCGCGGCCACGGTGACCAGCGCCACGAGCAGGGAGTTGAGAATCGCGCGGCCGAAGTCGCCGGTGACCAGGCTCGCGTAGTTGCCGAGCGTGGGATCGGCCGGCAGGAGCGTCTCCCACGACAGCTGTGAGATGTGCCGGAAGATCTCCGAGCCGCCGCGCAGCGAGCTGGACAGGGCCCAGAGCAGGGGCAGCGCGAAGGCCAGGCCGACGATCGTGCCCAGCAGGGCGTACAGGCGTCTGGACACCATGGTCAGTCCCTCCCCCGCAGCAGCCGGAACTGCACGATCACCACGGCCAGGACGAGCAGCACCAGCAGCATCACCTCGGCCTGGGCGAGGTTCAGGTCACCCACGGAGTAGGCGCGGGTGAAGATGTCGAACATGGTGACGTTGGTGGAGCCCTGCGGGCCGCCGTTGGTCAGCATCTGCACGGGGGCGAAGACGAGGAAGTTCGAGACGGTGTCCGCCACCAGCACGAACGCGAGCGGCCTGCGCAGCAGCGGCAGCGTGACATGCCAGAAGCGCGCCCAGGCCGACGCCCCGTCGATCGCGGCGGCCTCGTACAGGGAGGCGGGGATGTCCTGGAGCCCGGCGATGAGGAACATCATCCAGTAGCCGACGCCGATCCACGACAGCAGCACGATCAGCGACCACAGGGCCTGGCCCGGCGAGGTGAGGAACGGCTGCGGCGAGATGCCCAGCACGCTCAGCACCGAGTTGAGCAGGCCGTCGGGCCGGTACGCGACGCTCCAGATGGCCGCCGAGACCGCCGGGGGCACCGCGATCGGCAGGATCACCAGCACCCGCAGGAACCGCACGCCCGCGAAGCGGCGGGTGAACAGGACCGCGAGGGCGAGGGCGGCGGCGATCTGCAGCGGATTGACGATCAGGCTGAACACGAGCGTGACGCGGACGCTCTGCAGGAACGTCGGGTCGGCGAAGAGGGTGGCGTAGTTGCCCAGGCCGACGAACGAGGTCTCGCCGCTGACCAGGCTGGTGTGGCTCAGGCTGCTGGCGAACGCCATGGCGGCGGGGATCAGCCGGAGGACGAGGAGCGCGACCAGGGCGGGCGCCAGGAACGCCAGCGACACCAGCACCGGCCGCCCGACCCCGGTCCGCGACCGGCCGCTCATCGCAGCTGGGCCCAGGCCGTCTTGACCTCCTGCGTCGCCTGTTCGAGCCGGGTCTTGGGGTCGGCGCCGTTCCGGATGTCGGCGAACGCCTTGGTCATGATGTCCTCGAACTGGATGTACCCCACCGACCTGGGCCGCGCGACCGCCGTGTGGTCGGCGTCGTAGGTGAGGATCTCGCCGACCCCCTTGCTCTTGTCGCCGCCCAGCGCGTCGAGGGTGGGCACGTACTTCTCGAAGGCGGCCCGGTTCGACGGGATGATCGTGGTGGCCTTCGTGGTCAGCAGGTTGCCCTCGGGGTCGAGCGCGCCGTACTCGAGGAACTTGCGCGCGAGCTGCTGGTTCTCCGAGGCCGGGTTGATGCCCCAGGACCACGAGCCGGTCGGCGTCACCTGCTTGCCGCCCTCGAAGTAGGGGTACGGCGCCACGCCCCAGTCGAGGTCCTTGGCCGCCGAGAAGACGCCCACGTCCCACGGGCCGCCCGCGAAGAAGGCCACCTTGCCCTCGGTGAACAGCGGCGAGGTCTGGAACGAGCCGACCCCGCGCGGCGCCAGCTTGTTCGCGAACAGGTCGCGGTACCAGGTCATCGCCTTCACCCAGCCGTCGGTGGTCAGGTCGGGCGTGAGCATGTCGGGCCCGGTGATCCCGGAGCCGCCGCCGAGCGACTCGGCCAGGCTCTGCAGCTGGTAGTACTGCTCGATCTGCTCGGGGATGAACGCCCACTGGGCGCCGGCCCCGGCCTGGGCCTTCTTGCCCGCCTCGATCGTCTGCTCCCACGTCCAGCGCTTGGCGGGGTCGCTCGGCGGCGGGGTGACCCCGGCCTTCTTCAGCAGGGTCTTGTTGTAGAAGAGGAACTGGTCGGAGGTCCAGACGGGGACGGCCCAGAGCTTGCCGTTGTGCTCGTTGACCTCGTACTGGGCGGGCAGGGCCGCCTGCTTGACGCGGTCCTTCCAGTCGCTCAGGTCGGCCAGGAAGCCCCGGGTGGCCAGCGCCGCGACGCGCGGCTGGTCGACGGTGTAGACGTCGATCGTGTCGTCCTTGGCGGCCAGCCGCTGCTGCAGCGTGCTGTTGAGCTGGTCGAAGGGGATCTGCGTGTACGCGACCTTGACGCCGGGGTTCTTGGCCTGGAACCCGTCGATGACCGGCTGGAACGTCTTGGGATCCTCCGGGCCGACGAACCGCAGCGTCTTCGACGCCGAATCTCCCCCGCCGCCGCCGGATCCGCACCCGGCGGCCAGCACGGCCAGGAGGCTCACCAGGGCCAGGCTCTTCTTCATGGCTTCGCTCCTTCAAGCCCTCCGGCCGCTGACCAGGTCAAGCGCCGAGTCTACACGTGTCACATGGGCGATGGCGGCCCAGCATGCCACGAACCCCCGCCAGCCGACAAGACCTCCCGCCCTTGACCGATCTTGTCGAGCCGTCTACATATATATTCAAAGCCAACTATCCATTCGCTCCTTGAGAGGTGAATGTGAAGGCCCCGATCACCGCGCTCGTCGCCACCGCGATCGCCTTATCCCTCACCCCCGCACCCCCCGCCGGCGCGACCGCGCCGCCTGCCGCCCTGGCCATGACCGATGGGGAGGGGGTGCGGTTCTCGGTGCCGGGGCGGGCGAGGGCGACCTGCGTCGACGCGCCCCTGAAGATCACCTTCCCGGCGCCCCCGACGCTGGGCTCCTCCGGCGCGATCGAGGTGCGCCGGGCCGACGGCACGCTGGTCGACCGGGTCGAAGCCGCCACGGCCAGGGCCGACAGGAAGAACATCGGCGCCGCCGTCTCCGACACGGGGCTGCCGCACGATTTCTCGTACGAATCGATCATGATCGACGGCAACACGGCCAACGTGTACCTGCACCGGAGCCTCGAGTACGGGCAGGAGTACTACGTCACCGTCGACCCCGAGGTGTTCACGGGGTTCGGCGGCGTGCCGGAACCCGGAAGGTGGGAGTTCAAAACCCGCAAGCAGGGCGTCCGGACCCGGCACCTGACGGTTTCCGGGGCCGGGACCGGGGACTTCTGCACCGTGCAGGGCGCCGTCGACGCCGTGCCCCTCGGCAACCGGTCGCCCGTGACCATCGACGTCCGGCCGGGCGTCTACACCGAGATCGTCTACGTGCGCGAGGACCGGCCCCACCTCACCGTGCGCGGGGCGGGCGCGGGCCGGACCGTGATCCAGTACGCCAACAACGACCTGCGGAACGGCGACGCCGCGCTGCGCCAGGGCGGCCCCGCCGACGTGTGCCCGCGCCGCGTCCTGGAGACCTCGGACCTGCACAACTGCTGGCGGGCCATGTTCGGGGTGGACGCGGCGGACTTCCGGCTGCAGAACCTCACACTCCACAACACGACCCCCGACGGCGGCTCGCAGGCGGAGGCGTTCCGGGGCAACAACGAGCGGATCGCACTCGAACGCGTCGACCTGCGCAGCCACCAGGACACCCTGCGCCTGCAGGGCAAGGGGTTCGTCACCGGCAGCCGGATCAGCGGCGACACCGACTTCGTGTGGGGCACCGGCACGGTGTTCATCCAGGACTCGGTGCTGGAGTCGACGGACGCCGGCTACATCTCGCAGAGCCGCAACGACGCGACGAGGCCGGGCGCCGTGTTCGTCCGCACCAGGCTGACGCGCGCCCCCGGCGTGCCGGACGGCTCCGTGGTGCTGAGCCGCAGCGCCGTGTGGCGGTTCACGCACAGCCAGGCGGTGTTCATCGACACCAGGATGGACGGGCACATCGCCCCCGTCGGCTGGGCCATCGACCCGAACGACTGCGCGCAGGCACAGACCCTCTCCTTCTGGGAGTACGGCAGCACCGACCTCACCACCGGCCGCGCGATCGACACCGCGCAGCGGCTGCCCTGCTCCCGTCAGCTCACGGCCGCCGAGGCGGGGCGATGGAGCGACCCCGCATACGTCCTGGGCGGATGGAATCCCGAGTGAAAGGAATGGACGGCATGGACAGATTGGCGAGCAGGCGCACTCTGCTGGGCGGAGTGCTGGGTGGCATCGGGGCGGCCGCCGTCGCAGGTCCGGCGGAGGCGGCGAGCCGTACCGACGCGGCGGACCGGGGCGTCTACGGGGGCAAGGGGGCGGCGCGGCCGGTGGCGCCCGTCAATCAGGAGGTGGCGGCCAGGTTCGGCCCCGAGTACAAGACGCTGCCGGCCGCCGTCGCGGGCGTCGACATCGAGCCGCTGATCGGCATCGCGTCGGCCGCCGACCTCGCCGCGAAACGCCAGAACATGGTCGACTACATCTGGAAGGGCGCGGGCCGGCCCAAGACGCTCCCCACCGTCGAGAGCGACGTGCCGGCCCCCGACTTCGCCTCCCTGACCGGCGTCCGCCGGATCGACCGGCTGACGGTCCCGCTGCGCTACCAGGTGTCGGCCAAGGTGTACGACATCGTCCCGAGCCGCGCGTGGAACCGGCGCCTCGCGCTCTACCACAACGGCCACGGCGAGCCGTTCGACACCATGCTCCGCACCGTCCAGGCCCTGCTCGACCGCGGTTACCGGGTGATGGCGTACGCGATGCCGTTCCAGCACTGGAACCAGCAGCAGATCGCCGACCCCAAGGACCCGGCGAAGCTGCTGCCGAACCCCTCCCACCGCGAGCTCCCGCCCTGGGAGAGCGCCGAGTTCTCCGCCCTGACCTTCTTCCTCGAACCGCTCACGGTCACCCTCAACCACGCGCAGGCCGCGTACCGGCCGGCCTCCGTCGAGATGATCGGCCTGTCGGGCGGCGGCTGGACGACGACGGTGTTCTCGGCGCTGGACCCGCGCGTCACCCGCAGCTATCCCACGGCCGGGTCGCTGCCGTTCTTCCTGCGTCCCGCCTCGCCCAAGCCGCGCCCCACGACCGGCGACTGGGAGCAGACCAAGGAGGCGCTGCCCGGGTTCTACGCGGGCGCCTCCGACGACTTCCTCGACATGTACGTGCTGGCGTCGGTGGGGCCGGGGCGGGGGCAGCTGCAGATCCTCAACCGGTTCGACGAGTGCTGCTTCAACGGGGTCGGGCACCGGGTCTACCACGCCCCGGTACGCGACCGGGTGGCGCTGCTCGCCGGCGGGCGGCCAGAGCGGGGGCGGTGGGAGCTCCTCGAGGACGCCACGCACGACGACCACACCATCTCGCCGTACGCGCTGTCCGTCATCCTCTGGGACCTTGACACCACAAATGTCACAACATAATATCGGAATATAGATACTTGCTTGAATGGATATTCAAGCTTGATGGAAGGGTGTGCATGGCGGGCCGTACCTTTTCCCACCGGCGCAGAGTGATCGTCAACACCGACGCCAAAAACGAGGCGGACGACCAATTCGCCATCGTGCACGCCCTGCTGTCCCCGAGCTTCGATATTCGCGGCCTGATCGCCGCACATTTCGGTAACCGCCGTACCCGGTCGAGCCTGGAGGAAAGCCGCGCGGAAATCGACCTGTTGCTGCGGCTGATGAAGCTCGACGGCACGGTCAGGGTCGAGGACGGCGCCCCGTACGCGCTGCCCGACGTGGTCACCCCCGTCCCGTCGCCGGGCGCGGAGCTGATCGTCGAAGAGGCCATGCGGGACGTCCCCGAGCCGCTGTACGTGGCCTTCCTCGGCCCCCTGACCGACATGGCCTGCGCCCTGCTCCTCGAACCGCGCATCGCCGAACGCGACGTGACCGTGATCTGGATCGGCGGCGACGGCTACGACGGGCGCGGCGGCCAGGGCGACCGGGGCGGCCGGCCGGAGTTCAACCTGTCCAACGACATCGTGGCGGCGAACGTCGTGTTCTCCTCGGCGCTCGAGGTCTGGCAGGTCCCGGCGCCGACGTACCGGATGACGGCCGTCGGCTACGCCGAGCTCGACGCGAAGGTGGCGCCGTACGGCGAGCTCGGCGAGTACCTCGTGCGCCAGCTCGTCGAGTGGAACGAGCGGCACAGCGGGTTGTCGATCGAGTTCCGCGCGCTCGGCGACTCCCCCGCGATCGGGCTGATGCTCCACCCCGGCTGCGGCACGTGGGTGGAGCGCCCCGCCCCGAACTTCCGCCACGACGGGTCGTACGACTTCTCCGCCGACAACCGGGCGATCCGCACGTACGACTCGATCGACGCGCGGTTCATCTTCGAGGACTTCTTCGCGAAGCTGCAGGCCTTCGCCCCTCGTTAGGCCGGGGCCACGGATCAGAGGCCGATGGCGCAAGGGGTCGGTGGGCCGTGCGGCGGCCGGACTCGTCGGCGGGGTGGTGCGAGCGTCGCCGCGGCCTAGCACAATGGCACTCGGCAGTGGCCCGGGCTCGCCACCGGACCAGCATGAGCGGCGGAGCCGAAGCGGAGGCCAGCGATCGTGGGAGCTGACAGTCAGTTCGAGAAGGGCCGCTCCGTCGGCGAGCCCCTGAGGTTCGGCGGTCGCAGGCTCGGCCAGGAGTCGGAGCGCATGCGGCTCCTGGTCCGGGTCGCCCGCCTCTACCACGAGCACGGGGTGCGCCAGCCGCAGATCGCCGCGCAGCTGCGCATCTCGCAGCCGCGGGTGTCGCGGCTGCTCAAGGAGGCCGCGGAGATCGGCATCGTCCGCACGGTGGTCGTGGTGCCCAGCGGGGTGCACGCGCTGCTGGAGGAGGACCTCGAGCGCAAGTACGGCGTGGAGCAGATCATCGTCGTGGACGCCACCGGCGACAACCACGACGTGGTGGCCGCGCTGGGCTCGGCCGGTGCCACGTACCTGGACGCCACCCTGATCGGCGGCGAGCACCTGGGCATCTCGTCCTGGAGCGAGAGCCTGCTGGCCACGGTGGAGGCCATGCAGCGCCGCCCGGTGCAGGTGGCGGAGGAGGTCGTCCAGCTCATCGGCGGGGTGGGCAAGGGGTCCGCCCAGGTCCAGGCCACCCGCCTGGCCGCCCACCTTGCCGACCTCACGGGCGCCGAGCCCGTCTTCCTGCCCGCGCCCGGCCTGGTCGGCTCCGCGGCGGCGCGGCAGGCGCTCTCCGACGACCACGTCGTACGACAGGTGGTGGACGCCTGGTCGCGGCTGACCACGGTGCTGGTGGGGATCGGGAGCCTGGACCCGTCGCCGCTGCTGCGTGACAGCGGCAACGCCATCTCGGAGGAGGACTTCGAGACGCTGCGGGAGCTGGGGGCGGTGGGGGACGTCTGCCTGCGCTTCTTCGACGCCGAGGGACGGCTGATCGCCTCGCCGCTGGAGGAGCGCATCCTCGGCATCTCGGCCGCCGACCTGCTCCGGGTGCCCCGGCGGATCGCCATCGCGGGGGGTCGCAGGAAGACGGCGGCCATTCGGGCGGCGCTGCGCGGGGGATGGGTGAACACGCTCATCACGGATGTGGGTGTGGCCGAGCAACTCCTGAAGAACTGACCTCCGCCCCACCGGGACGGCCGGTGCGTACGGTGCGCCGTCGGGGGCGCTGTTGCGCGCGTGTGCGCGACCACCGGCGGCGCGTCGGCTGAGCTCCGTGCGCGTTGCGCCGAGCCGCACCGTCACACCTCCCGCCGACCCGGCGGCCTGAAGGCGGTCCCCACGAGGCGGCCCGATGCGCCCCATGAAGCGGCCGCGCGTCGCGCAGGCGCCACGGCCGCGAGCTGCCGGGCGGGGGCGGGCTCCGTGTGGTACGCCCGGCTCGCCCGCCGAAGGTCGCCGGCCCCACGCGGCGAAGGGCGCTCAGCTCGCCCGCAACATCGACCCCGCCTAGCGGACGGCGCCCGGCTCATGGGCTCGTGGAGCGCAGGTGAAGGTGGCAGAGCGCCGGGCGCGGAACGCGGGGTGCCGGGCGCAGAGTGCGGGAGCCGAGCACGGGCGCGGGGTGCCCGGGGTGCGGGGGCGGGGTGCCGGAGGGCGGGGCTTCGCGGGGTGGGGTGTGGGGTTGACGGGGGAGCTGGCTGGGTTGGAAAGCGCTCTTGACAGTCACAACAGTGTCGTTCACGATGTGATGAATCCACTCCATTCATGGCTGAATAAAAATTCTCACTTAGCGACAGCGTGGTCCGGAGTCGTGCCGAAAGACGGCACAGCCCTGTCTATTCGGGGCAGAAAGCGAGCGTTTCGCATGAGCGAGGCCGAAGGCTTCGATCGCCAGCAATCAGAATTCAGTCGCCGGGATTTCGTGCGGTCCGCGGCGTTGGTTCCGCCCGCCGTGGCATTGGCGGACAACGTGGCGGCAGCGCCCAGCCCGAGCCCCACGCCCACCATCGCGCCGAAGGTGAAGGCGAAGGGCGTGCCCGCCTTCCCCGGCGCCGAAGGGGCCGGGATGTACACCACCGGCGGCCGGGGCGGCGCCGTGTACGAGGTGACCACCCTCGATGACGACGGCCCAGGGTCCTTACGCGAGGCGGTGGCGAAGTCCGACGGGACGGTCGTCTTCCGGGTGTCCGGCAACATCAAGATCAAGGGCGGGCTCGACATCACCGGCTCGAACCTCACCATCGCCGGCCAGACCGCCCCCGGCCACGGCGTCACCGTCATCGGCAACGAGACGCAGATCAAGGGCAGCAACATCATCCTGCGCCATCTGCGCTTCCGCGGCGGCGACGAGCTCGGCACCGCCATCGACACCTTCGGCGCCCGTGGCGTGCGAGACATCATCATCGACCACTGCTCCTTCAGCTGGGGCGTGGACGAGTGCTTCTCCGTCTACGGCAACACCAACGTGACCGTCCAGTGGTGCGTCATCTCCGAGGGCCTGGTGAACTCGGTGCACCCCAAGGGCCGGCACGGCATGGGCGGCCTGTGGGGCGGCGACACCATCACCTACCACCACAACCTGCTCATCCACGAGAACGGCCGCAACCCGCGCTTCAGTTTCACCGAGGGCATGAGCATGGTGGTGGACCACCGCAACAACGTGATCTACAACCCCGGGATCACGTCCTGCTACGGCGGCGAGTGGGCCAACGGCATCAACATCATCGGCAACTACTACAAGCCCGGCCCCAACACGCTGCCCCCGATCGCCAGGACGATCGTGGCCCCCGGCCGGCTCGGCGAGTGGCACGTCAGCGGCAACACGGTCGAGGGCCACGCCGACCTCACGGCCGACAACACGCTCGGCATCACCTATCCGACCGGCGGCATCACGCTGCGGCCCAGGCCGGTGGAGTTCGAGAACGGCGTCACGGAGCAGACCTCGGAGCAGGCGTTCGCGACGGTCCTGGAGCAGGCCGGAGCCATCCTGCCGCGGCGGGACGCCATCGACGCCCGGCTGGTCAACGAGGCACGCACCGGCACGGGGCGCCACATCAACTCCCAGAAGGACGTGGGCGGCTGGCTGCCGTCGCCGTCCGAGGTGCCCGCTCCCGCCGACAGCGACCACGACGGCATGCCGGACGAGTGGGAGACCGCCCAGGGGCTGAACCCGGAGAGCGCCGACGACGCCAAGACGGTGGACGGCAGCGGGTACACGAACCTGGAGCGCTACCTGAACTCCATCCAGCGAGCCGGGGCCCGCAACCCCGAGGTGGCGATCGTCTCCCCCAAGATCGACCAGGTGTTCGCGGCGGCCACGGACCAGCAGTCCATCGTCGTCCAGGCCGACGCCAAGGCCCTCGACGGCGCGTCCGTCGCCAAGGTCGAGTTCTTCCACGGCGACAAGAAGATCGGCGAGGCCACCGCGGCGCCGTACCAGGCGACCTGGGCGGACGCGACCGACGGGACCTACGCCCTGACGGCGCGCGCGACCGACAGCACCGGGTCGGCGACCACCTCGTCGCTGGTGCCGATCCACGTCACCCGCACCATGACCCACAAGCCATGGACGGCGAAGGACATCGGCGAGGTGGCCATCCCCGGGAGCACGGCGCTGAAGGACGGCGTGTTCACGCTGAAGGGATCCGGGAAGATCGCCGGCTGGAAGGACTCCTTCCACTTCGCCTATCAGGCCGTCGGGTTCAGCAAGCGGGGCGAGGTCATCGAGATCACCGCCCGGGTGGACAGCATCAGCATGGGGCACGTCGACGCCGTCGCGGGCATCATGGTGCGTCAGGACCTCGCGCCGAACTCACCGTTCATGCTGGCCGGCATCAGTCTCTCCGCGAGCGGCGATGACGGGGCCGGCATGCGCGCCAAGGCCATCAGGGTCGCCTCGAACGGCAAGCAGCCCAGCGTCGGCATCTGGCCGGCCGCCGGCGAGGATCCGCTGAACCCGAAGAAGCCGTACTGGCTGCGCCTGGTCTGCCGGAGCCTGCTGACCGGGGACAACGAGTTCGAGGCCTTCCTGTCGTCCAACTCGCTGAACTGGGACCGCATCGGCTACGAGCGCATCGTGATGCGGACCGGCCGCTTCTACATCGGCCTCGCGGTCGACGGCAACCAGGAGGCGAACGCCGTCCACGCCTACACCACGGCCAGGTTCAGCCTGGTGCAGGTCAATCGTTAGAACTGGAGCACCCCCATGACCCACGAACCGTTCACGAGGAGGAACCTGCTCCGCGGCGGCGGACTTCTCCTGCTGACCTCCGCCACCGGCTGCAGCTTCCTCGACACCAGCCCCGACACCGGCGGCGCCGCCCAGGCCGCCGACATGTCCGCCAAGGAGTCCCCGGCGCTGGCGCAGCTGGTCAAGAGCGGCAAGCTGCCGCCGCTGGAGCAGCGCCTGCCGAAGAACCCCCTCGTCGTCACGCCGCTGAAGGAGCCGGGCAGGTACGGCGGCACGTGGGCCTCGGCTCTCGTCGGCGAGGACGACATCGAGTGGCTGACCGGCACCATCGGGTACGAGCCCGTGGTCAGGCTCAAGCCCGGCACGAACGGCCAGAAGGGCCTGGACGACATCGTGGCCAACGTGGCCGAGTTCGAGGTCAAGAACGACGGCCGGGAGTACGTCTTCCGCCTGCGCGAGGGCCTCAAGTGGTCGGACGGCCAGCCGTGCACCGCCGACGACCTGATCTTCGCCTTCGAGGACGTGGCGACCTACCACGACCTGCACACCACCGGCATCTACGACCTCTACCTGGAGAACGGCAGCACCACCGAGCGGGTGAAGGTCGAGAAGGTGGACGAGCGGACCGTCCGGTACGTCTACAAGGAGCCCAAGGCGGGCCTCCTGTTCCAGATCGCCGTGGCGACGTTCGAGCGGCCGGGACTGGTCGGGTTCCTGCTGCCCAAGCACTACCTCAAGCAGTTCCACAAGAAGTACAACCCGGACGTCGACCAGCTGGCCAAGGACCAGCAGCTCGAGGACTGGACGCAGCTGTTCATGCTGAAGCAGGACCCGTGGCACAACCCCGACCAGCCCACGCTGCACGCCTGGAAGGTGAGCAACCCGATCGGCAAGGGCACGGCGCTGGTGGCCGAGCGCAACCCGTACTACTGGAAGGTCGACCAGCAGGGGCGCCAGCTCCCCTACTTCGACCGGTTCAGGGCGGAGGTGCTCGGCGACGTCCAGGTCGAGCTGCTGAAGATCATGAACGGCGAGATCGGCATGCAGCTGCGCAACTTCAACACGCCGGAGAACAAGCCGCTGATCGCCCAGAACGCCGCGAAGGGCAAGTACCGGCTGTTCGACGTGCCGAGCCGGCTGAGCAACACGATGATCATCCAGTTCAACCAGACGATCGCGGACGAGAAGCTGCGTGACCTGTTCAGGAACAAGGACTTCCGGATCGGGCTGTCGTACGCGATCAACCGCAAGGAGATCATCGACGGCGTGTACGCGGGCCAGGGCGAGCCGTGGCAGGCCGCGCCGTCCAAGCGGAACGTGGTCCACAACGAGCAGCTCGCCAAGCAGTACACCGAGTTCGACGTCGCGAAGGCCAACGAATTCCTCGACAAGGCCGGGCTGACCAAGAAGGACGCCGACGGCAAGCGACTGGGCCCCGACGGCAGGCCGCTGATCGTCACGGTCATGGCCAGCACCGAGTTCCCGCACCACACCGAGGCGCTGGAGTTCGTGAAGAAGGGGTGGGAGGCGGTCGGGGTCGGGCTCCGGGTGGACCCGGTGGCGGACACGCTGTTCACCGAGCGCACGATGGCGAACCAGCCGCAGGCCTCGACGTTCACCTGCAGCGACTTCGACATCATCGCGGGCACCGGCGGCGACCACTACTACGTGCCGAGCAACTCCGGCAGCGCCCGCTACGCCATCCGCTGGGCGCAGTGGTACGGCAGCAAGGGCAAGTCCGGCGACGAGCCGCCCAAGGAGGTCAAGGAGCAGCTCGAGGCGTTCACCAAGATGCGCACCGAGTACGACCCCGCCAAGGCGATCGAGTCCGCCAAGAAGGTCGTGGAGATCGCGGCGGAGCAGTTCTACGCGATCGGCATCAGCACGTACCCGGACGAGTACGGCATCGTGTCGAACAGCTTCAAGAACGTGCCCGACTCGATGGCATCCGCCCCCGTGACCCCCGGGCCGACCCAGCCCGAGCAGTACTCCCTCTGAGGGGCTGACGTGCTGGGCTACTTCGGCCGCCGCCTGGTGTACGTGGTCGTGACGCTCTGGGCGATCTCGATCGTCACGTTCGTCATCATCAACCTGCCGCCGGGCGACTACGTCTCGACGCTCGTCGCGAACGCGCAGGCGGGCGGCGAGGGCATCACCCCTGCGGAGATCGCCAACCTCAGGCACCGGTACGGCCTCGACGACCCGCTCCTGCTGCAGTACTGGCGCTGGATCACGGCGATCCTCCTGCACGGCGATTTTGGTCAATCGTTTGCCTGGAATCAGGCGGTCTCGACGCTCATCGGCGAACGGGTCGCGCTGTCGGCGGTGCTGTCGATCAGCTCGCTGCTCATGGTCTGGGCGATCGCGTTCCCCATCGGCATCTACAGCGCGGTCAAGCAGTACTCGTGGGGCGACTACGGCTTCTCGTTCCTGGGGTTCATCGGCATGGCGGTCCCGGAGTTCATGCTGGCGCTGGTCCTCATGTACGTGGGCTTCCGCTTCTTCGGGCAGAGCGTCGGCGGCCTGTTCTCCCCCGAGTTCCAGGACGCCGCCTGGAACCTCGGCAAGGTCCTCGACCTGCTCGGCCACCTGTGGGTGCCGATCGTGGTGATCGGCGTGTCGGGCACCGCCGGCATGATCCGGGTCACCCGGGCGAACCTGCTGGACGAGCTCTACCGCCCGTACGTGCACACCGCCAGGGCCAAGGGCCTGCCGGAGTGGAAGCTGCTGCTGAAGTACCCGGTGCGGATGTCGCTCAGCCCGTTCTTCAGCACGGTCGGCTGGCTGCTGCCCGGCCTGATCGGCGGCGAGACGATCGTGTCGGTGGTCATGAGCCTGCCGACCGGCGGCCCGCTGCTGCTCAACGGCGTCATGAACCAGGACATGTACCTGGTCGGCAGCTTCATCATGATCCTCAGCATGCTGACCGTGATCGGAACCATGGTGAGCGACCTGGCGCTGGCGTGGTGGGACCCGCGAATCCGTAAACGGTACAAGAGAGAGTAGCGCCGCATGTTGCTCAGGCGACCGACCAAGGAAGTGGGAACGCTGCCGCAGTGGCGGCTGATGTGGCGGCAGTTCCGCAGGCACCGGCTCGCGCTGGCCGGCATGGCCATCCTGGTCCCGGTGTATTTCGCGGCGATCTTCGCGGAGTTCTTCGCGCCGATGTCCAGCTCGACCGCGAACACGTCGATGACGTACGCGCCGCCGCAGGTGCTGCGCTTCTCGGGCGACCTCGGCCTGTACGTGCACGGCTACCGCACCGAGCGCGACCCCAAGACGTACGAGCAGCGCTACACCGAGGACCCGGGCCAGCGGATCGACGTCGGGCTGTTCGTGCACGGCGACGAGTACGAGCTGCTGGGCCTGATCCCGTCGGACCTCCACCTGATCGGCCCGGTCACCAAGGGCGAGCCGGCCTTCCTGCTGGGCTCCGACCAGAACGGGCGCGACCTGCTGTCCAGGCTCATCCACGGGGCCCGGGTGTCGCTGTCGATCGGGCTGGTGGGGGTCGCCGCCAGCTTCTTACTCGGCATGCTCATAGGCGGCATATCGGGATATTTCGGGGGCGGCGTGGACAACGCCGTCCAGCGGCTCATCGAGTTCCTCATCGCGATCCCGACACTGCCGCTCTGGATGGCGCTCTCGGCCGCGCTCCCCACCGACTGGGGGCCGCTGACCAGGTATTTCGCCATCACGGTGATCCTGTCGCTGATCGGGTGGACCGGGCTGGCGCGGGACGTGCGCGGGCGTTTCCTGTCGCTGCGCGAGGAGGACTTCGTCATGGCCGCCCGGCTGGACGGCGTGGGCCGGCTGTCGATCATCTTCCGGCACATGATCCCGTCGTTCGCCAGCCACATCATCGCGTCGCTGTCGCTGGCCATCCCGAGCATGATCCTCGGCGAGACGAGCCTGAGCTTCCTCGGGCTCGGCCTGCAGGCGCCGGCGGTGAGCTGGGGCGTGCTGCTGGAGGGCGCCCAGAACGTCCGCGTGGTCGCGAACGCGCCCTGGCTGCTCGCACCCGGTGTCGCGGTGGTGGTGGTCGTGGTGGCCATGAACTTCTTCGGTGACGGGCTCAGGGACGCCGCCGATCCTTACGGGAACAGGAGGATCCGGCGTGGCCGTAGACGACGTGCTGCTTGAGATCGAGGGCCTG
Source organism: Nonomuraea sp. NPDC005650 (assembly GCF_040605375.1). NCBI lineage: Bacteria > Bacillati > Actinomycetota > Actinomycetes > Streptosporangiales > Streptosporangiaceae > Nonomuraea > Nonomuraea sp. NPDC005650. Next base: position 77,180 of record NZ_JBEXCR010000043.1, read on the forward strand.
CGCACCCATTTCCTGCTCGACGACGGCGTGGTGTGCGCGGTGGACGGCGTGGACCTGCGGGTGCGCAAGGGCGAGACGCTGGCCATCGTCGGCGAGTCCGGCTGCGGGAAGAGCGTCATGGCGCGCTCGATCCTGCGCCTGGTGGACCCGCCGGGCCACATCGAGGGCGGGCGGATCACGCTGCACCGCGACAGCGGCCCCGTCGAGCTGGTCGGCGCCGACCGCAAGCTGCTGCGGCAGGTCAGGTGGCAGGACATCGCGATGGTGTTCCAGGAGCCGATGGCCTCGCTGAGCCTGGTGCACACGATCGGCAGCCAGATCGTCGAGGCGGTCCGCCTGCACGAGAACGTCGGCAAGGCCGCCGCCCGGCAGCGCGCGATCGAGATGCTCGACCGGGTCGGCATCCCCATGCCGCAGCGGCGGGTGGACGCGTACCCGTTCGAGCTGAGCGGCGGGATGCGGCAGCGGGCGATGATCGCGATGGCGCTGTCGTGCCGGCCGGGCCTGCTCATCGCCGACGAGCCGACGACCGCGCTGGACGTGACCACCCAGGCGCAGATCCTGGAGCTGCTGCGGGACCTGCAGGCGGAGTTCGGCATGGCGATCATGCTGATCACGCACGACCTGGGGGTGGCCGCGCAGGTGGCCGACAGCATGGCGGTCATGTACCTGGGCCGGGTCGTGGAGTACGGGGCGGCCGAGCAGGTGCTGGCCGAGCCCCGGCATCCGTACACGCGGGCGTTGCTGCGCTCGATGCCCCGGCTCGGGCGGGCCTCGCGGACCCGGCTGACGGCGATCAAGGGCATGGTGCCTCCGCCGTACGCGCGACCGGACGGCTGCACGTTCCACCCGCGCTGCGACTCCGTCATGGCCGGGAAGTGCGACGCCGTGCCGCCGCGCCTGGTCCCCATGACCGACCGCGAAGTCTCCTGCCTGCTCTACGAGGAGGAAGCGTGAGCACGGAACCCCTGCTCAGCATCGAGGGGCTGACCAAGCACTTCCCGATCCGCAGCGGGCTGCTGGGCCGCCGGCTCGGCGCGGTGAAGGCGGTGGACGGGGTCGACCTGGCCATCGAGCCGGGCAGCACGCTCGGCCTGGTCGGCGAGTCCGGCTGCGGCAAGACCACGCTCGGCCGGTGCATCGTGCGGGCGCACGACCCGACCGGCGGGCGCATGCTCTACCGGCGGCCGGACGGCCCGGTCATCGACGTGGCGGGGCTGAAGGAGAAGGAGCTCAAGCCGTACCGGGCGCAGGTACGGATGATCTTCCAGGACCCGCATTCCTCGCTCAACCCGCGCAAGACCCTGCGCGAGATCATCGGCGAGCCGATGCGGGCCCACAGGTACGGCACGAAGGAGGAGATCGACGAGCGCGTCGGCGAGCTGCTCGACCGGGTGGGCCTGCGCCCCGAGTACGCCAACCGCTACCCGCACGCCTTCAGCGGCGGCGAGCGGCAGCGGGTCGGGATCGCGCGGGCGCTGGCCCTGTCGCCCCGGCTGGTGGTGGCCGACGAGGCCGTGAGCGCGCTGGACGTGTCGGTCCGCGCCCAGATCCTGAACCTGCTGATGGACCTGCAGGAGGAGTCGGGCCTGGCCTACCTGTTCGTCAGCCACGACCTGGGCATCGTCGAGCACGTCTCGGACGTCGTCGCGGTCATGTATCTCGGCAAGGTCGTCGAGCAGGGCCCCACCGAGGAGCTGTACACGCGGCCGCTGCACCCCTACACCGAGGCGCTGCTGTCGGCGGTGCCCGACCCGGACCCGGCGGCCAAGCGGCACCGGGAGCGGATCAAGCTGCTGGGCGACATCGCCGACCCGGCGCACGTGCCGCCGGGCTGCCCGTTCCATCCGCGCTGCGTGTACGCCAGGGACACCTGCCGCACGGAGCCGCCGCCGCTGCGCGAGGTCGGGGGCCGCCGGGTGGCCTGCCACCTGGCCGAGGAGCTGGAGCTGCGCGGCGTGCCGGACCCGGACGTACGAGAGGTGAAGGCATGAGTGATCCGCGCTTTGACGGCATCGTCAGGCCATCGATTCCGGGGGTGCGCGAGGCGCTGCTGCCCGCGCCGCACGGCCCGGACAACCACGCGGCCAACCTGGTGCGCACCCGGGGCGGCGACCTGCTGTGCGCCTGGTTCAGCGGCCCCGGGGAAGGCCACCCCGGCACGGACGTGGTGCTGTCGCGGCTCATCGGCGACCGCTGGGAACCTCCCCAGGTGGTCGCCGCCGACCCGGAGCGCAGCGAGCAGAACCCGGTGCTGTTCGAGGCCGACGGGCTGGTCTGGCTGCTGCACACCTCCAGCGAGCCGTACGACCAGAAGACCGCGCACGTCGTGGCCAGGACCTCGGCGGACGCCGGGCGCACGTGGAGCGAGCCCTGGGTGCTCCTCGCCGAGCCCGGGATCTTCGTGCGGCACCCGCCGCTGATCCTGGACGACGGCACCTGGCTGCTGCCCGCCTACCACTGCGGGGCCTCCGGCGACCGCAGCGTCGTCGAGGTCAGCGCGGACGGCGGGCGCACGTGGGCCGAGCACCAGGTCCCCGGCAGCGGCGACCTGGTGCAGATGACGATCGCGCGACGGCCGGACGGCCGGCTGCTCGCGCTGTTCAGGGACCGGAGGGCGGGGCGCGTCCACGCCTCGGCCTCCGCCGACGGCCGCACGTGGTCGGCTCCCGAGCGGACCGACCTGCCGAACAACGACTCCTCCGTCCAGCTCACGAGGGTGGATGGCCGGCTCGCGCTCGTCTACAACGACGCGAGCCTGGAGCGCGACCAGTTCAGATGGGTGACCAAGAACGGGGAGCGGCGCAGGAAGGCGCTGCGCACGCCGCTGGTCCTCGCGATGTCCGAGGACGGCGCCCGCTGGCCGCACCGGCGGGTGCTGCAGGACGCCGACCCCGAGTACTGGCAGAACGAGCTCGGCTACTCCTACCCGAGCGTCATCGACGGCGGCGGCGGACGCCTCCACGTCGCCTTTTCCTACCTGCGGAAAACCATCAAATATCTGGAGATTGGCCAGCCATGAAGTTCAGGCAGAGCATCTTGTACGGCGCGCTGGCGGCGGCCGTGGCCGTCCCGTCGTACTTCATCGATGACGGCGGCGGAGTGGTACGGGTGGAGCCGACCGGCTCGTACGCCTGCCGCCAGGACGTGGCCGCCCCCGACCCCAACGTGCCCAAGGTGCACGCGGCGGCGATCGCGCAGGCCCCGACGGGCGACATCCTGACCGTCTACTACGGCGGCACCTCGGAGGGCGCGGCCAACCAGGCGCTCTACCTGTCGCGCCTGGCGGTGGGCAAGAAGACCTGGTCCAAGCCCGAGGTGGTGTTCGACGAGGCGGGCAAGGCCGACGGCAACCCCGTGCTGTGGTCGGACGGCAAGCGCCTCTACCTGTTCTTCGTGACGATCGAGGGGCACGGCTGGGAGCAGGCGCCGATCCGGCTGATCACCTCGGACGACGGCGGCCACACCTGGAGTCAGCCGACCTACCTCCGCAAGGAGTGGGGGTGGATGGTCGGCACCAACCCGATCCGCATGTCGAACGGCGAGGTGCTGCTGCCGATCTACGACGAGGGCGGCTCCAGCTCAGGCTTCTACGTGTTCAGCCAGGACATGAGCACCTGGACGGCCTACCCCGCGGAGCACACCAGCTGGATCCGCACCCCGAAGGGCTCGATCCAGCCGACGGTCGTGGAGGTGGAGCCGGGCAAGCTGGTCGCCTACATGCGCACCGGCGACGGCGCGATCTACCAGAGCGTGTCGACCGACTTCGCCCGCACCTGGAGCGCGCCCGTGGCCGAGCCCATCGGCAACCCGAACTCGCGCGTCGCCGCGCTCAAGCTGGACAACGGCAAGCTGGTGCTGGCCTACAACCCCTGGGTCCAGCACCGCTCCCCCATGCGGGTGTCACTGTCTCCCGACAAGGGCCGGACCTGGGAGAACTCCGTCGACGTGGAGGCGCAGTCGGGGCCGCAGTTCACCTATCCGGTGATGACGCAGAGCAACGACGGCTTCATCCACATGGTCTATTCCTACAACCGCAACAACATCCGGCACGTCGTCTTCAACGAGTCCTACCTCCGCGACTCCGTGGGCCTGCTGTCGAACTGGCCCGAGCACACGATCACCGAATTCAGGAACGGCGTCCGGCGGAATGTCGTGCGCCAGTGCAGCTACACGCCTTCCAAGGGGGAAACCGAATGAACCACAAGGCCCGCGGGCTCGCGCTGCTCGCGCTCGCTCTGACCGTCGTCGCCACCCCCGCGAACGCTTCGGCCGCGGACTGTAAGAACGTCCCCAACAAGTACAACCAGCCGTTCAGCGTCTGTGACGACGAGCTGCTCATCTTCGCCGCCAACTACAAGCCGTTCGAGTCGAGCGTCGACGCGAACAGGCAGGGGACCAGGGTCTTCGACGAGATCATCGGGAACAAGCTGCGGGCGGCGTTCCCCGGCGTCAAGATCAAGTACGCGACGTGGGACCTTCCCGTGCGTTACGAGAACCTCAAGAGCGCCGGGGTCACCCCCGACATCATCATCGAGGACCCGAAGTCCCGCATCGACCGCGACCTGGAGCCGATGGGCTGGGTCGGCGACCTCACCCCCGACCTCCAGAAGGCCGGCATCGACCTGTCCAAGCTCAACAAGGCCAGCGTGGAGCTGGTCAAGTCGCGCTCCGACGGCGGGGTCTACGGGGTGCCGCTGTTCATCGACGAGCACGTGCTGCTCTACAACAAGAAGATCTTCGACAAGTTCGGGGTGCCGTACCCGAAGCTCGGCACGACGTACGACGAGGCGTACAAGCTGGCCAAGAAGCTGACCAGGGACGACGGCCTGGACCACTACAAGGGCTACATGCAGCACCCTGACCAGTATCTGGAGTTCAACCAGCTCGGCCTCTACCCGTTCCAGCCCACCGCGAGCGAGGAGCCGAAGCCCGAAGAGGTCAAGGTCAGCATCACCGGCAACGGCTGGAAGCAGTACGTGGAGAACCTGTACCGCTTCCTGGAGATCCCGCGCAACGACTTCACCACCGTCACGGACTTCCTCAAGGGCGACATGAGCCGGCCGGGGCACCTGGCCATGGCGGTCGAGACGCTGTCGCGGCTGAACATGTACGCCGGCAGCGAGCTGTTCATCGAGGACGGGGACGAGGAGTCGTTCAAGGAGCAGGCCAAGAACGTCGACATCGGGGTCACCTCGATCCCGGTGCTCAAGCGGGGCTCCAAGGCGATCTACCAGCCGAACACCCGGGCCGCGTTCATCCCGCCGACCTCGGCCAAGAAGGAGCAGGCGCTGCAGATCGTCAAGTGGCTGGTCTCGGAGGAGGCCCAGACCGAGCTGTCCAAGCAGGGCATCAAGGCCGTCCTGCAGACCGACAACGTCGTGTCGAACTTCGGCAAGAGCGTCCCAGAACTGGCCGGCATCGACACTTCGGCCGTGTACTGGGGCGAGAACGCCGCGGTGTCGAACTACCAGAACACCGAGTTCTGGGACCTGCCGCTGTACTCGGTCTTCCGCCAGCACGTGCTGCGTGACGGCATGACGCCCGAGCAGTCGCTGACCGCCTCCGAGCAGCAGGACATCCCCGCCTACATCAAGGCGCAGGCCGCCGCTGGGAAGGACTGGTGACCTCTCCGGACACCGTGGAACGCTGGGGCGTCCACGAGATCGAGCTGGCCGGACCGGCAGGCGGCAACCCCTTCGCGGAGGTCCGCCTGTCGGCCCGGTACCGCTACCGCAACCGCGTCGTCGAGGCCGAGGGCTTCTACGACGGCGGCGGTGTCTACCGCGTCCGGTTCATGCCGGACGCGGTGGGTCCGTGGCGGTTCACCACCGTGAGCAATGTCCCTGAACTCGACGGGCACGCGGGCGGCTTCGAGGTGACGCCCGCCTCCGCCGGCAACCACGGCCCCGTGCGGGCCGTGGGGACGGGCTTCGCGTACGCCGACGGGACGCCGTACCTGCCGTTCGGGACGACCTGCTACCACTGGACGCACGACATGGACGAGGACCGCGAGCGCGAGACGCTGCGGACGCTGGCGGCCTCGCCGTTCAACAAGCTGCGCATGTGCGTGCTGCCGACCGGGCAGATGGTGCCCCCCGAGGTGCCGTTCGCCGGGCGGGACCCCGACGGGCTGGACAAGACCCGGTTCAATCCGGCCTTCTTCCGCCACCTGGAGGCCAGGATCCGCGACCTGCGCGACCTTGGGATCGAGGCCGACGTCATCCTCTTCCATCCGTACGACGGCGGCCTGCGCGGCGTCGAGGACATGGGCCGGGAGACCGACCACTCCTACCTGCGCCACGTCATCGCCCGCCTGGCCGCCTACCGCAACGTGTGGTGGTCGGCCGCCAACGAGTACGACTTCAACCGGGCCAAGACCGTGCGCGACTGGGACGACATCCTGCGCACGATCCAGCGGCTGGACCCGTACGAGCACCTGCGTTCCATCCACAACGGGACCCGGATGTACGAGGTGGCGTCCCTGTACGACAACACCAAGCCGTGGATCACCCACCAGAGCATCCAGCACTGGGACGCCACGCTGACGGACGAGTGGCTGCGCGCCTGCCCCAAGCCGGTGGTGATCGACGAGATCTCCTACGAGGGGAACATCGGCAAACGCTGGGGCAACGTCACCGGTGCCGAGCTGGTGGACCGGTTCTGGGAGGGCATGACACGCGGCGGCCATGTGGGGCACGGCGAGAGCCTGGCCGGCTTCCAGAAACGGGCGTGGATCGGCAACGGCGGCGGGCTGTACGGGGAGAGCCCGGCCAGGATCGGGTTCCTGCGCGAGGTCATGGAGGCCCGCCATGACGGTGTCCTGCTCCGCTACCTCGGCCGGCGCCGGCCCTCCTCCGTGACCGTCGAGCTCCCGGAAGGGGACTACGAGGTGGAGCTGATCGACGCCTGGAACATGACGATCACCCCGGTGGACGGGGTGCACCGGGACCGGGTGCGCGTCGGGCTGCCGAGCCGGCCGTACCTGGCGCTGCGAATGACGAGGGTGTGATCATGGTTTCGCTGGCGACCACCGCGCTCGGCTGGCACCTGCAGGGCGAGAAGCGGCGGGCGCGGACGCTGGCCACGCTGGAGTCGTCGCCGTTCGACCGGGTGCGGATGGCGGCGTTCGCGACCCGGTGCACGCTCGACTCGCTGGAGGAGCGGGTGGCGGAGCTGGGCGCGATCAGCGTGACGGCCGAGCTGGTCCTGCTGCATCCCTCCGACGGCATCGGGGACGTGGACGCGGCCGCCCGCCTGGTGGCGGAGGTGGTGCCCCGGCTGGCCGGGCACGCGAACGTGTGGTGGTCGCTGGCCGCCGACCCCACGCCCTTCCCCGGCATCTCCGAACACGACTGGGTACGGCTGGCCGACCTGGTGGCCGAGGAGGACCCCGGGCACCACCCGCTGTCGATCACCGCCGACGCGGGGTCGCCGCTGCTGTGGCGGCGCGCGTTCACGCACGGGAGCGTGGCCGCGCGCAGCCCGCGCGACGCCTGGGTGCGGACGCGCGACCATCACAAGCCGGTGCTCATGGACATGTGCGGGTACGAGGGGGACTCGGACGATCCGTGGCACAGCCTGACCCCCGAGGAGGTCGTCGCCCAGGCGTGGGACGGGTCGGTGCGGCGCCGGTACGTCACGCACGGGGAGTCGTACCTCGACGACGAGGGGCTGACCTGGTCGGAGTCCGGCGGCACGCTGGTGGGCGCGGCCGTGGCGCGGCTGGGGCTGCTGCGCGAGGTGATCGCGGAGACGCCAGAGGCGGCGCGGTACCGGGATCGGGACGCGCCGATGCTGGAGGTGCCCGGCGAGTTCTACCTGGAGTACTGCGGGGAGCACCGGTTCCCGGTGCGCGAGTACGAGGTGCCGCGCGGGCGGTACGACGTCGAGGTGATCGACACGTGGGAGATGACGGTCGGCTCGCTGGGGGTCCAGGAGGGCGAGACGCTGACGGTCCCGCTGCCGGCCACCGGAGCCCAGGCCGTCCGCCTCAGGCGGCGCCCATGACGGCGCCGGCACCCGGTGTCGTCGCCGCCCTCACCGAGCCGGGCGGAAAGGTCGTCGAGGTGGTGGCCGGCGAGGGCGGCCCCGAGGTGCGGCTGCGCCACCGCGACGGCGGCGCCCCGCACCTGCGGGCGCCCCTGCGCGGCCTGCTCACCGCCTCCACCGGCCGCCCCTGGCGGATCGAGCACCCGGGCTCCGTCCGCCTCGCGCCCCAGGGCGAGGCCCCGGCGGTCACGGGGCCGCTCGGGGCCGCGCCCCCGGGCGAGGCCCTGGTGGTGACGGCGCGGACGGGGCCGCTCGGGGCCCGGCTGGAGCTGGCCTTCACCCCCGACGGCCTGCTCACCCTCACCGCCACCTGGCACAACGACTCCGCGTACGAGGTGACCGACGTGGCGGCGGGCCTCCTGCTCCCCCTCCCCACCTCCGACGCCAACGTCACCATGCCCGGCGTCCTCTACAACGGCAACCCCTCCTCCGACCCCCGCCGCAAGGTCCCCCGCATCGAGCCGGGCGGCGGTTTCGTGTGCGAGCAGGACCGCCTGCCCATCCCCGCCGTGAACGCCGCCTGGGACGACCGGTACGTCAGCCTGTTCGCCCACCCGGCACCCCGCCGCGACGCGGCCGGCAAGGTCACCTACGACTCCCTGGGCGTCATACGGCAACCGGGCCTGACGGTGGCGGCCATGACCGGCGTGATCATGTTCGACGGGAGGCCGGACGTCGGCTACGTCAGCAAGGCGGAGGTGGCGGACCACCCGATCGGTTACCGGACCCTGGCCCCGGGCAAGGCGATCAGCACCAGGCACACCCTCGACTGGGGCCCGGTCGCGCCGCGCGGCCACGGCTTCAGAAAGCTCGTCCACCTGCGGCTCCACCAGGAGGACGAGGGCGCCCGCCCGCTCGGCCGCGAGGACATCGTCCGGCTCAAGGCCAACGCCATGGACGCCCGCTGGACCGGCGACGGCTACCTCGCCTACGAGGGCACCCGCCACGGACGGCCCCGCTCGTACCTGTACGGGTGGACCGGCCAGTGCCTCAAGCTGGCGTTGTGCGACGCCCTGCTGGGCCAGCCGGAGCGGACCCGCCGCGCGGCGGACTTCTACGTCGAGGGCAGCCGGACGCGGACCCCGGGGCTGCGGCACGGCCGCTACCTGCTCGACGACGGCAGCTGGGAGACCTTCCGCAAGGACGGCGCGGACTTCGTCTCCAGCCGCGCGCACGGCGAGACGGTCGCCGACCTGGCCGGGATCGCGCACCACTTCAAGGAGGCGGGGCTGCCGGTCCCGCCCGCGTGGGAGGAGGCGGTGGAGGACGCCGCCGCCTTCTTCTGGCGCACCAGGCTCCAGGAGGGCATCGTCCCGATCGGCTGGACGCCGGACGGGCGGCCGTTCTCGGGGATGGTCAGCGCGGCGGGCATCGCCTGCGTCCAGGCCATGCTGGGCGCGTACCGGCTGAGCGGCGAGCGGGTGTGGCTGCGGCGCGCCGAGGAGGTGCTGGGCCACTACCACCGGCTGCACGCGGCCACGTTCGAGCGGCCGTTCGCGCACGCCACGCTGGACGCCTCCGGCGAGGACAAGGAGGCCGGGATGTACTACTTCCTGGCCGCCTTCGAGCTGTACCGGCTCACCGGCCGCGACCTCTACGCGCGGTGGGCGGAGGCGGCGGCGGACTGGCTGCTGACGTTCGTCTACGTCTGGTCGCCGGAGTTCGACGCGGGCAGCACGTTCGAGCGGCGCGGGTTCAAGACCTGCGGCTGGCCGTCGGTCAGCGTGCAGAACCACCACCTCGACGTGTTCTTCCCGACCTCCGAGCTGATGGAGTTCGGCCTGCTGACCGGCAGGCCCGGGTACGCGGAAAGGGCCGAGACGATCCTGCACGCCATGGGCCAGGGCGTCTGCCGCGAGCCCGGCGACTGGGGCTTCCAGACGCCCGGCGAACAGGGCGAGGGTTTCTTCCAGACCAACTGGCAGCGCAAGGGGGAGGCGAACACGTGGAACCCGTCCTGGGTGATCGCCCTGCCCCTCTACCACGCGCTGCGCATGAGGAAGGTTCCATGAACGAGGAAGAGGCGTGGCGGTACGCCGACGAGCTGCGCGAGCGCGTGCGACCGCCGGAGTTCCCCGACCGCTGGTTCGACGTCACCGACTTCGGCCCGGCGGACAAGTGCACCGAGGCGTTCCGGGCGGCGATCAAGGCGTGCCACCGGGCGGGCGGCGGTCACGTGCGGGTGCCCCCCGGGACGTACCCCACCGGCGCGATCCACCTGCTCAGCAACGTGGACCTGCACGTGGAGGCGGGCGCGACGATCCTGTTCAGCACCGACCCCGCCGACTACCTCCCGGCCGTCTACACCCGCTTCTCGGCCATCGAGTGCTACAACTACTCCCCTTTCATCTACGCCTACGGCCAGGAGAACATCGCGATCACCGGCGCCGGGACGCTCGACGGCGGGGCGGGGCCTGAGCACTGGTGGCCGTGGGTGGGCACGCCGGAGTTCGGCTGGCTGCCGGGCACGCCGCACGAGGCCGACGACTGGGCCGCGCTGCAGCGGATGGCCGCCGGGAACGTGCCGGTCGAGGAGCGCGTGTTCGGCGCGGGCCACTACCTGCGCCCCAACCTGATCCAGCCGTACCTGTGCCGCAACGTGCTGGTCGAGGGCGTCCGGATCGTCCGCTCCCCCATGTGGGAGATCCACCCGGTACGCTGCGAGTACGTCCTGGTCAGGAACGTGACGATCCACTCGCGCGGCCCCAACAACGACGGCTGCGACCCCGAGTCGTGCCGCTCGGTGGTGATCTCGGGGTGCGTGTTCGACGTCGGAGACGACTGCATCGCGATCAAGGCGGGGCGCGGCCCCGACGGGCGGCGGGTCGGGGTGCCGTGCGAGGACGTGCTGATCGAGGACTGCGACATGCGCTACCGGTACGGCTCCGTCGCGATCGGCACGGACACGACCGGCGGGATCCGCAACGTGTTCGTCCGCCGCTGCCGCTGGGGCGGCCCCGGCCTGTACTTCGGGCTCTACATCAAGACGAACTCGGTGCGGGGCGGCTTCGTGGAGAACGTCTACGTCAAGGACATCGAGATCGACGGGCTGACCAAGGAGGCGGTCTCGATCGACCTCTACCACGGCGACGGCCACCACGGCGACGAGGCCCCGCTCGTCCGCAACATCAACGTCGCGGGGCTGCGCAGCGACCGGACGCGCAGCGCGTACCTGCTGCGGGGCTATCCCGAGCAGCCGTTGCGGGAGATCACGATCAGGGACAGCTCGTTCACCGGGGTGCTGCGGGCCGACGTGGCGGAGAACGTCGAGGACCTGTCGGTCACCGGCGTCACGGTGGCCGCCGCTGCTCAGGAGTAGGCCCAGGGGGTGGCCGGGCGAGGCGGCTCCCGTGGTCGAGCCGCGCGCGCCCGGAGATCATATGTCAGCCGTGCATCGGCGCCCAGACCGTCATCGGGCCCGCCCCCCGGTTGGCCCACGCGTAGTACGGCACGAACGTGAGATCGACCGGGCCCGCGTGCTCCGGTTCGCGGGGGGCGGCGGCGGTGCGGTAGGGGAAGCCGCCGTCCTCCTCCCGGTGCACGTGGGCCCGGCCGCGCGCGACGACCGGCACCACCTCGGCGGGCAGGCCGGTGACGGCGGTCCCGTCACGCAGGTCCGCGCCCGCCACGCACAGGTCGTCCACGATGACGCCGGGATGGTCGGCCTGCTCCAGGCAGTAGACCAGCGGGCCGCGCTCGACGGCCACCTGGCCGCGGGCCACGTCCAGCCGGGGCACGGCCACCGTCAGCCGGGGCCGGATCCCGAGGTCGAGCACGACCCGGTCGCCGGGTCTCCACGTCCGGCGGACGCGATGGTAGGTGCCGGGCTCGGCCGGCCGGTCGTCCACTCCGGCGGCGTCGGCCCAGGCGGGGATGCGGGCCGAGAGCGTCCACGGCCGGTTGGGAGTCTGCCTGACGGTGATCTCGATCCGGCCGCTCCACGGGTAGTCGGTCGCGACCTCCAGCACCACGGAGCCCGCCCGTACGGTGCCGGGCGCGTACAGGTGGAGCTGGACTCCGTCGCCGTCCTGGGTGGCGAGGTAGTGGTCGAGGGAGGAGAGCAGGCGCATCACGTTCGGCGGGCAGCAGGCGGTGCCGTACCAGTCCTGCCGGCCGCGGGCGGGCGAGCGCAGGTCGTCGGGGTCCGCGCCCGCGCGCACGCGCAGCGCGTTGACGTAGAAGAAGCGGTCGCCGCCGAGCGAGACGCCGGGCAGGACGGCGTTGTAAAGCGTGCGCTCGATCAGGTCCGCGAACCCGGGCGCGCCGGTGGCCAGCAGCATCCGCCACGACCACTGGACGCTGCCGATGGCCGCGCAGGTCTCGCAGTACGCGGTGTCGGGGGCCAGCTCGTGGTGGCCGCCGAACGCCTCGCCGTACCAGTTGGAGCCGAGCCCGCCGGTCAGGTACGTCTTGGTCGCCACCATGTCGTGCCACTGCCGCTCCAGGGCGGCGAGCAGCTCAAGGTCGGAGGTCTCCGCGGCGACGTCGGCCGCCCCGGCGGCCAGGTACATGGCGCGCACGGCGTGCCCCTCGACCGTGGCGGCCTCCCGCACCGGCACCCGGTCCTGCCGGTAGCCGGGCCCGTGGTGCCCCTTGAGCGGGATGAGCGCGTGGCCGCGGGTGGTGACCAGGCGCGCGGCGAGGTCCAGGTACGAGCGCGTGCCGGTCTCCCGGTGCAGCTCGGCCAGGCCCATCTCGACCTCGGGGTGGCCGTCGAGCGCGTCCGGGGCCAGCGCCGCCACCAGGTGGTCGGCGAACCGGGTGGCGACGCCCAGCAGCGTGCGGTCGCCGACGGCCCGGCTGCCCGCCACGGCCGCCTGCATGAGGTGGCCCGCGCAGTACAGCTCGTGGCTGGAGGCCAGGTCGGAGTAGCGCTCGGCGCCGGTGAGCTGGGTGTGGGTGTGCAGGTAGCCGTCAGCGGTCTGGGCGGCCGCGACCAGCTCGGACGCCTCCTTGTACGGCCCCGCGAGGTCGTCTCCGTCGGCCCTGCCGCGCTCCCAGGCGAGGGCCTCCAGCCACTTGTAGACGTCGGAGTCGGCGAACACCTTGCCGCGATGCGGGCCCGCCGGCCTGAGGTTGTCGAACGCGCCGGACTCGCGTACCCGCCGGCCGCCCAGCGGGATCGTGACCTCGCGGTTGACCCGCTGCCGCGCGCCCCAGAACCCGCCCTCGACCCGCCCTCCCGCCACGGGACGCAGGGCCACCGCCGCGTCGGGACCGGGCTGTACGGCCGAAGACATCCGATCATCGCTCATGCTTTTCATCCTGCCTCAGGGTTATATATCCAACAAGAGTCGAATATTTATGCCCATCCCGACTGGGCACCCGGACCCGCCGACCCGGGCTGCCGTCCTTCGGGAGGAGACCCCTCCCCCAAAGGGACCTCGGCCGAAGTGCGGGGGGCACCTTGACGGGGCGGAAGGGACGACGCACGCTGAATGGGACGTCTATGCATGCTTGAATATCTATGCGAAGGGACGCCCATGCCCCAAATCCCCGACACGGTGCTGCTGGAAGAACGGGCCGAGCTGGCGATGAACGCGGTGGCCGGACTGCCCGACCAGGACATGGACGGCATCCCGTACTTCAGCGCCGACCTCCTGGCCCGCCCGGCGGCCCTGCGGCACGGCGACTGGGACTACGGCTCCAGCCACGGCCGGCTCCTGGACGCCTGCGTGCTCGCCCGGCACATGACCGGCAAGAACACCTGGCGGGAGGTGGAGGAGGGGCTCAGGCGGCGGCTGATCGGCTTCTTCGGCGACGACGGGCTGAGCTACCGCCTGGCGCGCCCCGAGGTGGGCTGGCCCCCGAACGCCAACCTCATCGACCAGCGGGCGGTCCTCCTGTCGCTCACCACCTGGTACGTCTCCGACGGCGACCCCGAGGCCAGGAGGCTGGCCGACCGCCACGTGGCCGCGCTCAAGCGGATCGCGATCAAGGAGCGGGACGTGTGGTTCTACCCCGCCTCCGAGTACACCCCCGACGGCTGGCCCTCGCCGAACGCCGTCGCGCTGCATCTCGCCCCCGACCCCGCCTCGTTCAGCGGCCGGCTCATCATGCCGCTGCTGCGCTACCACCAGGCGACGGGCAACGAGGACGCGCTGGAGCTGTGCGGCTGGTTCGCCCGCCTGATCGTGCACAAGAGCGGGGTCTTCAACGAGGACGGCTCCTTCAACCCCGCCCGCGCGTACCGCAGCGCCCACTTCCACACCCGGCTCGGCACGCTCGAAGGGCTCGCCCGCTACGCCCGCTTCGTCGGCGACCACGGGCTGACCGCGTACGTCCGCCGCGCCTACGACTGGGCCCTCGGCCAGGCGACCGCGTTCGGCTGGACGCCCGGCGACCTGGCCGACCAGCGGTACGAGCACGAGAGCTGCTCCCTGGTGGACCTGATCGGCACCGGCACCACGCTGGCCGGGTCGGGCCACACCGCGTACTGGGGCGTGGTGGAGCGGTTCCTGCGCAACCACCTCGTGGAGTCGCAGCTCCTGGACCTGAGCTGGGTGGAGTCCGCGCCCGACGCGTCGGGGGACGAGCCGGGCTGGGTGACGCACGTGCGGGTGGGCGAGCGGGTGCGCGGCGCCTTCGCCGGGTACGGCGCGCCCAACGACTTCGTCTGCGACGTGGAGCTGGGCCGCGGGCACACGGCCGACGTGCAGGCGTGCTGCGTCGGCTCGGGGCTGCGCGGCCTGTTCTGGGGCTGGAACTCGATCGTCACCGCCGGCCCCCGGGCCGTCCGGGTCAACCTGCTCCTCACCCGGGCCACCCGGCAGGTCACCGTGCTCAGCCACCTCCCCCACGAGGGCCGCGTCGACCTGGACGTCCACGAGGACCTGCCCGAGCTGCGGATGCGGGTGCCCGACTGGGCCGGGTACGCCAAGGTCCGCGTCGCCCGCGAGAGCGGGGGCTTCGACGGCACCCAGGCCGGGGCGTGGGCGCCGGACGGCTACCTGTCGATCCCCGCGCCACGTCGGGGAGAGCGCGTCACGGTCACGTTCCCCGTGCCCGAGACGGCGACCACCGAGGTGGCGGCGGGGCGGGAGTACCGCGTGCGATGGCGCGGCGACGACGTGATCGGCATCAGCCCGGAGGGGACCGCCCGGCCGATGTACAGCGGGCGCAAGGTCCACCCGACCGCGCCCCGGCGCGACTACCCGCTGGCCCGGCCGGCGAAGGAGTGGGCATGGTGAGCCGATCCCTCCCCGAGGCGCCGCGGCCGTACGACCTGCTTCCCGAGGTGCCCGCCGGCGACTCGCTGCGGCCGTACGACCTGCGCTGCGAGCACCTCGGCACCCCGCTCGGCGTCGGCGCGCCGGTGCCCAGGCTGAGCTGGCGGCTGGCCTCGGACCGGCGCGGGGACGCGCAGGAGGCGTACCGGATCCGGGTCCACGCGCGCGGCGCCCTGGTCTGGGACAGCGGCTGGGTCGAGGGGCAGGACGTCAGCGCCGACTACGGGGGCGCGCCGCTGGCGTCGTTCACGCGCTACACGTGGCGGGTCGAGACGCGGCCCGGCGAGGCGGCGGAGTCGTGGTTCGAGACCGGGGTGCTGCACCGGGACGAGTGGGTGGCGGCGTGGATCGGCCACGATCCCGAGACCGAGCCGCCGTTCGAGCCGCCCACGGACGACCGGGAGCCGCGTTCGGCCCGCACCGCGTCCCTGCCCGCGCCCAGGTACTTCCGGCGCGTGCTCGACCTGCCCCCGGCGACCGCCGTGCGGATCGCGTGCAGCGCCCGCGGCCTGTACGAGCTGCGCGTCAACGGCGTCCGCGCCGGCGACGGCGAGCTGACGCCGGGCTGGACCGACTACCGGCACCGGGTGCCGTACCAGGTGTACGACGTCACGAACCTGGCCGGCGACGGGCCCGTCTGCGTGGGGGCGATCCTCGCGGACGGCTGGTGGTCGGGCAGCCTCGGCTGGGACGCGCGCCAGCAGGCGCAGCGGTACGGCAGGCGCCCGCAACTGCTGGTCCAGATCGTGGCCGAGCACGAGAACGGCTCCCGTACGGTCGTCGGCACCGACGGGCGGTGGAGGGAGAGCACCGGGCCGCTGCGCTACGCCGACCTGCTCATGGGCGAGTGGTACGACGCCCGCCTCGAACAGCCCGGCTGGGACCTGCCCGGCTTCGGCGACACCTCTTGGGCGCCCGCCGGAGTCGTGGACACCGCGCACGACGTCCTCGTCCCGTCCGTCGCCGAGCCGGTCCGCGTCACCCAGGACCTCGTGCCGGTGGACGTCCGCCGCCCGGGCGACGGCCGTACGATCGTCGACCTGGGCCAGAACATCGCCGGCCGGGTCCGCCTGGTGCTGAGAGGCGCTCCCGAGGGCGCCCGGGTCACGTTGCGCCACGGCGAGGCGCTCGACGACGACGGCGGCCTCTACACCGCCAACCTGCGCTCGGCGGAGGCGACCGACCATTACGTGGCCGCCGGGGCGGCGGTGGAGACGTTCGAGCCGCGTTTCACCGTGCACGGCTTCCGGTACGTCGAGGTCAGCGGGCATGCGGACGTCGAGGTCCTGGGACGGGTGCTGCACTCCGACACGCCGGTGGCGGGCGAGTTCTCGTGCTCGGACGACATGGTGCGGCGGCTGATGGGCAACAT
This sequence comes from Nonomuraea sp. NPDC005650, assembly GCF_040605375.1. Classification (NCBI taxonomy): domain Bacteria; kingdom Bacillati; phylum Actinomycetota; class Actinomycetes; order Streptosporangiales; family Streptosporangiaceae; genus Nonomuraea; species Nonomuraea sp. NPDC005650. Next base: position 93,833 of record NZ_JBEXCR010000043.1, read on the forward strand.
CCGGTGGAGCCAGCGCGGCAACTTCGTCTCCGTGCCGACCGACTGCCCGCAGCGCGACGAACGCCTCGGCTGGACCGCCGACGCGCAGGTCTTCCTGCCCACCGCCTGCTACAACGCCGACGTGGCCGCGTTCTTCACCGGCTGGCTGGCGGACCTGCGGTGCGCGCAGACCGCCGAGGGCGCGGTGCCGGACGTGGTGCCGCACGTCATGACCGAGCGGCACGGCACCCCCGGCTGGGGCGACGCCGCCACCGTCGTGCCGTGGCACCTGTACCGGGTGTACGGGGACGAGCGGGTGCTGCGCGACAGCCTGCCCAGCATGCGGCGCTGGGTGGACCACGTCGAACGCCACAACCCCGGCCTCATCTGGCGCGACCGGACCGGCAGCCACTACGGCGACTGGCTGCAGGCGGGCGTGCGGACCTCGCGCGAGGTGATGGCCACCGCGTACTTCGCGCTGAGCGCGGAGCTCACCTCGAAGGCCGCCGCCGTGGTGGGCGACGCCGCCGCCCGCGCCCATTACGCCGAGCTGCGTTCGAGGATCGGGGAGGCCTTCGTCCGGGCGTTCGTGTCGGCGGACGGCCGCGTCACGGGCGGCACGCAGACGGGCTACCTGCTGGCCCTCGCCCACGGCCTCGTCCCCGCGCCCCTCGTCCCCGCGGCCGTCGGGCACCTGGTCGCCGACCTGGAAGAACGCGGGCGACGCCTGACCACCGGCTTCGCCGGGGTGGGGCTGCTCGGCCCGGTCCTGTCCGCGCACGGCCACCACGATCTGGCCTACTCCCTGCTGCACGACGACCGCTACCCGTCGTGGGGGTACTCGATCAAGCGCGGGGCCACCACGATCTGGGAGCGGTGGGACGGGTGGACGGAGGAGGGCGGCTTCGGGCCCGTCGCCATGAACTCCTTCAACCACTACGCGCTGGGGTCCGTGGGCGCGTGGCTGTACAGCGGGGTCGCGGGGATCGGTCAGGAGGAGGGGTCGGCCGGGTTCCGCCGCCCGATCATCCGGCCGCTGCCCGGAGGACGGCTCCGGTGGGCCTCGGCCGCGTACGAGACGCCGCTGGGGCGGCTGGCCGGCCGGTGGGAGGTGGACGGAGGGACGCTCCGGCTGGACGTCCGCGTCCCGCCCGGCGCGCTGGCCACCGTGCACGTGCCGACGACCGACCCGGCGTCGGTCCGGGAGTCCGGCACGCCGCTCTCCGGTGAGGCGGCCGGCGGGGCGCTGGTGTGCCGGGTGGCGTCCGGCCGGTACGCGTTCACCGCGGCGTGGGAGCGATGATCGAGGGCCGTCCGGTGACCACGTGGGCGGCCGCCGCCGAGCGGGCCGGGGGCGGGCTGCGGGACCTCACCGTGCGCAACGTCGTGCGGACCAGCGTGGGCGGGACCGGGTTGCGGATACGGCTGACCAACGCGCACGGGGACCGGCCGGTGACGTTCGGGCGCGTCCGCGTGGGCGTCCCCCGCTCCGGGGCGGCGCTGGTGCCCGGCTCGAACCGGGCGGTGACGTTCGGCGGGCGGCCGGAGGTGACGCTGGCCCCGGGCGCGACCGCGCTCGGCGACCCGCTGCCCGGCCACGTGCCGCCCCGGCAGCGCCTCGCCGTCAGCCTCTGCCTTCAGGGCGACGGCGGCATCCTGACCGGGCGCAACCGGGCCACGGCCCCGCCGGGCGACGCGGCCTACCGGTCGCTCCCCGGCGACGCGGCCTACCGGTCGCTCCCCGGCGACCACGCCGCCGACGAGGACGGGGCCGCGTATGTCGAAGGGGTGGCGATCTGGCACTGGCTGGACGCGCTGATCGTCACCGCGCCCGAGCCGGTGTCGGCCGTGGCGGCGCTCGGCGACTCGATCACGACGGGCGTCGGGTCGGAGACCGGCCACGGCTGGCCGGACCTCCTCGCCGACCGGGCCCTGCTGGAGTCGTGGCCGCTCGCCGTGGTGAACGAGGGCGTGTCCGGCGGCCGGGTGCTGGCCGCCGGGACGGGACGCCACGCCGAGGAGCGGCTGGCCGCCGAGGTGCTGACCAAGCCGGGCGTCGGCGCGGTGATCCTGCTGGCCGGGATCAACGACCTCGGGGCGGGCGCGCGGGCGGAGCCGCTCGTCGCCGCCTACCGGCGCATCACTGAGCGGGCGCACGCCGCCGGGGTACGCGTGATCGGCGGCACGCTCCCGCCCTTCGCCGGCGCCGAGTACCACACGGCCGAGGGCGAGCGGGCCCGGGAGGCGGTGAACGCGTTCGTACGGGAGGGCGGCGTGTTCGACGGGCTGGCCGACTTCGACGCGGCGCTGCGCGACCCCGCCGACCCGTACCGGCTGCTGCCCCGCTACGACTGCGGCGACCACCTGCACCCGAGCGCGGCGGGCCACCGGGCGATGGCCGCCGCGCTCGAACCGGGAAGGCTACTCAATGAGTCCGGCCGGCGGCCGGGACCGGAAAGGTTGCTCGACGAGGCCGGTCAGCGACCGGGGCCGGGGAGGCGCGTCGCCGGCTCCGGGCGGTGGATGCCCCGGGGGCGGTAGCCGAGCGCGTCGGAGATGCCGAGGTAGTCTGCGAGCAGCCAGATGATGGCCAGCCACATCTCCGTGCCCTGCAGCCCCGGCGTGCGGGCCGCGCCGCTCCCCTCGGTCAGGGCGAAGCTGAAGCCCGCGCCGTCATGCCAGCCGGCGACCGCCCGCAGGAGGTGCTCCCTCGCCCACGCCGCGCCCTCCTCGCGGCGGTGCCGGGTCTGCCTGCCCAGCAGCCACAGCGGGTGGATGACGTCGAGCACGTTGCACGCGTTGCCGGTGTCCGGGCCGAAGTAGCGCGGGTCGCGGGCCTGGGCGAGCACGGTGTCGACGGCCCGCTCGGGGTACGGCACCGGCACCCCGAACTGCGCGAACGTCCCGCGCGTGAGCCGGTAGAACCCGTTGACCACCTGCAGCCAGCCCGCGTCCGGGTCCGGTTCGCCCCACATCCCGTGGGCCTGGCCGCAGCGGGTCAGCAGCCATCCGAACAGGGTCTCCGTCTCGCCGCGCACGCCGAAGCCGGCGAGGTTGCGATGGAGGCCGGTGCCGAACGCGTCCACCCACGAGCCCGCCGTCCAGGCGTTGCGCTCCCAGTCGAGGGCGTCGAGCGCGGCGGTCAACTGCTGCGAGTTGAGGTTCGCGACGGCGTGGACCGGGTGCCGGAACGGGGTGCCGAGGAGGTCGAGGGCGTAGCCGACGCAGAGCACGTGATAGGCGGTGACCCCGTCGAGCTCCGGTGTCCCTGAGGCGTCGAGCTCCGGGACCAGGCCCGTGGCCGGGTCCTGACGGTCGCGCAGGAACGCGACGATCTCCTCCCGCGCCGGGGTCGGGGGCGGGCCGTCCAGGAGGAGGTCGGCGATCTCCACCGCGTCGCACCAGGCGCGTACGGTCGGCTGGGCGTCCGGGCGGTCCACGTACCGCTCCCCCGTCCAGCAGCGCCCGAGCACGTCCGCCGCCTGCTCCCTGGCGCGATCGGCGAACCCGGTGAGCAGCCGTTCCAGGTCGCCCCCCGGGCCGGCGGCGCGGCGGTCGCGGATGCGGCGGGCCGGGTTGCCCGCGACCATGGCCCAGGCGGGCACGTCCTTGGTGACGACCGCGCCCGCGCCGACGACGGCGTGGTCGCCGATCGTCACCCCGTCGAGCACGACCACGTTCGAGCCGATCCACACGTCGTCGCCGATCCTGATGCCCTTCGACGTGATCGCCTGGCGGAAGACCGGGCGGTCGGGCGCGGTGCCGTGGTTGAAGCCGAGCAGGGACGTGTGCGCGCCGATCCGCACGGCGTTCCCGAGCACGATGTTCCCCCGCACCACGGCGTACGGGTTGACGGTGCAGTCGTCGCCCATGACGACGTCGTCGGTGACGTACGCGTGCGCCGCGATGTAGCAGTGGTCGCCCATGCGCAGGCGGTCGGCGTACACGGCCGCCAGCGGCGACACGAACACCTTGCCCGCCTTGAGGTCGAACCTGGCCCCCAGCCCCTCCAGGTGGCTCTCCTGGGCGCGGCGGTCCTCCTCGGTCGCGTGGTCCCAGAACAGCCACGGGCAGAAGTCGAACTCGGTCGGTTCCGTCATGCGATCCTCATCCTCTCAGGCGGTCAACGTCATCGACCAGGAGTAGCTCCGGACCGGCAGCCGGTACCGATCGGGCAGGGCGGGGCCGCAGGAGGCGCTGCCGACGCCCTGCTGCCCGTGGTCCAGGTTCAGCCAGACCCGCCCGGAGTCGCGCAGGTCGTGCGGCCTGGCTGCGGCCTGCAGCGCCTCGCCGGTCCAGCGGCGGGCGGTGAAGTCCAGGTGCGGCTCGCCGTCCACGCGCAGGGCCGGCAGCCCCGGGCCCGACAGCTCCAGCCAGCGGGTCTCGACGTGGTTGCCGTTCTCCTGCGGCACCACGTACGGGGTCTGGAGCTCGTCGATCGCCCGCGCGAACCTGCCCACCCGAGCGGCGGCCCGGCTGTCCGCGTACGACTCGCCGGGGCCGCGCCCGAACCACGTGACGTCGGTGTAGCCGCCGGGCAGGGCGAACCTGGCGCCCATGCGCGGCGGGCTCACGTTGAGGTGGCCGTACGCGGTGTCGTGCCAGTCGCCGACGGGCTCGGCCTCGATCCGCAGGTGCAGCGCGCCGTCGCGCCACTGCCAGGTGTACGTGGTGCGGAAGCCCAGGGTCCGGGTGGCCGGGCCGCTCCGGCCGCGTACGACGAGCGTGTGGTCGTCCGGTCTTTCCAGTGCGGCGGTGCGGTGGAGGAAGCGGTCGAGCCCCACGGCCTCCCAGTCGGCGGCCAGCGCGTTCCTGGGGCCCTGGCCACGGTCGTTCTCGGTCGGGGCGCGCCACACGTCCAGCACCGGCCCGTCCAGCTCGACGCCGTGCAACCGAACCAGCCGCCCGGTCCCGGGCTCGAACACCGCCCCACCCAACCGCAACCTACCGCCCGGCGCGCCGCCCGCCGTGCTTGTCGCATCGCCCCCGACGCCATCCAGTGGACCGCCCGCCGACTGGGCGGTGGACCGAGGGGGCGGGCGGCGGTGGGCCGCGGCGCCTGAGCGGGCCTGGCCGAAGGCGACGACGTGCCCCGCCGGTGCCCAGCTGGTCGCGATCGCCAGCACCGCTTCGACCGTGATCCACGTCTCGCCCTCCAGGGCGCGGACCGCGACCTCCGGCAACGGCACCCGCACCGTCTCGCGCGGCCCGCACGCCGGGACCGGCAGCGCCCCGCCCTCATCCGTGGGGCAGCCGTCCACCTCCGCCCACCAGCGGAACTCCAGGTGGCCGAGGTCGATCAGGTCATGCTTGTTGGCCACCACGACGGAGCCCGCCGCCACGTCCACCGCGATCCCGACCGGCTCGATCGCCTTGCGCAGCTCCGCCAGCCCCGGGGACGGCGTCCGGTCGGGGAACAGCAGCCCGTCCAGGCAGTAACGGCCCCCGTTCGGCTGGTGGTCGATGTCGCCGCCGTGCCGGAAGTACGGGCGGCCCGACGCGTCGTGCCCCGTCAGCCCGTGGTCGATCCACTCCCACACGAACGCCCCGCAGAACCGCTCGTACGACTCCAGGACCGCCTGGTAGTCGGCCAGCGAGCCGGGCCCGTTCCCCATGGCGTGGGCGTACTCGCACAGCAGGAACGGCAGCCCCCGACGGCGCACGTCGTCGGCCGACTCCGGCGCCACCCCGTCCGGGGTGTCCTCCTCGCGCCGCCCGATGCGCTCCAGGTCGTCCAGCGACGGATACATGAGGCTGTGGAAGTCGGAGTGCCGGTAGCTCGGGTCGCGCTCGTAGTGCAGCGGCCGGCCGGGGTCGCGGGCCCGGATCCACCGCTCGATGTCGCCGAACGCCGGCCCGCTGCCGCTCTCGTTGCCCAGCGACCAGATGACCACGCTGGGATGGTTCTTGTCGCGTTCGACCATGCGCCGGGCCCGGTCGAGCAGGGCGTCGCGCCACATCGGCTCGGCCGGCGGGTTGCCCTCCCAGCCCGCGTAGATGAACCCGTGGGTCTCGATGTCGCACTCGTCCACCACCCACAGCCCGTACTCGTCGCACAGCCGCAGGAACTCCGGGTGCGGCGGGTAGTGGGCGGTGCGGACGGCGTTGACGTTGTGCCGCTTCATCAGGACGATGTCGCGGATCATGGTCTCGCGGTCGAGGGCGCGGCCGCGCTCCGGGTGGTGTTCGTGCCGGTTGACGCCGCGGAAGAGGACCGGCGCCCCGTTGATCAGCAGCCGCCCGCCGGCGATCTCGACGGTCCTGAACCCGATCGCGAGGTCGATCGTCTCCCCGGCCGCGGTGAGGGTGCCGCGGTAGAGGCGCGGGCGCTCCGCGCTCCACGGCTCGACGCCGGGGACGGCGGCCTCCTCGCCGGTGGCGACGGCGAGGCCCAGCTCGGGGATCTCGACCAGGCCGGGGGCGTCGGCGGTGACGAGGAGGGCGCCGGAGCCGTCCGAGGCGTCGTACGAGGCGCGGACGGTGAAGTCGTCGACGCCGCCGGAGGGGCGGGACAGCAGCTCGACGTCGCGGAAGATGCCCGGCAGCCACCACATGTCCTGGTCCTCCAGGTAGCTGCCCGACGACCAGCGGTGCACGCGTACGGCGAGCAGGTTGCCGCGCGGCCGGACGAGCCCGGTGACGTCGAACTCGAACGGCAGCCTGCTCCCCTTCGAGTGGCCGAGCAGCGAGCCGTTCAGCCACACCGTGCCGCAGGAGTCCACCCCCTGGAAACGCAGCACGGACCTGCCGCCGGGCCAGCCGCCGGGCAGGTCGAAGCGGAGGCGGTAGTCGCCCGTGGGGTTGCCGTCGGGCAGGTGCGGCGGGTCGACGGGGAACGGGTAGGCGGTGTTGGTGTAGAGCGGGCGGTCGTGCCCCTCCAGGACCCAGTGCGACGGCACCCGGATCGTCTCCCAGCCACCGTCGTCGAGTGCCGGGTCGGGCAGCGAGGGGCCCGTGCCCTCGGCCGTGCCGGAGAGCCGGAAGCGCCACCGGCCGTTGAGCGACAGGCGCGGCGCGTCGGAGAGGAAGTCCGCGCGGGCCGCCCGCCGCCCGGATCCCGGCCCGGGGTCCTCATGGAATTCGACCATCCGCACGTCCCTCCGAGACAAAACGTTTTAACCCTATATACGGAGATCCCCACTTGCCAGCCCGTCATCCTCCAATGTATGCATTGACATCAGAGGTTGAATAAATATATCATGCGTAAATCGTTTCAATAAGGTAGGTGTGCCCATTGAGAGGGTTTCTGCCGGATTGGGAGTCGTTACGCCGTCACCGCATCCCCGAGTGGTTCGGGGAGGCCAAGTTCGGCATCTGGTCGCATTGGGGCCCGCAGTCCGTCGGGAGCTCCGGCGACTGGTACGCCCGCCACCTCTACGGCATGCAGCCCTGGTCCGAGCCCTGGGAGCGGCGAAGGGCCGAGCGCCAGCACGCCCACTTCGGCCGGGGCGGCGGCGCGAAGGACCTCTTCCCTCGCTGGCGCGCCGAGCGCTTCGACCCCGGCGAGCTGATCGACCTGTACGTCTCCAGCGGCGCCCGCTACTTCGTCGCCCTGGCCGCCCACTGCGACAACTTCGACCTGTGGGACTCCGAGCAGCACGCGTGGAACGCCACCCGCGTCGGCCCCCGCCGTGACATCGTCGGCGCCTGGGAGCGGGCGGCCCGCGCCGCCGGGCTGCCGTTCGGGCTCAGCTTCCACAACAACTGGACCTGGCGCTGGCTCGACGTCGCGCACGGCACCGACCCGGACACCGGCGAGCCGCACGACGGCGGGCTGACCGAGCACGACGGCGCCGGCACCTGGTGGGAGGGCCTCGACCCGGCCGAGCTCTACCCGGAGCGGCACGCCCCCGGTGCCAAGCCCCCGCCCCGCGTGGCGGACCGGTTCTACGCCCGCGTGCGCGAGGCGCTCGACCGCTACCGGCCCGATCTGGTCTATCTCGACGACGGCCGCCTGCCGTTCGACGCGGGCAGCGTGGTCGAGTCGGACCCGGTCAGCACGCGGGGTCTCGACCTGCTCGCCCACTACTACAACAACTGCCCGACCGGCGGCCTGGTGACCGTCAAGGACGTGCCCGACGCCGACCGCACCGCCGTCGTCCTCGACTGCGAACGCCGCCAGCTGGACGCGGCGCAGCCGTACCCCTGGCAGTTCGACACCAGCGACGGCGAGTGGTTCGACTGCTCGGACGACGACCCGATGTTCCACCCGCGCAAGACGTCCCAGCAGGTCGTCCACACGCTGATCGACGTGGTCAGCAAGAACGGCACCCTGCTGCTCAACGTCCCGCAGCGCGCCGACGGCACCGTGGACGACCACGCCCGCGCCCTGCTGGGCGAGGTGGGCGAGTGGCTGCGGGTGTGCGGCGAGGGCGTGTACGGCACGACGCCGTGGCGGCGGGCCGCCGAGGGCGCCACGGGCCTGGGCGAGAGCAAGGGCTACGAGGGCTACAACGAGGCCGACCGCGCCTACCGGCCGGGCGACATCCGCTTCACCCGGCGCGGCGACGCGGTGTACGCGACCCTGCTCGCCTGGCCGGAGGACCGGACCGCCGCGATCACCAGCCTGGGCACCGGCGCGGGGCTGCTGGAGCGCCGCCCCGCCGGGGTCGAGCTCCTGGGCCACGGCCCCGTCGCCTGGCGGCTGGCCGAGGAGGCCCTCTACGCCGACCTGCCCCAGAAACCGCCCACGAAAGCCGCGTACATGATCAAAATCACCTGACCTGGAGCCCATCGCCATGGTGACGAACCTGCGAACGTGCGACCTGATCGACCCCCTCGGCATCGAGATCACCCGGCCGGCACTGAGCTGGCAGCTCACCGGCACCGAGCCGCAGACCGGTTACCACCTACAGGTCGAGCCGGGCTTGTGGGACACCGGCGAGGTCGAGTCGGCCGACCAGCGCGTGGTGTACGACGGGCGGCCCCTGACCTCGCGCACGGCGGCCCGCTGGCGGGTGCGGATCCGCGACGCGGCCGGCCGCTGGTCCGGCTGGAGCCCGGACGCCCGTTTCGAGCTGGGCCTGCTGCGCCCGGACGACTGGTCGGCCTCGTGGATCACCCACCCCGACTGGTACGACGAGGGCAACCCGCGAGCCGGCGAGGGGCGCCCGCTCCCGCTGCTGAAGGGCGAGTTCGTACTGGCCAGGCCGGTCACCCGCGCCCGGCTGCACGTCGCGGGCCTGGGCGTCTACGTCGCCACGGTGAACGGCGCCCCGGTGACCGACGCCGTGCTGGAGCCGCCGTACACGGACTTCACCAGGCGCGTCGTCTACGCCACCCACGACGTGACGGAGCTGCTGCGCGAGGGCCGCAACACGCTCGGCGTCGAGCTGGGCCCGGGGATCGCGCACGTCTTCCCGCACCAGGACCGGTACATGAAGTTCTTCGGCTCCAAGGCCGCCCCGCGCGCCATCGCGCAGCTCGAACTGGGCTACGCCGACGGCTCGTTCGGCCGGTTCGTCACGGGCCCGGACTGGCGGGCCGCCGACAGCCCGACCGTGCGCTCGCACTGGTACGGCGGCGAGGACCACGACGCCCGCCGCACCACCACCGGCTGGCGCCCCGTCACCGTCGTCCCGGGCACGAAGGACGTGCTCAGCTCGCGCGCCTGCCCGCCCGTCAGGGTCACCGAACGGCTGCCCGCGACCGCCAGGCTCGTCGCCACCGACGGCACGCCGGTCTTCGACGTCGGCGCGGTCGTCGCCGGCTGGGCCGAGCTGAGCCTGGACCTCCCGGCCGGCCGTTACCTGCGGCTCGTGCCCGGCGACCAGCTCGACGACTACGGCCGCGTCATCCAGTCCAAGCCCACCACCGGCGCGCCGATCTTCAACACGTACGTCACCAAGGACGGGCCGCAGACCTGGCACCCGAGCTTCCGCTACGACGGCTTCCGCTACGTCGAGGTGCAGGGCCTGCCCGAGCACGTCGGCCCGGAGGCCGTGACCGCGCTCGTGCTGCGTGCCGACAACACCCCCACCGGCGCGTTCGAGACCTCCGACGCCCTGGTCAACGACATCCACACGATCATCGACCGCGCGGTGCGGGGCAACATGTACAGCGTCCTCACCGACTGCCCGCACCGGGAGAAGCTGGGCTGGCTGGAGCAGACCCACCTGCTGTTCGACGTCGTCGCCTACAACTACGACGTGGCCGCCTACTACCGCGAGCTGCTGGTCACCATCGCCGAGGCGCAGACCCCGGACGGGCTGGTGCCGGACATCGCGCCGGAGTTCCTGGTGTTCGACGCCCCCTTCAGGGACGACCCCAACTGGGGCGGCGCGATCGTCCGCATCCCGTGGCAGCTCTACCGCTGGTACGGCGACCTGTCCGCGATGAGGACCCACTACGACGCGATGCGCCGCTACGTGGACTACCTCACGTCCAAGGCCGAGCACGGCGTCCTCGGCCACGGGCTGGGCGACTGGATCGGCCTGGACGACTCGACGCCCGTCCCGCTGGTCTCGACCTGGGGCTACTGGCGGGCCGCGCGCACGATGGCCCGCGCCGCCGGGGTGCTGGGCCGCGACGAGGACGCCAAGCGCTACCGGGCCCTGTCCGAGCAGATCACCGCCGCGTTCACCCGTACCCTCGCCGAGCCCCGCAGCCAGGCGTCGGAGATCCTGGCCTTCGACATGGGCGTCGTCACCGACGAGCGGGTGCTGGACCGGATCGCCGAAGCGGTGGCGGGCGGTGGCATCACGGTCGGCGAGATCGCGCTGCCCGCCCTGTTCAGGGTGCTCGGCCGGGCGGGGCGGCACGACGCGCTGTGGGCGTTCGCCACCTCGACGAGCCACCCCAGCTACGGCTACCAGGTGAGGCACGGCGCCACCGCGCTCACCGAGGCGTGGGACGGGCCGACGCGGGGCCTGTCGCAGAACCACTACATGCTCGGCGCCATCGACTCCTGGTTCTACCGCGGCCTCGGCGGCATCGGCCAGGCCCCGGGCTCGAACGGCTTCCGCAGGCTGCTGATCGAGCCCGCCGCCCCCGGCGACCTGGAGTCGGTGCGGGCGAGCACCGGCACCCCGTACGGCACGGTCGAGGTCTCCTGGACCCGCGCCGACGGGGAGTTCACCCTCGACGTGACGGTCCCGCCGGGCTCGTCGGCCGAGGTGCGGCTGCCCGATCTCGGGCTCGCGCGGCACGCCGTGCCGGACGGGGCGGTCAAGCTCGGGGCCCGCGCCTACGAGGTGCCCGCCGGGCACTGGACGTTCGGGGCGGCTCGGTGATCGGCGGGTACGACGGCGCTCGCGTCAGGACGCCGCACAAGGCCGGCAGGCTGCTGGTCGAGGGGTCGCGGGAGCCGGGCAGGTTCGACGGCCTCTTCGTGGACTGCCCGTTCGTGTGCTCCGACGGCGGCGAGTACCTGATGACGTACGTCGGCTTCGACGGCACCGGCTACCAGACCGCGCTGAGCCGCTCGCCGGACCTCGTGTCGTGGACCCCGGGCGAGGTGATCCTGCCGCGCGACCCCGCGCACCCGTACCGGGGCTACAACGCGGCGCTCACCTCGATCGTCCGCGACAACCGCCTCGGCTCCCCCGGCCAGGTGACCCGGGTGGACGGGCGGGCGGTCGGCACGTACCACGCCTATCCCGAGGCGGGCATGGAGATGGGCGCGGCGGTCATCGGGTTCGTGGCCAGTGAGGACCTGCGTACCTGGGAGGACGTCGGGTCGGTGCTGCGCCCGCAGGACGGCGGCGCGTGGGAGCGCGGCGGCCTCTACAAGTCGTGGCTGCTGCGCCACGACGGCCTCTACTACTGCTTCTACAACGCCAAGAACCGCACCTACGACGGCTGGCGCGAGCAGATCGGCTACGCCGTCTCCCCCGACCTCGAACGCTGGGAGCGTCCGGAGCCCGGCCCGGTCGTCCCGCACGGCGGTCCTGGCGAGTTCGACGAGCGGTTCGCCTCCGACCCGTGCGTGCTGCGGGACGGCGACTGGTGGGTGATGTTCTACTTCGGGCTCTCGTTCGACGGGCACGCCCGGGAGAGCTACGCGGTCTCCCGGGACCTGCACACCTGGCGCAAGAGCGGCGAGATCCTCGTCGACGTGGGGCCGCCGGGCTCGGCCGACGACACGTACGCGCACAAGCCCGCGCTCGTCTCCCACGGCGGGCGGCTCCACCACTTCTACACGGCGGTGCGGCGGGTGGAGCCGTACCGGGTCGGCGAGCACACCCTGGTCGAGCGGCGCGGCATCTCCCTGGCCCATGGATAGGAGAACTAGATGAACCGGTCCCGCAGGAGCTTCCTGGCCGCCGCGGCCGGCGCCGCGCTGGCGCCCCAGCTGGCCGGCCGGGCGGAAGCGGCCCCCGACCTGGGCGGCTGGGCCAGGGTGCCGCTGATCCGGCGGCGGATCAGGCCGCCCCGCTTCCCCCGCCGCGCCTTCCCCGTCACGCGTTACGGCGCGGCCGGCGACGGGACCGCGATGTGCACCGACGCCTTCAGGCAGGCGATCGCGGCCTGCGCGGCGGCGGGCGGCGGGCGCGTGCTGGTGCCCGCGGGGACGTACCTCACCGGCGCGATCCACCTGGCCGGCAACGTCGAGCTGCACCTGGAGGCGGGCGCCACGATCCGGTTCAGCCGGAACCCGGCCGACTACCTGCCGGTCGTCCACACCCGCTACGAGGGCGTCGAGCTGATGAACTACTCGCCGTTCATCTACGCCTACGGGCAGGAGAACGTCGCGATCACCGGCGGCGGCACGATCGACGGCCAGGCCGACGCCACGCACTGGTGGGACTGGTCGGGCGACCCGCCGCCGTCCGAGCGGCCCGACAAGAACCTGCTGGCCGCCATGGCCGAGCAGGGCGTGCCGGTGGCCGAGCGGGTGTTCGGCGAGGGGCACTACCTGCGCCCCAACCTCATCCAGCTCTACCGCTGCCGCAACGTCCTGATCGAGGGCGTGACGGTCAAGGACTCCCCCATGTGGAACATCCACCCGGTCCTGTGCACGAACGTGACCGTCCGCGAGGTCACCGTGGACAGCCCGAACGGCCCCAACAACGACGGCTGCGACCCCGAGTCCTGCGTGGACGTGCTCATCGAGCGGTGCGAGTTCAACACGGGCGACGACTGCGTGGCGATCAAGGCGGGCAAGAACGCCGACGGCCGCCGGGTCGACGCGCCCTCCATGAACGTGCTCGTGGACTCCTGCGTGATGCGCGACGGCAACGGCGGCGTGACGATCGGCAGCGAGACCACCGGCGGCGTGCGCTGGGTCTACGCCTGGGACTGCACGATGAGCAGCGCCCGCCTGGAGCGCGCGATCCGCGTCAAGACCAACCCCGACCGCGGCGGCTACGTCAGGGACGTCTACTTCAGGGACATCACGGTGGGACAGGCGGCCGACGCGGTGATCGAGGTGGCCCTGAACTACGAGAACAAGGACACCGGCCCGTACTTCCCCGACGTGGGCGCCATCGACGTGCGCCGCCTGCGGGCCGGGCGGGCGCCCCGGGCGTTCAACCTGATCGGCAACCCGGGCAACCCGATCAGGGGCGTGCGGGTGGCCGACAGCGTGTTCGAGGAGATGGCCGAGGACGACGTCGTGCGCGACGTGACGGGGTTCGTTCTGCGCGACGTGTGGGTCAACGGCCGCCGGGTCGATTCCGGAGGATAAGTCGGTTCCGCTCGCGAAGATCGTCGGCTGGGTAGGCTGAAGGCCGATCACTGAGGGGGACGGCCGTTGGACGGCGTGGAGTTCCGGCTGCTGGGGCCCGTGGGGATCTGGGCGGACGGCAGGTCACTCGGGCCCACGACCGCGCAGCAGCGCTCGGTGCTGGCCGTGCTGCTGCTCCACCCGGGCCGTACGGTGCCGCTCGACCGGCTGGTGGAGGCCGTCTGGGGCGAGGAGTCGCCGCCGTCGGCCCGCAACGCCATCCAGGGGTACGTGTCGCGGCTGCGCCGGGTCCTGGCCGAGATCCCCGGTGTCGAGCTGGCCACCTCCCCGCCCGGCTACCGGCTCGACCTCGATCCGCTGCGCGTCGACCTCTACCTGTCGCGCCACCTGGTCGAGCGGGCGCGGGCGGGCGGCGGGGACGAGGCGGGCCCGCTGCTGCGGCGGGCGCTGGACCTGTGGAGCGGGCCGCCGCTGGCCGGGGTCGCCGGCGAGTGGCTGAGCGACACGTTCGGCGGGCCGCTGGAGGAGGAGCGGCTCGCGGCCGTCGAGGAGCGCATCGCGGCCGACCTCCGCCTCGGGCTGTGCCGGGAGCCGCTGGCCGAGCTGCCGGTGCTGATCGGCGAGCATCCGCTGCGGGAGCGGCTGGCGTACCTGATGATGGCGGCGCTGCACCAGGACGGGCGCAGGGCCGCCGCCCTGGAGGTCTTCCGCGACGCCAGGCGGCGGCTCGTCGCCGAGCTGGGCGTCGAGCCGGGCAGCGAGCTGCAGGAGCTGCACCAGCGCGTCCTGCGCGAGGAGCCGGACGCCGAGCCCCCGGCCGCCGGCGACGCGCCACCGGCCCCAGCGCACACAAGCCCGGCGCACGTAAACCCGGCGCCCGCAACCTCAGCGCACGCGACCTCAGCGCACACAACCCCAGTGCCCACAACACCGGCGCCCACGAAGCCGGTGCCCGCGGAGCTGCCCGCCGCGGTGGCGTCGTTCGTCGGGCGGGCCGGGGAGGTGGCGCGGGTGAGCGCGGCGCTGGCCGGGGGCGAGCCGGGCGCGGTGCGGATCTGCCAGATCAGCGGCATCGGCGGCGTCGGCAAGTCCTCCCTGGCCATCCACGTCGCGCACGCCCTGGCCGCCCAATACCCCGACGGCCAGCTCTACGTGAACCTGCACGGCACTTCGCCGCAGGTCGCCCCCGTCGAACCGGTCGAGGCGCTGGGGCGGTTCCTGCGCTCGCTGGGCGTGGCCGCCTCGACGGTGCCCCTGGACCTGGAGGAGGCCGCGGGGCGGTTCCGTTCGCTGACCGTCGGCAAGAGGTTGCTCGTCATCCTGGACAACGCCAGGGACGCCGCGCAGGTGCGGCCCCTGCTGCCCGGCAGCGCGACGTGCGCCGTGCTGGTCACCAGCCGCCGGATGCTCACCTCGTTCGACGGCGCCGTTCAGCTGTCGCTGGACATGCTGCCGGACGGCGACGCCCTGACCCTGCTGAGCGGCGTGGTCGGCGACGAGCGGATCGCCGCCGAGCCCACAGCGGCGGGCGAGGTGGTCCGGCTGTGCGGGGGCCTGCCGCTGGCGCTCTGCCTGGCCGCGGCCCGGCTGCGGGCCCGGCCGTCGTGGAAGGTGTCGGAGCTGGCCGGGCGGCTGGCCTCCGCCCACCGCCGCCTCGACGAGCTGCGGGCCGACGACCGGGGGGTGCGCGCCAGCTTCCAGGCCGGCTACCAGGGGCTGAAGTCCGACCTCGACGGGGTCGCGGCGGCGCGGATGTTCCGGCTGCTCGGCCTGCTGGACGTCCCCGACCTCGACCTGCCCACGGCCGCCGCGCTGGCCGGGCTCCCCGAGGAGCGCGCCCAGCGCCTGCTCGACCTCCTGGTGGACGCGCAGCTCGTGCAGGACCGCGCCCCCGACCGCTACAGCCTGCACGACCTGCTCCGGCTGTTCGCGCGCGAGCGGGCGGCGGAGGAGGAGGGCGAGCCGGCCGGAGAACAGGCCGTGGAGCGCGTGCTGCACCACCACCTGGCCACCGCGCGCACGGCGATCAGAATGCTGAAACCCGCCTACACGTGGCGCAACGAGGTCGGCCCGAGCTCCCTCACGCGTCCCGGGCTGGCGCTGCGGACGAACGAGGACCTGCGGGCCTGGATCGACGCCGAGGAGGACAACCTGCTCGCGGTCGTCGGCCAGACCCGCGGCACGGCCTTGGTCGAGCTCGGGATCGCGCTGGCGGTGACGTTCGCGGTCCCGCTCTACTACGCGGGCCGCTGGCGCGTTCTGCTGGCGGTCAGCGAGGCCGCGTTGCGGTCTGCCGAGCACACCGCGGAGCCGTTCCAGGAGGCCGTCGTCCTGGGCGACCTCGGCTGGGCACACGTGTGCATGGGCAACCAGATCGTCGGCATCGCCCACCTGAACCGATCGCTGGCCATCCACCGGCGGCTGGGGAACACCCGCCGCGCGGCCGCCCTGCTCGACCACCTCGGCATCGCCTACCGCGGGGCGGGCCGCTTCGACGAGGCCGCCGACCATCACCGGCAGGCCCTCGCACTCATGGACGACCGCTACGGCCAGGGTGTCATCCTCACCCATCTGGGGCTGGTCTACCAGCGGGCCGGGCGGTTCGCCGAGGCCGTCGAGGCCGGCGTCCGATCGGTCGAGATCATGGAGGAGGCGGACGCGGCGCTCGACACGGTGACCGCCCTGGCCAACCTCGCGGAGGCGTACCGGCTGGCGGGCGACCCGGACCAGGCCGTCAGGCACCACCGCGAGGCGCTGGCCCGGCACCGGGCCGCGGGCCACGGCGGCGACTACGTCGAGGCGGAGAGCCTCTGGGGGCTCGGGCACGCGCTGAGCGAGATCGGCGAATGCGGCCAGGCCCGCCGGCTCTGGCACAGGTCGGCCGCCATCCTGCACGGCCTCGGCCTGATCACCGCCGAGGAGCGGCACTCGATCGAGAACGCGGACGTGCCGGACGTGCCGGACGTCATCCAGCGCATGCTCTGATCCCCGGGCAGAGGGCCACTACCCGCTCCCACAGCGCGAGGAGTGGTCCTGGTTCGCGCCCGCACGCCCGTGGCTTCATGGGAGTGCGGCCGGCGCGGGCCCTTCCACTCTCCCCACGCCGGCCGATTCCCGTCGCGTTGCTCGCGACTTCGCCACGTGATCCGAGGGGGTGACTCGATGACCAAGATGACCGTGCGCAAGCCGGGGGCTATCCGCCTGACGGCCCGCTGCGCGTACTACTGCCCGTGCTGCGGCTAGCCGCCGGCACGGCGGCATGAACGAGTGGCATGAACGAGATCCCGGGGACGGGGACGCCCCGGGATTCTCCTTGATCATGAATGAAAGGGGAGGACATGGACGGCAGCGTCGGCACGCGCGTGCGGCTGCAGCCGCTCACCTACGTCGACGAGGGCGACGGGGTCATGGTGGGACGCCCGGACACCGGCTCGTACGGCCTGTTCCCCCGCGAGGGCGCCGAGCTGCTGCGCTGCCTGGAGGCGGGCGAGACGCTGGAGTCGGGCGCGCGCGGGTGGCACGAGCGGACGGGCGAGCAGCTCGACGTCGAGGACTTCCTGGGCATACTCGACGACCTCGGGTTCGTGGTCGGCGAGGGCGAGGAACGGGCCGCGCCGCCGGCCGTGCGCTGGCGGTGGCTGGGCCGGGCGCTGTTCTCGCCGCCCGCGTTCGCCATGTACGCCGTCGTCGTGGCGGCCGGGGTGGCGGCCATGGTGCTGGACCCCGGCCTGCGGCCCGGTTACGAGCGCATCTTCTTCACCTCGAACCTGTCGTTCATCCCGATCGTGCTCGCGCTCTCCCAGTTCCCCCTGCTGCTGCTCCACGAGGGGTTCCACGCGCTGGCCGCGCGGCGGCTGGGGCTGCCGTCCACGCTCGGGGTGGGGCGGCGCTTCTACTACCTCGTGGCCGAGACCCGCATGGACTCCCTCTACAGCGTCCCGCGGGCCCGGCGCTACCTGCCGCTGCTCGCAGGGGCCCTGGTGGACGCCGTCGGAGTCGGCGCGTTCACGCTGCTCGCAGCGGCCGGACGGCAGTGGGGGTGGCCGCCGTGGCTGACCGGGCTGCTGCTGGCCCTGGCCTTCAGCGGGGTGCTGCGCATCCTCTGGGAGTGCCTGTTCTACCTGGAGACCGACTTCTACTTCGTCATCAACACCGCCACCGGCTGCACCGACCTGCACGGCGCCGCCAGGCAGCGGGTCAAGGGCCTGCTCGCCGCGGTGCTGCGGCGGCCCGCCCGGCAGAGCGACGAGGAGTGGTCCGAGCGCGACCGCGCGGCGGCGCGCTGGTACGCGCCGCTGATGGTGGCCGGTTACGGGCTCTCGCTCGGCACGCTGCTGGCGGTCGGCGTGCCCGCCGCCGTGCGGTTCTGGACCACCGTCGCCCACCGCTTCGACCGTACGCCGACCGTCTGGGAAGCCGTCGACACCGCCGTCTTCGTCCTGCTCGCCCTGGCCGAGCTGGGCCTGCTCGCCTACGTCACGATCCGCGACCTGCGCCGTCGCAGAATCGAAAGGAACTCGTCATGACCGTCCGCCTGCCGGCACGTGCCGGCCAGTTGATCGGCCGTCACCTCCTCGAACTACGCGGCCATCGCCGGCTGCGCGGCCCGTACACGGCGGGGGGTGAGCTGCTGCGCCGGCTGGTGCCCGAGCTGACGGCCGTCGATCCGGCGCTGGTGAAGCCCGCCGCCACGGCCGTGGTCGCGATCGCGCCCGATCTGGAGTCCGACGTGCCCATCCGGCCGCAGACCCTCACCGACCTGGCCAAGGGCGACGAACGAACCCGCTTCTACGCGATCCAGCGCACCCGCGATCTCGCGTTCATGGTGTCCGAGCTGGTGAACCTCTGGGTCAGGACGTGCCACCCCGAGGGGGTCACGCTGATGTTCAGGGAGCTGACGGAGGCGGACCCGACCGACGTCCAGCTGTTCGGGACGCTGCGCCGCCGCCGCGACCCGGCCCTGCTGGAGGTGGTGGACGCCGACCTGGTCAGCTCGCCCGTACGCCTGCGCGGCGGCGGGGACCCGGCCCAGCGGTACGTGGACTCCGACGGCACCAGCGCGGACCCGGCGGAGCTGGCGGCGTACGAGTCGCTGGCCGGGGCCGAGCGCGAGCGGCGGCACAGCGAGCGCGCCCGCCTGCTGATCGGGCTGAACGAGCCGGGCAGCCAGCTCGGGGCCGTCCCCTACCACCTGGAGCGCGGCGAGAACCCGGCCGAGGCCCTGGAGTGGCTGGTCGCCGGGCAGAACCAGGCGTTCCGCGAGGGCTACTACGAGGCCGCGCTGGACCTCGGCCGCCGGGGGCGCGCGCTGCTGGCCTACGCCGACGACCCCAAGACCCACAACTACCTCACCAAGCGGGTCATCGGCGCGCTGACGTACCTGTCGCGCTGCGACGAGGCCATGGAGGTGATCGACGAGCACCGTCGCGAGACCACCGAGGTCGCCGAGCAGATGAACGACGCCTACATGATGGCGATGATCTACACCCGGCACCTGGAGAAGGACCGGCTGGACCAGGACAAGGCGCTGTCGTGGGTGAACACGGCGCTCGCGCTGGCCGAGGGCGCCCCGGACCCGGAGCGGCACGCGTTCTACAGCGCGTTCATGCGCAACGCCCGCGCCCTGGTCGAGCTGCACCGCGGCAACCTGCCCGGCTCGCTGGACCTGGTCAACCAGGCGATCGAGATCCTCGACGAGCACCTCGACCCCGACCAGCACCAGCTCCACCGCACGGTGCTGATCAACAACCGGGCGCGCGTGCTGCTGGGGCTGAAGGACTACGACGGCGCGATCACGGCGTTCGACGAGGTGCTCACCCGCGACCCCGAGTACGACGAGCCGTACTTCGACCGGGCGGTGGCGCTGAAGGCGAGCGGCGACATCGAGGGCGCGCTGCGCGACCTCGACCACGCGATCGAGCTGAGCGTGGCCTTCACCGACGCCTACTACAACCGCGCCGACCTCCGGCTGGACCTCGGCGAGGAGGAGGCGGCGCTGGCCGACCTCGACACCGTGCTGGACATCGACCCCGACTACACCGAGGCGCTGCTCAACCGGGCCGCCCTGCTCATCGGCGCCGGCGACCTGGAGCGGGCCGCCGCCGACGTTGACCGCGGCCTGACGCTGCAGCCCGGCCACGCCCACCTGTGGTCCGCCAAGGGCCTGCTGCGCGCCGAGCAGGACGACGAGGCCGGCGCGCTGGAGTGCTACGCGACCGCCCTGCGGCTGGACCCGGAGCTGGTCGAGGTGTACGGGAACCGCGCCGTCCTGCACTTCACCGCGGGCCGCGCCGCCGAGGCGGTGGCCGACCTCGACCGGGCCATCGCGCTCAGGGACGCGGCGATGCTGCGGGTCAACCGCGGGATCGGCCGGCACGAGCTGGGCGACGCCGCGGGCGCCGTCGACGACTACGACGCCGCGCTGGCCTCGGGCGAGGTGGACCCGGCGGACGTGCTGTTCCGGCGCGGGCTGAGCCACCACGCCCTGGGCAGCCACGGCCGGGCCGCCGCCGACTGGGACACGCACCTGCGGCTCATGACCGAGCGCGGCGAGGTGTCCGAGCACGCGGACGAGATCGCCCGGCTCAGGGCCGCGCTGGTGCGGTGACCATGTCCTCCCCGCTGTCCTCCCCGCTGCCGCCGTCCCCGCTGTCCTCCCCGCTGCCCGCCCGTCCGGGAGAGCTGCCCGCCCGCGCGGAAGAGCGGCCCGGCCGGGCCGCCGGCCCGGAGGAGCTGCGTGCCGTGATGCGGCGGCACGCGGCCGGGGTCGCCGTGATCACGACCAGGGGCGGCGGGCCGGTCGGGTTCTGCGCGACCTCGCTGGCCTCGGTGTCGCTGGAGCCGCCGACGGTGTCGTTCGGGGTCGCCCTGGGCTCCACGTCGGGGCGGGCCTGGCGCCGGGCGGCCCACGGGATCGTCCACCTGCTGCGCTCGGACCAGGCGGACGTGGCGTCGGCGTTCGCGGTCACCGGGCCGGAGAAGTTCGCCGGTCCCGTGGAGTGGCGGTGGGGGCCGTGCGGGCTGCCGCTGCTCGACGGGGTGCCGGCGTGGATGCTGGTGAGCACGCGTACCCGGCTGGTGGTGGGCGACCACCTGCTGGTCGTGGCCGACGTACGCGAGACCGTGGTCGAGACCGTGGTCGGGCCGGGCGGCGGCCCGCTCGTCCACCACGACGGCCGGTTCCTGGCCCTGTGATCAGGGCTCGGCGGATCAGGGTTCGGCAGATCAGGGTTCGACGAGGCCCGCGCGGATGGCGTAGCGGGTCAGGTCGAGGCGGTCGCGCATGCCGAGCTTCTGCAGGATGTTCGCCCGGTGCCGGTCCACGGTCTTCACGCTGATGACGAGCGTCTCCGCGATCTCCTTGGCCGAGTTGCCCTCCGCGATGAGCTTGACGATCTCCTCCTCCCGGGGCGTCAGGATGCTCTCGGGCATGCGCTCGCCCTCGCGCGACCGCTGCAGGTAGTCGCGGATGAGCGCGGTGACCGCGCCGGGATAGAGGAACGGCTCCCCGCGCATCGTCGCCCGGCACGCCTCCAGCAGGTCCTGGTCGGCGACCGACTTGAGCACGTACCCCGAGGCGCCGACCTTGAGCGACTCGAAGAAGTACTGCTCGTTATCGTACATGGACAGGATCAGGATGCGGATGCCGGGCGCGCGGCGGGAGATCTCGCGGGCCGCCTGGAGGCCGGTCATGCGCGGCATCGCGATGTCCAGGATGGCCAGGTCCACGGCGTCCTCCGACGCGGCGGCGACGGCCTCCGCGCCGTCGGCGGCCTCGGCGACGACCTCCAGGTCGGGCTCCGCGTCGAGGATCATCTTCAGTCCCCGGCGGACCAGCGCGTGGTCGTCGGCCAGCAGGATCCTGGTCTTGGCAGTGGTCACCGCGTTGGGCTCCGATCGTTCGGGATGGTCAGGTGGACGCGGGTGCCTTCGCCCGGCGGGGAGTCGACGGTCAGGCGGGCGCCGATCAGCAGGGCGCGCTCGCGCATGCCCCGGATCCCGGCGCCGTCCTGGTGCGCGCCGCCCTTCCCGTCGTCGCAGACGCGCAGGGTCAGCCGCCCGTCCTGCGTGGCCAGTGACAGCTCGGCACGCGTGGCGCGGGCGTGCCTGGCGATGTTCGTGAGGCTCTCCTGGGCGATCCGGTACAGCACGAGCTCGACGTCCGCGCCCAGCCCGGGCAGGTCGTGCTGGACGGAGCGGGTCACGTGGACCCCGCTCATCTGCGAGACGTCGCTGCACAGAGCGCTCAGGGCGGCGTGCAGCCCGAGGTCCTCCAGCACGCCGGGGCGCAGCCGCCGGGCGACCTGCCGGACCTCGTCGAGGCTGGCGCGCACGGTCTCCTGCACGCCGTGCAGGTCCTCCCGCAGGTCGTCGGGCGCGCGGTCGACCACCCGCTTCAGGCCGAGGAGCACCACGGTCAGGCTCTGGCCGATCTCGTCGTGCAGCTCGCGGGCGATGCGCCGCCGCTCGCCCTCCTGGGCGGCCAGGGCGTGGCCGCTGCTGGCGCTGCGCTCGGCCTCCAGGCGGTCGAGCATCGCGTTGAACGCGGCGATCACGTGGGTGAGGTCGCTGTTGCCGCCGTCGGTCAGCCGGTCGCCGGTACGCAGCAGGTCCACCCGCTGCATGAGCGTGGTCAGCTCGTCCAGCGGGGCCAGGCTGCGGCGGAGGAGCAGCGCGTTGGCGGCCAGCATCAGCGCCAGGCCCACGATCAGCACCGGCACCTCGGCCAGCATCAGGGGCGCGGACACGGTGGCCGGGGAGATCGCGAGGACGAAGGTGGCCACCGCGAACACCAGCCCGTTGATCATGAACAGCCGCCAGAACAGCGCCTGCGCCGGGCTTCTGGTCGTCCTCTTCGCCCCGTCGGTCATTCCACCAGCCTCTTTGTCTCCCGGTACGGTTGTCGATCCGGCCTGACCCCCATCCTGCGCGACGCCCCTACATGCTCCGTCCCTCCCCGTATGGGTGCTGGACCCAATGGTGCCGGGCCTGCCCGGACCACGAGACTGGGGCGGAGCCGCCGCCCGCGAAGGATGACCTCGAAGCGGCGCGCGCGACGAGACGATCATCCTGGAGCGGCGGCTCACCAAGCCCGAAACCGTTCCGACTCCGGAGGTCGATAGTCGTGTGCCGCCAACCCCTCTTTGTATCGTCATGCCCCGCCGCCCGATCCGGGCCGCCGGGTTGTGACGGATGAGCGCATTTGTAGCCCTCGCGATCTTCCTGGTCGCGTTCTTCTTCATCGCCACCGAGAAGGCCGACAAGGTCAAGGTGGTGCTCATAGCCGCCGGGCTGATGGCCGTCCTGGGCCTCGTCCCCGGCGCCGAGGTGTTCTTCTCCGAGCACGAGGGCATCGACTGGAACGTCGTCTTCCTGCTGCTCGGCATGATGATCATCGTGGGGATCATCAAGCAGACCGGGGTCTTCGACTACCTCGCCATCTGGGCCGCCAAGCGGTCGCGGGGCAGACCGTACCGGCTGATGGTCATGCTGATGGCGATCACCGCCGTGGCCTCGCCCTTCCTCGACAACGTCACCACGATCATGCTGGTCGCGCCGGTCACCGTGATGGTGTGCGACCGGCTGCGCATCCCCGCCCAGCCGTACCTCATCGCCGAGGTGCTGGCCTCCAACATCGGCGGCGCCGCGACCCTCATCGGCGACCCGCCCAACATCATCATCGGCAGCCGGGCGGGGCTGACGTTCAACGACTTCCTCGTCCACATGGCGCCGATCGTGGTGGTCGTCTTCGGCGCGTTCGTGCTGCTGACGTGGGTGCTGTTCCGCAGGTCGTTCCACTACGACGCCGAGCACGCCGAGGCGGTGATGGCGCTGGACGAGCGGCGGGCCATCACCGACCCGCGGCTGCTCGTCCGCTGCCTGGTGGTGCTCGGCGCGGTGATCGCCGGGTTCGCGCTGCACGCCGTGGCGCACGTCGACCCGTCGATCGTGGCCCTGGTGGGGGCCGGGGTGATGCTGCTGGTGTCACGCGCGAACGTCCACGAGGTGCTGCGCGAGGTCGAGTGGTCGACGCTGGTGTTCTTCATGGGGCTGTTCGTCATGGTCGCGGGCCTGGTCCACACGGGTGTCATCGCGGCGATCGGCACGTGGGCCCTGGGCACGGTGGGTGACGACTACTTCGTCGCCGCGACGGCGCTGCTGTTCGGCTCCAGCGTGCTGGGCGCCTTCTTCGACAACATCCCGTACGTCGCCACGACCGCCCCGATCGTGGAGGGCTTGGTCGCCGAGATCCCCGACCCGGGGACCGGGCAGGCGCTGTGGTGGGCGTTCGCGCTGGGCGCGGACTTCGGCGGCAACGGCACGGCGGTGGCGGCCAGCGCCAACGTCGTGGCGCTCGGCATCGCCGCGCGTTCCGGGCACAAGATCTCCTTCTGGCAGTTCACCCGGTACGGCATCGTCGTGACCATCATGAGCACCCTGATGGCCTGGGCGTACGTCTGGTTGCGCTACTTCGCCTGAGGGAGATCAGGGGAAAGTCAGGGGCGATCACCGATGAGCGCCCCTGCGTGAGGGGGCATCGTGGCCCTCATGAACCGCCTCACCCAGATCTCCTTCACCGCGGCGCCCGCCACGCTGCTCGCCGGCACCCTCCTCCTGCGTCTCCCGGACGCGGACTTCGCCGGCGGGCCGTGGTGGGCGGCCGCGCGCGCGGTCCTGCTGGCCGGGTTCCTGATGTTCGGCGTCATGATCATGGCGCTGCGCGGCATGGCCGGGCCCGTGACGGGCGGGTGGCGGGCGGCGGTGGACACGGCCACGGGGCTGGCCCTGCTCAGCGCCGCCGCCAACGTCGTCGGCCTCATCGTGGACCTCTACAACAGGTTCGAGAGCCAGCGCGTCATGGCGTGGGAGCCCCTCGTCTACGGGGCGGCCTTCGCCGCCCTGGTCGGGCTGGCGTCCGTCCTCGCGGCGCTGCGGCGGGTCACGGTGGTGAGCGCGGTCGTCACGGCCATGGGCGTGGCGGTGCTGATCGGCGGGCTGCTCCAACCGGCCCTGACGCCGGTCGGCATGGCGCTCATCTGGCTGGGCACGCTGCTGCTGAGCCGGGGCCCCACCGAACCCGCGGGGCAGATGGGTTACCGGCTCCCCTGAGATCGGCGCGATCACCCGGGCCCCGAGCGGGTACGTCCATGAAGGTCCCAATTCCCGGCCTTCAATGAAGGAAGTGGTTCTCCATGCTCTACGTCTTCGGCTTCGACCGGGTCGGCGTAGCGGTGAGCGACATCTACTTCGTCGACCCCAACCCCGCCAACGGCCAGGAGGGCGCCGAGCGCGGCGTACGCCTGGAGCTGCGCAAGCTGGAGCCGGGCGAGCTGAAGGGGTCGATCTACTCGGCCCGCCCCATCACCGTCGAACGGCCTCTCTGGCGCATCGACCTGCTCGAGTCGGTCAACGGCACGCCCGGCAGCTTCGACCGCACCCACCATCACCCCGGCATCGACGGGTGGGAGCCGGGGCGGCGGGTGTTCGACAAGGAGCTCTCCGGCGAGCCGCTGAAGTGGCTGGGCGAGCGGCTGGCCGACCTGGAGGGCGTGCTCGACTCGGCCGGGGTGGACCGCGACGAGGTGAGCCCGGCGGACGTGGCCGGGCTGCGCGAGCGCGCGCAGGAGATCGTCGACACCGTCGGCCGCCTCCTCGACGGCGTGCGCTCCGGCGACCTGGCCACCCCGCCGGGCGACTCGTCGGCCACCGGCGTCCGGGCGAGCTGGCTTTGACTTCCTCCCCGGCGTAAACGCCGGGGACTCCCCCACGTCGCCGTGGGGGACTTACTGCTTCTTCTACGCCGCCTGCGCGTTGTAGGTCGCGGGCGGCGCCAGGGTCGGAGTTGCCTCGCCTGGTCTTACCTGCCCTCCACAGTCGTTTATGCCGTGTCCAGCCAGCCCGGCGGCCACGGTAGAACCAGATATACCGATGTTGCGCACGCCCTCGGTCAGGATGTTGATCGCCGCGGCGATGTCACGGTCGTGATGCTCCCCGCACGAGGGACAATCCCACTCCCGCACCTCCAACGCGAGTTTCCCGCTCTTCCAGCCGCAGCACGGGCACAACTGCGACGACGGGAAGAACCGTCCGATCTTGACCAGGGTCCGGCCGTAGCGGGCGGCCTTGCCCTCCAGCAACCGGGCGAAGGCGCCCCAGCTCACCTCGCGCACCGCTTTGGACAGCCGCCCCCGAGCCAAACCCCGCACCGACAGCGTCTCGATGCATACCGTTTGGATGCCCCTATGTTCGTCAGTGGTCAGGCTGGGTCGGGAGCGTGGTCGGCTGTTGCTGCTTTGATCAAGGAGTAGACCTCGCGGGCGACGTAGCGTTTGAGGCAGCGGATGAC
>NZ_JBEXCR010000044.1:0-117663 GCF_040605375.1 Nonomuraea sp. NPDC005650
CCCCAGCCCACCGATCTCCAGCTCAATCTCCTAGACCTCCTCGACATCGATCCACGAGACCTTCGCTGAAGATCGCTCACGTGCGGAAAACGGGGCTAGCGCGTCCGGGTGGTGTAGGAGTGGGCGCCGGTTCCGGCCAGGGCGCCGCCCTCGACGATCAGGTACTCCTCGCGGATCGGGGTGCCCTCCAGCCACGATTCGAGGATCTCGCGGGTCCCGGCGGCGTACCGGGCCTGGGCCGACAGCGAGGAGCCCGAGATGTGCGGGGTCATGCCGTGGTGCGGCATGGTCCGCCAGGGGTGGTCGGCCGGGGCGGGCTGGGGGTACCAGACGTCGCCGGCGTACCCGGCGAGCTGCCCGCTCTCCAGGCCGCGCACGATCGCGTCGCGGTCGGCGATCTTGGCGCGGGCGGTGTTGATCAGGTACGCGCCGCGCTTCATCGAGCCGATCAGCTCGTCGCCGAACAGGCCCTCGGTCTGGGGGTGCAGCGGCGCGTTGACGGTCACCACGTCGCAGAGCGGCACCATGGCGGCGGCGTCGGGGTGGAAGGTGAGCCCGAGCTCCTCCTCGACCTCGGCCGGCAGGCGGTGCTTGTCGGTGTAGTGCAGGTGCACGTCGAACGGCTTGAGCCGGCGCAGCACGGCCAGCCCGATGCGGCCGGCGGCGACGGTGCCGACGTGCATGCCCTCGACGTCGTAGGAGCGGGCGACGACGTCGGCGATGTTCCAGCCGCCGTCGAGCACGGTCCGGTGGGCGGGCAGGTAGTTGCGCACCAGGGACAGGATCATCATCACGACGTGCTCGGCGACGCTGATGCTGTTGCAGTAGGTGACCTCGGCGACGGTGATGCCGCGGGCGATGGCGGCGTCGAGGTCGACGTGGTCGGAGCCGATGCCGGCGGTGATGGCCAGCTTCAGCCTGGGCGCGCGGGCGATGCGCTCGGCGGTCAGGTACGCGGGCCAGAACGGCTGGGAGATCACCACGTCGGCGTCGGCCAGCTCGCGGTCGAAGGCGGAGTCGTCGGTGTCCTTGTCGGAGGTGACCACCAGGGTGTGGCCGCGTTCCTCCAGGAAGCGGCGCAGGCCCAGCTCGCCGGAGACGCTACCGAGCAGGTGCCCGGGGGTGAAGTCGATCGCCTTGGGGCTGGGCAGCGTCTGGCCGCCCGGGTAGCCGGCCAGCTCGGGCAGGCCGTCTCGCGCGTAGGTGGTCGGGTACCCGTCGATCGGGTCGTCGTACAGCACGCACAGCACCTTGGCCATGGTCTCGGCTCCTCGTCGGTCGAAGGTGATCTCACTGTCCGCCGACGTATAACCGCAGGTCAAAGCGTTTGTTTCTATCGAGTGATAGAGCCCGTCTATGCCAGGTGGTCCCGGGTCAGCCGGTCGAACACCTCGCGCAGATCGAGATCGCGGGCGATGTCCAGCAGGGCCCGCGCCATCACCGACTCCGGGCCCGTGCCGGCCAGTACGAGCCCCACGCGCGGCTCCCGGGCGGGCCGTTCCAGCCGGACGACCCGCATGCCCTCGGGCACCCCGAACATGTGCAGCCACGCGTGCGCGATGACGCTGGACCAGCGGTGGGTCGCCACGTGCGCGAACAGGGCCGAGACGGTGTCGGTCTCGATCGCGGGCACGGCCACCGCCCCGGCCTGCCGGAAGTTGGCGTCCAGGATGCGGCGGTTGCGCATCTCGGGGGCCAGCAGGCACAGCGGCAGCGCGGCCACCTCCGCCCAGCGCGCCACCCGCCGGTCGGCCAGCTCGCCGTCGGACGGCGTCAGCAGCAGGTAGCGCTCCTCGTACAGCGGGTACACCTCGCCGAACCCCTCCTCGTCGTCGAGGTACGTCATCGCCATGTCGATCTCGAACTCGGCCAGCCGCCGCGTGATCTCCCGTGACGACAGGGAGGTCAGCAGCACCCGTACATGCGGGTATCGCTCGCAGAACGGCGTGGTCAGCAGCGAGGCGGCGGTCAGCGCGGTCGGGATCGCGCCCATCCGCAACGTGCCCGACAGCCCCTCGCGCATCTTCGACAGGTCCTGGCGCAGGGCGTCGGCGTCGGCGATGATCCGGTGCGCCCACAGCAGTACCCGCTCGCCCTCCGGGGTCAGCCCGGCGAAGCGCTGCCCGCGCCGGACGAGGGGCACGTCCAGCTCGCGTTCGAGCTTGCGGATGGCCGCCGACAACGACGGCTGGGAGACGTGACAGGCCTCGGCGGCACGGGCGAAATGTCGTTCCCGGGCCAGGGCCACCAGATACTCCAACTGGCGCAACAGCACGCCACAGAATGCCCTGCGCACGGGTGCCGCGTCCATCCCCTCCGCCGGGGTGCCGCGAATGCGTGATCCGTCCGGGGCGCCGCGCGTGCGTGAGGTGGCCCGCCCTCGTCCGGGGCGCCGCGAGTGTTTGAGACCGGCGGGCGTCAGGTGCGGGGGAGCAGGGCGTCCAGGAGGAGCCCGGTCAGCCGCCCGGCGGGGCGGTCGCTGTCGCGGGCGTGGCGCTCCATGGCGAGCGCGCCCGACAGCAGGGCCCGCAGGTCGGAGACGTCGACGTCGGCGCGGACGGCGCCGGCGCGCTGGGCGGCGCTCAGCAGGGCGCCGAAGGCGTCCCACACGTCGCGCTGCGCGCCGTGCGAAGGCTTGACCGGCGATCCGGCGGCCTCCAGGGCGTCGCACAGCGCCTTGTTGAGCATCGCCTGATCGACCACGCGGCCCAGGAACGCGAAGAACGCCTCGCCGGGCCGCTCCGCCGCCGCGAGCGTGCGGGCCTCCTCGCCGAACTGCTCGATCCGGTCGTGGACCACGGCCTCGAACAGCGCCTCCTTGGAGGGGAAATGCCGGTAGACCGTGCCGGCGCCGACGCCCGCCCGCCGGGCGATCTCGTCCAGCGGGACCGCCATGCCCTCGGCCGCGAACGCGGCCTCGGCGGCCTGCAGGACGCGGGCGCGGTTGCGGCGGGCGTCGGCGCGCAGCGGCTTGTCCGGCGTCATCGGAAGCTCCCTTCTAGACAAACGGGGCGCGCGTTCCGTATCTTTCAGGGAAGCGGGGCGCTCGTTCCGATTCTATTCCGTTCTGTCCGAGGGGATTCACCATGTCCAAGAACCTTCACGCGGTCGTCGAGCAACTGCGTCAGGCGCTGGCGAGCAGGTCCGCCGACGCGTTCACCGACGTGTTCGCCGACGACGCCGTCTACGAGCTGCGGTTCGGCCTGCCGGGTCAGCCGCGCCGCTTCGAAGGCGTGCAAACCATCCGCGAGCACATGAAACAGGCCACCGCCGGCGGTATCGCGCAACTGCTGAGCTTCGACGAGGTCCGCGCCACGGTCTACGAGACCACCGATCCGGAGGTGGTCGTCGTCGAGTTCGAGCCGGAAGGGAGCGTGCGCGGGGGTGCGGCGTTCCGGTTCGCCTCCTCTCTCGGGGTGATCCGCGTCCGCGACGGCGCCGTGGTCTCCTACCTCGACTATCCCAACGCGGTGGGCGCCGCCGAAGCCGTCGGCATGCTGCCCGAGCTGGCGGCCATGCTCGCCCCCGTACGGCCCGGGTCCGCCAAGGAGGTCGTCGCGCGGCTGATCGAGGTCTCGGCGGCCGGGGACTACGACGCGATGCTCGACCTGTACGCGCCGGACGTCGTCATCGAGATCCCGTTCGCCCCGCCGGGCGTGCCCACGCGCTCGGCCGGCAAGGAGCACCTGGCCGCCCGGATCGAGGCGGTGAGGGGGCTGTGGCGGTTCGAGCGCGCGGACGGGGTCAACCTGCTGGAGACCGCCGACCCGGACGTGGTGGTCGCCGAGTACACCCTGCACGGGTCCGTCACCGCGACGGGCCGGCCGTTCGCCTCGACGTACGTCATGATCGTCACGGTGCGGGACGGGCTCATCGCGCACTCGCGCGACTACGGCAACCCGGCGGTCTCGGCCGAGCTGATGCGCGAGGTGGCCGGCGCGTGAGACCCCTGGTCAGGGCGCGCTGAGCACCTCGATCAGCTGCTTGGCGAACTCCTCGGGGGCGTCGGTGAAGCTGTGACCGCCCGGGAACTCGACCAGTTCGAGCCCCAGCCGCTCCGCCAGCACCGCGGCGGGCCGGTACGGCAGATGCCCCCTGCTCTCGCGCCCGGCGGCCAGGACCAGCCGGTCGGCCACGCGGCCGAGCGCGGCCAGGCCGGGCACGTACGAGGTGAACTGCCGCAACTCATGCTCCATCATGATCGGCGCGTTGCTCATCAGCCGGGCCATCATCTCGGCGGCCCGGGGCGGCAGCGAGGCGGGGTCCGGCAGCGGCCGGAGGGTGCCGCCGATGCCCTCCAGGAACCGGGCGGACGCGGCCGCGAGCCCCTGCTCGCGGAAGAGCCGGTGCACCTCCTCGACGAAGGCCAGCTGCGCGGGGGCGTCGGGGAGGACGGCGAAGCACGGCGGCTCGTGGGCGACCAGCCGGCGCACCCGCTGGGGGTGCCGGGAGAGCAGGTCGAGGCCGACGATGGCGCCGCTGCTGCCGCCGAAGACGTAGGCGGGCCGGTCGGGGGTGACGGCGTCGAGCAGCCGGCGGGCGTCCTCGCTCTGCACCTCGACCCGCTGGTCCACGGCCGGGCCGTCGAGGCGGCTGCGGGAGTAGCCGCGCGGGTCGACGGTGATGAGCGTGAAGTGCTCGCTGAGCGGGCCGGCCAGTGCGTCGAAGATCGCCGCGTCACCGCCGCCGCCCGGCAGCAGGAGCAGCGCGGGTCCGCTGCCGCTGACCTCGTAGTAAAGCGTGGCGCCCGGTACGTCCAGCGTGGCCATGATGATCCCCTTCCAGAGTGAGTCCTAGGCATCCTAGCTTATTTCCTAGGATGCCTAGGAAAATAAAAGATGACACTAGCTGTCGGGTTTTGCCTTTAGCGTCTGGAGCATGAGCAACACGTTGAAGGGCAAGGTCGCGCTGGTCGCCGGGGGCACGCGTGGCGCGGGGCGGGGCATCGCGGTGGAGCTGGGAGCGGCGGGCGCGACCGTGTACGTGACCGGCCGGACCACCCGCGAGAGCCGGTCCGAGTACGGTCGTCCCGAGACCATCGAGGAGACCGCCGAGCTGGTGAACCAGGCAGGAGGGGAAGGAATCGCCGTCCAGGTCGATCATCTGGAGCACGAGCAGGTACGCGCCCTCGTCGAGCGCGTCGAGCGCGACCACGGGCGCCTGGACGTGCTGGTCAACGACATCTGGGGCGGGGAACTACTGGCGGAGTGGGACACTCCGCTGTGGAAGCACGACCTCGAGGGCGGGCTGCGGCTCCTCCGGCTCGCCGTCGACACCCACATCATCACCAGCCACTACGCGCTGCCCCTGCTGATCCGGCGCCCGGGCGGCCTGGTGGTGGAGATGACCGACGGCACCAAGGAGTACAACGACGGCAACTACCGCGTCTCCTTCTTCTATGACCACGCCAAGAGCGCCGTGATCAGGCTCGGCTTCGCACAGGCCCACGAGCTGCGGCCGTACGGCTGCGCGGCCGTGGCGCTGACGCCGGGCTGGCTGCGCTCGGAGCTGATGCTGGACCTGTTCGAGGTCACCGAGGACAACTGGCGTGACGCCACCGCCCGCGAGCCGCACTTCGTGATCTCCGAGACGCCCCGCTACGTCGGCAGGGCGGTCGCCGCCCTGGCCGCGGACTCCGAGGTGATGCGCTGGAGCGGTCAGTCGCTGTCCGGGGCGCAACTCGCCCGCGAGTACGGCTTCACCGACCTGGACGGCTCGCGGCCGGACGGCTGGCGGTACCTGGTCGAGGTTCAGGACAAGGGCCGCCCCGCGGACGCGACCGGCTACCGCTGAGAGCCGGCCGGCTGGCTGAAGGGCAGGTAGACGGTGCGGGCATCCTTGCGTGCCCGCCGCGCAGCAGGGACGCGGGCGGTGGTGGCGGCGGGGAGCAGCCGGGCCGCCTCGTCCCAGGAGTAGAAGCCGAAGTCGTCGAGCTCCGAGGTCTGCAGGACGATCTGGCCCGGGTCCGTGACGGTGCCGCCGTCGAACAGGAAGTTGATCATGCTCTGCGGCCGGTCGTCCATGGGCGGTATCCAGTCCACCACCAGGAGCCCGGTCACCGCCACACGCAGCCCGAGCTCCTCGTCGATCTCGCGGACGGCGCACTCGTGGGGGAGCTCGTCGGCCTCGATGATGCCGCCGGGGATCGACCAGTAGGGCCGGTAGTTGGGCTTGACCATGAGGACCCGGTCCTCGGTGTCGGTCAGCAGCACGCACGCCGAGGCGTAGAACGCCGGAAGCGTGGCGTACCACTCCGCTGGCTCCAGGAACGACTTGCTCATCCATTCACGCTACCCGTTCCACCCGCAAGATCCCGGCCGCCACGCGCCACCCCGACCACTGCGCTCCCCGCACGCTGGCCGCCTCCCCGTGTGCCGGCGACTTCCTCGCCGTTGCGGTCCTCCGGCCGGCCGGCCGTCGTCGTCGGCCCCCGCCCTGCTCGCGGCGGCCAACCTGGTGCTGGCCCTGCGCCGCCGCGTCCCCGGCTCGCCCGAGCGCCGGATCGACGGCCAGGACCTGCGGCCGGTCGTCTGAACGCTCTCGGCTTCGTAAAGGGAGATGGGCCCTGGCGGGCCGGGTGCGGCGGGTTCGAAACCTGCGGGAGGACGCGGCGGGCAAAAGTTATGATGTGCGGCTTTTGTGGCCTTTTAGGCGAAATGTAACTCCGGTGTTCTCGATGGCTGCCCACACTGGAGGGGCAGCCGGGGTGTGAGCCCGGGGCTGCGTTCGCGCCGTGGCGAGTTCGCCCGCCGCGGCACTCCGAACTCGGGGGGATCACAGTGAAACGAGTGCTTCTCGCGGCGGCGTTGGCGCTGGCCGCCGGTGCCACTGGTACCGCCGGCGCAGCTGTCCACATGCGTACGCCGGCGCCGTCACCGGAGGAGACCACCTCCATGCCGGAGGTGTCGCCCACTACGCCAGAGATGTCGCCAACCTCGCCGGAGATGTCGCCCTCTCCTCCGGAGATGTCGCCCTCGCCGGGCGCCGCCGTAAGCCCGTCCGGTCCCGGATGCGCCGCGATCGAGAGCAACCTGGCCGAGATCGCCGGTCAGCCGGCCGGTACCGCCATCTCCAAGCTCGCCGAGCTCTCCATGCTGTCGGCGGCCGTGAAGTCGGCAGGGCTCGAGGAGAAGCTGAACTCCGCCAAGGACATCACGCTCTTCGCGCCGGACAACAAGGCGTTCGACGCGATCCCGAAGGAAGTCCGGGACAAGCTCATGGCCAACAAGGACGTGCTGACCAAGCTGCTGTCCTACCACGTGGTGATGGGCAAGAAGGCGCCGTCCGACCTGGTGGAGGGTGCCGAGCTCAAGACCATGCAGGGCGCGTCCCTGACCGTGAAGGGCTCCGGTGAGAACCTCACGATCAACGACGCCAAGATCGTCTGCGGCGGCGTGACGACGAGCAACGCCACCGTCTACATCGTCGACAAGGTCCTGATGCCCCACTGACGGGACCTGACCTTCGGAACGGGGAGCGCGGTCGCCAATGGCCGCGCTCCCCACCCGCACTTCTTGAGCGATCGCTTAAACCCGTCTAAGGTCGGCTTAAGCAGTCGCTCAAAACGGATGTCGGGGGTGCGGCTCATGCCTGCTGCGGTCGTGGTCGGCGGGGGAATCGGCGGGCTGGCGGCGGCGATCGCGCTGCACCGGATCGGCTGGCGGGTGACCGTGCTGGAGCGGGCCGGGGAGTTCGGCGAGATCGGGGCGGGGCTGGCGCTCTGGCCGAACGCCACGCGCGCCCTCGCCGCGCTGGGCCTGGCCGAGCGGGTACGCGCGATCGCCGCGGTGGAGACCGCGGGCGGGGTACGGGACCGGGCTGGGCGGTGGCTGGTCAGGACGGACAACTCCGACGTCGCGCGGCGGCATGGCCGGCCGCTGCTCATGGTGCACCGGGCCGACCTGGTACGGGTGCTCGTGGCGGCACTGCCCGCTGACCTGCTGCGGTCGGGCAGCGAGGTGCGCGCCGTGCGGCCGGACGGCGGCGGGGCTGTGGTCGAGCACCGGGGCGGGCGGATGCGCGCGGATCTGGTGGTGGGGGCCGACGGGATCCGCAGCCGGGTGCGGCGGCAGTGCTGGCCGGAGGCCCGGTCGCCCCGGTACGCAGGGTGCACGGCGTGGCGGGCGGTGACCGGGCCGCTGGACGGGCGGGGAGCCGAGGGGGCGCTGTTCTGGGGGCGGGGCGAGCGATTCGGGTTCGCCGCGCTGCCCGGCGGGCGGTTCTACTGCTTCGCGGCGGCCCGGGTGCCCGAAGGCGGGGATGAGGACGCGTACGCCGGGTTCGCGCGCAGGTTCGGCGGCTGGCCCGATCCTGTGCCCGAACTGCTGGCGGCCGTGCCCGAGGGCGCCGTGCTGCGGCACGACGTGTACGAGATGCCGCCGCCGGCCTCGTACGTGCGGGGGAGGGCGGTGCTGCTGGGGGACGCGGCGCACGCGATGGATCCGGCGCTGGGGCAGGGGGCGGGCACCGCGCTGGAGGACGCGGTCACGCTGGCCGCCTGCCTGAGCGCGGACCCGGACGTGGACGTGGCACTCGCGCGGTACGACCGGACGCGGCGGCCCCGTACCCGGGCGATCGTGCGCCGGTCGGCCCGGATGGGCGCGGCGTCCTTGGTGGCTTGGTCGCCGGGGGCGTGGTCACGGAACCTGCTCGCCCGCCTGGTGCCGCCGAGCCTGCTGCTGCGTTCAATGGACCCCGTCCTCGGATGGACACCACCCGAGCTGCCAGAGCTGGCGCAGCGGCCCGAGCCGCCCGAGTTACCTGAGTTGGCGGAGCCGGTCGAGCTGCCCGAGTCGGTCGAGCCGTCCGGGCAGGCCCAGGTCGAGCTGGCTGAACGGGTGGCTGAGGTGGTGCCGGCGTCGGGTGGAAGGCCGGGTGGCGATGCCTGACTGGACGTACCAGCCGCTGCGGGGGATCGCGGGGGCGCTGCTGGGCGTGCGGCGGTCGCGGCGGGTGGCGCTGCGGACGCTGGCCTGGACGGGATCGCTGCCCGGCGGCGGACGGGCGGTCGCGCGGCTGCTTGGGCACCGGCACCCGCCGGCGCACCTGGCGGGCACCGTGGGCGGGGTCGCGGTGCGCAGCCGGTTGGGGGCGGTGGTGCCGCCGGAGGTGGCCCGGGACGCCGTACGCGCGCTGCCGCCGCTCGGGGCGGGGCTCATCGTGGTGGAGCCGGTCGGGCTCGCGGACGTGGCGCTCGTACGGGAGGCGGCGGCGGGCAGGCGGGTGCCGGTGCTGGTCCGC
Organism: Nonomuraea sp. NPDC005650; assembly: GCF_040605375.1. Taxonomy (NCBI): domain Bacteria; kingdom Bacillati; phylum Actinomycetota; class Actinomycetes; order Streptosporangiales; family Streptosporangiaceae; genus Nonomuraea; species Nonomuraea sp. NPDC005650. The sequence continues at coordinate 9,241 of NZ_JBEXCR010000044.1, forward strand.
ACGGGGGACCCGGCCGCGACCGCCGCCCTGGCACCACACGTGGACGCGATCCTGCCGCCCGACCACGAGGAGAACCGCCGATCGGGGCACGGGGAGAACCGCCGATCAGAGCGCGAGGGGAACCGCTGGCCAGAGCGCGACGGGAACCGCCGACCGGACGACGACGGGAACCGCTGGCCAGAGCGCGAGGGGAGCCGCTGGCCGGGGCTCGGAGGGGAGTCCCGTTCGGAGAGTGGCGTGGACGTCGTCCTGCCAGTCTCCACGTCCGTCGGAGCGGCGGCTCGGGTCCTCGCCGATCCTGCCAAGGTCGTGCTCGCGACACCGGCCCTGCTGGTCGAGGCGGGGCCCGGGTGGTTCGGGCGGGTGATGGAGGCGGCGACCCCCACCGCGCCCGCCCCCTCGCTGTGCCCCGCCACCCTCGACCCCCGGCGCCGGCCCGCCTGGTGGTGGGGCCTGATGGCCGGAGCCGTCATCGCGGTCGCCGGGCTCGTGGCCGCGGCGGTCGCGCTCGGGCCGGTGCTGCTCTGGTACGACCGCGCCTTCCTCGGCATGAACCGGGAGGCGTTACACGCCGTCAACCACCATCTGGTCCACTTCCTGCGGCACGACCGGATCACGCTGGCGGGCACCATGGTGGCCGTCGGCATCCTTCACATGGGGCTCACCGCCGGGGGCATGCGCCGCGGGTGGCCGTGGGCGCGCGAGGCGTACCTGGTCTCCGGGGCGATCGGGTTCGCCGCCGTGCCCTACCTCTTCACCCACGGGTACGTCGAGCCGCTGCACACGGCGCTGGCCGCCGTGCTCCTGCCCATGTTCCTGGCCGCGACCAGGCGGCCCCGGGACCGCCCGCGGTGGACCTCCCGCCCGGACGGACCCGAACGCGAACGCCGCCGGGCGCTCACCGGCCAGCTCCTCATGGTGATCACCGGGATCGGCCTGTTCGTCGGCGGCGTGGCCGTGTCGGCCGTCGGCCTCGGTGGCGTCTTCGTCCCGAGCGACCTGGAGTACCTGGGAACCGGGCCGGACACGCTGCGGGCGGCCGGCACGCGGCTGCTGCCGTTCATCGCGCACGACAGGGCGGGGTTCGGCGGCGCGCTGATGGCCGCCGCGGCGGCGATCACCCTGCTGAGCGCGTGGGGGTGGCGGCGCGGTGAGGCGTGGGTGTGGTGGACGCTGGCGCTCGCGGCCGTCGCCGGATTCGTGCCCGCCGTCGTCACCCATCTGGCCATCGGGTACGTCGACCTCGGGCATCTCGCGCCGGTCCTGTTCGGCATGGCCCTCACCGCGACCGCCCTGACGCTCTCGCGCCCGTACCTGTGCTCCCCCGAAGGGACGGGCAACCGCTGAGAGCGGCCGGTCCGGGGCCTCGATTCGGCGGGAAGGGCTGAGGGCCGAAGCGGGCGGTGCGGGTCAGAGCCAGCCGGCGCCGCCGGAGATGCGGATGGCGTCGATCAGACGTGACGCAGGTGCAGCGGCAGGTAGACGGCGGTCGCCGCGATGCTCCACAGCCCGGTGCCGATGCCGTTGCCCACATAGCTGAACGCCAGCCCGGCCTGCACCAGCGGCAGCAGCCCGCTGCAGACGACCGCCCCGACCGGCGCCAGCCGGACGACGCGGTCGGACCGCCAGAACTCTCCCACCCTGTCCACCGCCCGTCCCCGCGTACCGGTTGACCAGAGTAGGCGCTGCGGCCGGGGGACGGCACCGGACCGCGGCGCATGCCTGACCGGCGCGATCGGGAGAGCCATGAACGTCTCGCTTCCTGGCGGCGTGGGCCTCACCCGGTTGGAACCTCGGGCGGACGGCCGTGGTTCAGGCTCCCTGACGGCCCTCGAACAGCCCACCGAGGTTGTCCAGCTCGTTGTTCCGGCCCGCGACCAGGCGCTGGGTCCACTCCTCGTCGTGCATCGCGTCAACGGTCATCGTCACGTGCGCGCCTTCGGCGGCGGGCCGGATCTCGACCACGGTCAGGAAGTCGTACGGCTCCACCCCCGGGATGAAGTCGGCGAGGGAGGTGTAGGAGAGCCTGACCGGCTCCTCCACCTCGACGAACGTCTTGCGTGACTCCGTGCTGAGCGGCAGGCCCGCCCCCTCCATGAACGCGACCTGTTCCGGCGCCGTCGCGGTCATCGTGTAGACCAACTCGCCCCCGTGACGCACGTCCAGCTTCCCGACCTCCACGGTGAAGCCGTCCGGCGACCACCAGGACTCGATGCCCTCCGCCGTGGTCCACAATTGCCAGATCCGCTCGGGCGCGGCCGGGTACGTACGCGTGATCCGCACCGTCTCGGCGGCCTGCCTCAGTTCGGTCGACATCGTCTGATGCTCCTTCTCGCTGTCGCTTGGGTGGCTCCCACCCTGCCGCCGGAGCCCGACGGCGAACAGATGCAAATGTCACCGCGCGGGCGATGAATCGCGCTGGTGAAGGCGACCGTGACGAGCGGGCATGAGGGACGATCGGCGCCGACGGCTCAGCTCAGCGCGGCGGCGGTCCGCTCCCGGAGCCGGGCCTCGTGGGCGGGGTCGGTGCACAGGGTGAGGGTCAGCCCGGCCTCGGCGGCGTCGGACAGGACCGCCAGCAGGGTGGCGAACTGCTCGGGAGGCTCGGCGTCGAGCAGCTCTTCGGCGTGTGTCACGACCAGGGCGACGGCGCCGGTGTCGCGCAGCGAGTCGGTGAGCGCGTCCCAGTTGCGGCCGAAGTAGCCGGGCAGGCGCAGGACCCGCGCCACCTCGGTGAAGAAGGCGGCACGGGTCCGGCAGGACCGCCCGTCGACCACCGCCGGCGCCGGGCCGGTGGACACCGTGAGCCAGGACGGCAGCGGACGTGCGGCGGAGGTCATGGGCGTGCGTCCTAGAGGCGGTAGAAGTCGGTGTAGTGGTTGGGCGAGAACCACACCACGCCGGTGCTGCGGTTGACCACGATCCGGTACGCGTCACGCGCGGCCCCACGCGCGCGGGAGTAGACGTCGTACTCATAGTAGGTGGCGCCGCTGGGCAGCTGGCCCTCGCGGTTGTAGAAGCGCCCGCCGGTGTAGTTGTAGCGGCCGTCCGGCCAGGAGTACCAGCCGCTGGAGGTGGGGTAGCCCTTGGAGGCCCAGGTCGAGCTGGCGGAGCGCGCGTCGGAGCACCGGGAGATGGTGCAGGAGTTGTAGACCGCGGCGCTGGCGGGGGTGACGCCGACCAGGGCGATGAGGGACAGGAAGGCGGTGAGGACGACGGTGAGCCTCACCGGCCAGGCGGGTCCGGAGCGTTGCGGGGTGTGCACGAAGCCTCCTCGTGGGGGTGCGACGGACACCGCAATGATCCCCATGAATCAGTGCGAATAATGACAAAGATCGCCAAAGGAATGATGAACACTCGGATTGGTTCAATCAACCGGGCCACAACTGGCCCATCTCATCAGACCGGATGCGCCATAGCGTGCTGGGCATGCAGAGTTCTCCGCGATCGAACACCGTCCTGACCTTGCTTCAGGAGCAGCACCCCACGGTCCCCGAGGGGGCCTGCGCGATGACCGCGCTGATCGAGTTGCCGCCAGGGGACCCGGGCACTCCGCCGCACCGCCACGCGGGCCCGGTCTTCGGCTACATGCTCGAAGGAGAAATGATCTTCGAGCTCGAGGGCGAGCCCGAGCGGGTCATCCGCGCGGGCGAGGCCTTCTGGGAGCCGGGCGGTGACCTCATCCACTACCAGGCGGCCAACAACCTCGGCGACGCGTGGAGCCGTTTCGTCGTCGTGATGCTGTGCGCGCCCGGCGAGCCGATGCTCACGCTGGTCGACGAGGAAGAGCTCGAACGCCGCCGCGACCGCCGCGCGCCCCGCGGCACCGCCGACGAGCGCCCCACGAGCGACGCGGCCCGCTGAGCGCGGGCGACGCGACCCGCTGACCGTCGGCGGCCCGCTGACCGCTCACGAGGGGGCGCTGGGGTGGCGCTCGCGCCAGATGAGGAAGACGACGCAGGACACCAGCGCCCACGCCCCCAGCACCAGGAACGGCGCCACGCTCTGGTGGCCGCGGAAGTAGACGGCGGTGTGCTGGGCGTTGACCGACGCCCCCGGCGGCAGCCAGCGGCCGATGGCGCCGAGCGGTGACGGCAGCAGCGGCCACGACACCGCCCCGCCGGAGGAGGGGTTGCCGAGCAGCACCATCAACCCCCAGGTGGGGAGCATCGCCCAGCGTCCCAGGAAGGTGCGGAACATGGTGAACACCATCCCCGTCGTGAACATGGTCAGCGCCAGGATCGACCACGACTCCAGGACCGGCAGCCGCAGCGCGCCCAGCAGCCAGTCCACGATCGCCACGATGGAGAACGCCCCGAGCACGGCGTACGCGGCGGTGAAGGCGATCCGCTCGCCCGCGCCGAGCCGGTCGGCATGGGCGCTGAGCTGGGCCGCCCCGGTGAAGCCGACGACCACGGCGGCGAGCGTGATGTAGAAGATCGCCAGGCCGCGCGGGTCCGCTCGCTGGAGCGGCTTGACGTCCCGCACCGTGAGCCGCACCCCGACCCGCTCGGCGACGTGTGGAGCCTGCTCGACGAGCAGCAGCGCCACCGACGCGCCGGAGGCGCTGGAGACGTTCATCTCGACGTCGGTCCCGCGCACGACGAAGATGGCGAAGGCCCGCTGCTCCTCGACGGCCCGCATGGCCTCGGCGTACGTCCGGTGGAAGAGCAGGACGAGCGAGGCGTCCAGGGACTTCTCCAGCCCCGTGACGAACGCCTTCCCACGTACGCTCTCGTAGCCGACGCCGACGACCGACACGGGCAGGTGGTGCGGGGTCGGGGAGGCCATGGCGTACGTGTACGACCCGGCGAACAGCCCCGCCCCCGCCGCGAGGATCAGCGCCAGGACGGACGCGGGAAAGTACGGCGATCGCCTGAAGGCCGCCCACCAGTCACCCATGCGCCCACGCTAGGCAGGCGTCCGCCGGTCGGGTCCGCTGACATTCCCGCCCTGACGGCACCCGAAGCCTTTCGTGACGGGCCCGTTCCCCGCGCCCGGCTGACCGGCCGTCGGGTGACGGGCCCGTTCCCCGCGCGGCTAACCGGCCGCCGTCGTGCGCAGCGCGCGGTAGAGCAGGCGGCTGTCGCCCAGGTGATGGCGCAGGAGCTTCTCCAGGCCGCCGATCGGGACCAGGTTCTGCGGCGCGCGCGGGTCCTTGTAGTCCACGCCGGCCAGCGGCGGCAGGGCGAGGGTGACCGCGTCGGCCAGCCGTACGACCTGGGCCGGGTCCAGATCGGCGCTGGCCTCGCAGCGCGCCACGCCCGCCCACGGGGCGGACGACTGGACGGGCAGCCGCACGTACCAGGCGTGCCGCCGCCAGCTCGTGCCCATCAGGAACACCGGCGTGCGCTGGCCGGCCGCGAGCGCGGCGACCACCGCGGACTGCGGCGACGGCAGGTAGGCGGTGTGGTGCGTCTTGATGTAGCCGATCGTGCGCGGCAGGTGCGTGCGCCCCCGCAGCGGCCCGTCCACCAGCAGCAGGTCGTCGCCGCGGTTGCGGTGCCGCACCGCCAGGTCCACCTCCAGCTGGGTGACCAGCCGCTGCAGCGCCAGGGACAGCTCCTCGAAGCTCGCGTCGGCGGCCTTGGTGGGCTGGTAGGTGGCGTGCGGGGTCTTGACCTCGGGCGTGTGCGGCGAGGCGGAGATCAGCGACCGGTTGACCTCGACCTCCGCCAGCTCGGCGCCATCCGGCCCGCAGCGGACGATCCCGGCCGCGTACGACGCCGCGATCCCCGGCACGGGCATGGGCGCGTCGGGGTCGTGGACCCACACGCGGGCGTCGATCCTGCGGACCCCGTCGGCCACCAGCAGCGTCGTGGGAGGGGAGGCGTCGGGCCCGGGGGTGACGGGCTTCCAGTCGGCGGCCGGCCGCTCGATGTCGATGACCAGCTCGGCGCTGGTGGCACCCATCTCGGAGAGGTTCTCGACGGCGAGGGCGGCGGCGTAGCCGGGGTCCCACGGGTCGACGGTGAATCCCGTCATGGAGCGATGGCCGCCTTCCGCACGTGGGAGCCCTTGGCGTCGCGCCTGACCTCGAAGCGCACCGGCACGCGATCGGCCAGCGCGGGCACGTGCGTGACGACGCCGATCAGGCGGTCCTGGCCGGCGGCGAGGCGTTCGAGGGTGGTGGCCACGGTGTCGAGCGTGGCCGGGTCGAGCGTGCCGAACCCCTCGTCCAGGAAGATCGAGTCGAGGCCCCGGGCGACCGCGCCGGACAGCGCCAGGGCCAGGGCGAGGGCGGCCTGGAAGGTCTCGCCGCCGGACAGGGTGCGGGCGCTGCGCCGCAGGCCGGCCTCGCCGTAGTCGATGACCTCGATGTCGCCGGTCTTGTCGCCGAGGGCCAGCTCGTACTGGCCGTCGGACAGCTCACGCAGCGTGTCGGAGGCCGAGGCGACCAGCACGGCCAGGGCCTCGGCGCACAGCCAGCGCTCGAACGCGTTGGCCCGCAGCCGCAGGGCGAGCTCGTGGGCGACCTTGGCCTCGTGCTCCTTCTGGGAGACCTGGAGCTCGAGGTCGGCGGCACGCTTGCGCTCCTCCTTGAGGCGTTCGAGGGCGCTGTCGGCGCGGGCGACGGCCCCGGCGACGGCGGCCCCGAGCTGGTCGGGCGAGGCGTCACGCTGGGCGACGACGCCGTGCTGGGCCAGCCGCTCCGTCAGCCGGCGGCGGTCGGCGGCGAGCCGGGCGCCGGCCTGGGCGAGCTGCTCCTCGCGCTCGGCCTGCTCGGCGCGGGCGGCCTGCGCGGCGCGGTCCCGCCAGCCGAGCAGCCCGGTCCACGCCTGGTGCAGGTCGCGCCGGTCGACCAGCGGCGGCGGGTCCTCCTGCGGGCCGGAGACCAGGAGCCGGTCGCGGGCGGCCTCCAGCTCCCGCCAGGCGGTCTCGGTCTGCCGCTCGGTCCGCTCCGCGCCGGCCCGCGCCTCGTCCAGCTTCGCGCGGGCGGCGCGCAGTGCCCCGCGTGCCTGGGTGGCCAGCTCGTCGGCCTTGGCGATCGCGGCCAGCCGGCCTTCGAGTTCGGCCCGGTCGCCCGGGGCGGGCAGCGCGGCCAGCTCGGACTCCATCCGGGTGGCCTGCGCGGCGAGCATCGACGCCGAGGTCTCGGCGCGGGCATGGGCGGCCCTGGCGCGCTCGGCCCGTTCGCGGGCGCCCGCGAGGACGCGGTCGGCGGTGCGGATGTCGGCGGGCGGCTCGTGCCGGGGCAGCTCGGCGACCGGGTGCCGGCAGACCGGGCACGGCTCGCCCACGGCCAGCCGGGGGGCCAGGTGGGCGGCCGCGTGGGCGTCGCGCAGCCGTTCGCGCTGGGTCTCGGCGGCGGCCAGCGCCTGCTCGGCCCCCTCCCGCGCGCCGGCCAGGCCCTCCAGGGACTGCGCCGCCGTCGTGGCCTCGGCGCGGGCGCGGGCGGCGTCGGCGGTCAGCCGCTCGCGGGCGTCGAGCGCGGCCAGCGCCGCCCGCGGCGCGCCCCGGTCGCCCAGGGCGGCCAGCGCCTCGTACGCCTCGTGGTCGTCGGCCTCCAGGGTGGCCACCTCGGCGGTCAGCGCCTCGACCGACTCGGCGGCGGCGCGGCGGGCCGAGGCCAGCGTGGGCACGGCGGCGGGCATGCGCAGCGCCGACAGCAGCGAGCGGCGTTCGGCCATGGCGGTCAGCTCCTGCTCTGCTCGGCGGATGTCGCCCTCGCGGGCCCGCAGCAGGTCCAGGTCGGCGCCGATGGTCTCGGCCAGCTGCCGCAGCGCCTCCAGCCGCTCCGCCAGCTCCCGCTCGGCCTCCGCGGTCGCGCCGGACAGCTTGGCGAGCTGGTCGCGGGCGAAGGAGGCGGCCTGCTTGGCGGCCTCCTCCTCGCGGGCGGCGCTCTGCCTGATCCGCTCGTAGACGTCGGCGTCGAGCAGCTGCACCAGCAGGTCCTGCCGCTCGCGCGGCGCCGCGTGCAGGAACTCCGCGAAGCGGCCCTGCGGCAGCACCACGCACTGGGTGAAGAACCGGTACTCCAGCCCGGTCACCCGCTGCGCCTCCGGGGTGACGTTCTCGCCCTCGGCGAGCGGCTTGACCACCGCGTCGAACGCCTGCGCGAGCGGCGCGGCCGGGTCGAGCTCGTCGAGCCTGGCCTCCTTGGTGCGCACCGCGCCCTTGGCGTCGCGCACCATCGACCGGGCCACGCCGTAGCGGCGCCCGTTGCTGTCGAACACCATCGCCACCTTGCCGGCCGCGACGGACGGGGCCAGGGCGTGGGCGATGGAGTTTTCCCTGCCCCAGCGCGGCACGGTGCCGTACAGGGCGAAGCAGATCGCGTCGATGATCGTGCTCTTGCCGGCGCCGGTCGGGCCCACGAGCGCGAAGTATTCGGTGTCGGAGAAGTCGACGGCCACCGGCTCGCGGAAGCTGCCGAAGTGGTCCAGGTGCAGCAGCAGAGGGCGCATCAGCCGGTCACCTCGTCGTAGAGCCGGTCGAACAGCGCGGCCACCTGCTCGTCGTGGCGGCCGGTGGCGGTCAGGTATTCGCGGAACAGCTCGCGCGGGCTGTGCTCGGCCGAGCCGGCCCTGCGGGTGGCGGGCACCGGCCTGAACCGCTCGTCCAGGACCACGTCCACGGCGCCGTTGAGCAGGCCGCGCACGTCGTCGGCGAGGCCGACCCGGGGTTTCTCCTCCACGATCACCTTGAGCCAGTCGTCGCCCGGCTCGATGGCCTCCAGCTGCTCCAGCGTGCCGCGTACGGTGCGCAGCCGCCGCGCGGAGGTGAACGCCAGCTCCCGCACCACGGCGGGCCTGCCCGGCGCGACCTCGACCAGCAGCGCGCCCGGGGTGTTGCCCTCCTCGCCGAAGTCGACGGCCAGCGGCGAGCCGCTGTACCAGATCGGGCACGGGCCGAGGATCTGCTGGCGGCGGTGCAGGTGGCCGAGGGCGGCGTACTGGGTGGTGGCGGGGAACGCGGTCGGCTCGAAGTAGTAGGAGAAGATCGACTGCGCCTCCCGCTCGCCGCCGCCGAACGCCCCGCCGGGCAGGGTGCCGTGGGTGGTGACCAGGTTGACGGTGTCGGCGTGGAAGCCGGCGGTGAGCGCGCCGACCAGCTCGCCGATGCGGGCGGCGTAGTCGCGGTTGTGGTCGGCGGCGGTGCCGGTGAGGACCTCGCCGGCGCGTACGACGTAGCGGTGCGACAGGAACGGCAGCACCGCCAGCCGCACCGGCTCGCCCGAGCGCGCGGTGAAGGCGAGCGTGCCGCCCGCGTCCGGGCGCCGGAACGAGCCGATGACGTGCAGCCCCAGCTTGCCCAGCACCGGCCGGTAGACCTCCAGCAGCTGCGGGTTGTCGTGGTTGCCGGCCAGCACCACCACGTCCCTGCCGTCGCCGCGCAGCGCCATGAGCGCGTTGAGCACCAGCGACTGCGCCTCGGGCGTGGGCGCCGAGGTGTCGAACAGGTCGCCGGCCACGATCACGGCGTCCACGTCGTGGGTGCGGGCGGCGGCGACCAGCTCGCGCAGCACGTCACGGTGCTCGTCGAAGCGGGGACGGCCCTTGAGCACCTTGCCCACGTGCCAGTCCGCGGTGTGCAGGATCTTCACGAAACCACCTGTGGTCAGAAGGGCGGGATGTCGTCTTCGACGCCGGGCAGGCCCTGGAACGGATCGGCGGACACCTTCGCCGGCTCGGTCGCGGCCTCGGCCGGGCGGGTCGCCCAGGCCGGGAACGGGAAGGCGACGGCCAGCGGGACCGGGATCTCCGGCTGGGCCACGAACATGGTGCCGGGTTTGGCGATCGTGGCGCGCTCCCGGACGGCCGGGGGCAGCCAGCCGTACTCGGAGCGGGCGGCCTCGGCCGGGTCGAGGCGGCCGGCGACGCGTACGGCGCTGTTGGAGACGATGCGCCGCTCCACCTCCGAGGCGGTCTGCTGGGCGCCGATGAGGATGACGCCCAGCGAGCGGCCCCGCTCGGCCACGTCGAGCAGGATCTCCTTGATCGGGGAGTCGCCCTCGCGCGGGGCGTACTTGTTGAGCTCGTCCAGCACCACGAACAGCAGCGGCCGGGCCGTGCCCGAGGACTCCTTGCGGTGGAACTCGCCGCGCAGCACCACGCCCACCACGAACCGCTGCGCCCGCTCCGGCAGGTTGTGCAGGTCGACGATCGACACCTGCGCGTCGGAGGTGCGGACCGAGTGGTTGCGGTAGAACGGCAGGTCGCCCCGGACGATCGGGGACAGCGGGCGCACGGCGCTGCGCAGCCGGCGCAGGAACGCGTTGACGGTGCCGAGCGGCGTCGCCGCGCCGGTCCACTCGCCGCGCGTGCCCTCGTCCTGGAGCTCGTCGGACAGCAGCTCGACGAGGTCGGAGAACGTACGGCAGGACGTGCCCCGCACCATGATCGCGCCGCCGTCGCCCACCGGCTCGGCCCACGACTTCAGCCGCGCGGCGACCTGGCCGACCAGCAGCGAGTAGCCGGCCCGCTCGTCGTCGGCGTCGGCGAACACGAAGCGCAGCAGCTCCTCCTGGCAGAACTCGACCAGCGTCCAGTAGAAGGAGCTGACCCCCTGGGTGCGCGCGGCGACGTGCGGCACGCCGTTGGGGTCGTTGGGCCGGGGCGGCGCGAAGACGTGGACGCTGCCGAACGCCTTGGCGGGCAGCCCCAGCCGCGCGTAGACGCCTCTGGCGCGCTCGTCGAGCCGCACGTTGCCGTGGTCGAGGAAGAGCAGGTCCTCGCCCTTGACGGAGAAGATCAGCGCCTTGGTGTTGGCCGCCTCGCCCGCCAGCACGCCCGAGTTGAAGATCGAGTAGAGCAGGAAGGTCGCGAAGGAGGTCTTGGTGGCCACGCCGGAGACGCCGGAGATCGACACGTGGGCGCCGCGGGTGCCGTCGAGGAAGTCGAAGTTGACGTACAGCGGCTGGCCGTCGCGGCCCATGCCCAGGGGGATGCGGCGGTCCATCACGTCGAAGTAGAGGGCCTGGTCGCGGTCGCCGGCGCCGGCCAGGAAGACCTTGGAGCCGGGCAGCGGCGGCACGAACACCTCCGGCTCGACCCTCGTCACCCGCACCTCCGCCACCTCGACCACGGCGGCCGGCAGCGCGCCGTCGGCGATCAGGAAGACGTCGGAGTCGTACGCCGCGCCCTCGTGCCTGGCCTCCACGGTCGTCACCACGCCCGCCACGAGCACGGTGCCGTGGCCGGGCACCTCGCGCCTGGTCACCACCACGTCGTCGAGCTGGAGCACCTTGCCCGGCTCCAGGCCGACCCAGAACGACAGCGGCGAGGCCGCCTGGGTGCCGAGCACCCGGCCGACGGCCTCACCGGCCGTGGGAGCCGCCTCGGTCACCTCATGGTTTACCGCCCCGTTGACCGTCACTCATCCCTCCGCCCCCACGAAACGCCCTTCTAAGGGAGCGTAGTGGGCCTGAGGTGTGCCTCCCGCGCATTTCGCGCCAGGCGAGCGGCCTTATTGGGAGCCGCCGGCCCCCGAGTCGATCGCCATGGCCGCCGCCTGCGCCAGCGCCGCGTGGACCTGGGCCTCGGTCACGATCTGCCGGTGGATCCGCTCGGCGTTGCCGATGTCCAAGGGGCTGCTCACCGCCGTGGCGCGCACCTCCTGCGCGGCGCCGAGCAGCCGCGCGGCGGCGTCGGCGTGCTCGCGATAACGCTCGAACTCACTCACAGTGACGTTTCCTTCGCGTAGGGGGACAGCCCCAAGCCTACAAGCCGGGTCGCGGAATCACATGGTTGACACTTCCCCGGTGAGGTGGAAAAGATACGGTCGTCCGTACAACTAAGGCGGAGACGTCATGACCGACTGGGAACGCAGGCTGGCGCTCGACCCGTCAGCCGCGGTGCCGCTCTACTACCAGCTGCGCGAGCGACTGCGGGCGGTGATCCGCGACTGCGAGCCCGACACGATGATCCCCGCCGAGAAGGACCTGATGGTCTACGCGGGCGTGAGCAGGGCGACGGCCCGCCGGGCGATCGGCGACCTGGTCCAGGAAGGGCTGCTGGTGGCCAGGCAGGGGAGCGGCACCTACACCGCCCCGCAGGCCGTGGCCCCCGAGCTGGGCTCGCGGCCGGCCGGGTTCACCGAGACCATGGCACGGCTGGGCCGCAGGCCCACGACGCAGCTGCTCAGGGCCCACCTCCAGCAGGCCGGGCCGGACGTCGCCACCGCGCTCGGCGTGCGGGCGGACCAGGAGATCGTCTTCGTCGAGCGGCTGCGCCTGCTCGACGGCGTGCCCTGCATGCTGGAGAGCGCCCACCTGCCCGTCGAGCTGGTCCCCGGCATTCTGGACGAGGACCTCACCGGTTCCCTCTACGACCTGCTGCGCACCAAGTACGGCCTCAGCCCCGCCAGCGGCCGGGAGACGATCGGCGCGGTCAACGCCGACTACCGGCTCGCCGAGCTGCTGCGCGTGCCCATGGCCGCGGCCCTGCTGGCCACCGCCCGCAGCACGTGCACCGAGAGCGGGATCGCCCTCGAATACACCATCCGCCATGCCCGCGGCGATCTCACCGTGTTCTCCGTGGAGCTCAACGACCCCAAAAACGCTCTCATGGGCCAGTAATCCCCCATACCGGCCCCATACCGGGAGGTCGAGCATGACCAGGTTGACCCGCCGTGCCCTGCTCAGAACCGCTACTCTCGCGACGGCGTCCGGCCTGCTCGCCGCCTGCGGCTCGGAACCCGCCGCCACGGTCCCCGCCGACGGGGTGCCGCGCGGGAAGCTCAACGTCTGGCTGCACCAGACCAAGGCGTACGACAAGGTCTTCAACCCGCTGCTGCACAGCTACGTGCAGGAGTTCGGCGGCGTCGACGTCACCCCCCTGTACGTGCCGGTCGACAAGCTCGACGCCAAGCTCCTGACCGCGTTCGCCGGCGACGTCCCGCCCGACCTGTTCAAGATCGGCGGCTGGACGATCCCGGGCCACGCGCGCAAGGGCCGGCTGGCCCCGATCATCCCCAAGGCCATGGGCGTGGCCGACGAGAAGGCGCTGGTCCAGGCGTACGACGAGCACGCGATCGGCTCGCTGTCGTACGAGGGCAAGCTGTACGGCGTCCCCATCGACTACACGATCTGCTACCTCTACTACCGTAAGGACAGGTTCGCCGAAGCCGGGCTCGACCCGGACAAGCCGCCCACCACCTGGGAGGAGGTCGCCGAGTACAGCAAGCGGCTGACCTCGGCCGACGGCAAGAAGGTGGGCCTGCAGTGGATCCTGGGCAGCCCGCAGTGGACGCTGATGCAGCTGCTCGCCCTGGTCAAGGGCAAGGGCGGCACCATACTCAGCCCCGACGCCACCAAGGCCACGCTCGCCTCGGACGCCGGGGTCGAGGCCCTGCGTTACTACGGCGGCCTGGGCAACCCCAAGCTGTCGAACCCGCTGTCCGGCTTCGGGCTGTTCGCCACCGGTGAGGCGGCCATGCTGGTGTCCGGGCTGTTCGCGATGGACCTGTTCCCGACGCTGAACCCCAAGCTGACCTTCGGCGACGTCTTCGACATCGCGCCCATGCCCCGCTGGGAGTCGGGTCAGCCGGTCGCGCCCGCGTACACCTGGGGCTGGGCGGTCGCCCAGAAGTCCAAGCTCCAGTACACCGCCTGGCACTTCATCGACTACCTCCAGCGCGAGGACGTCGCCGCCAGGCAGCTCAAGGACGCCAGCCTGCTCACCCCGGTCAAGGGCTGGGAGAAGCTGCCCGGAGCCGACCAGAAGGCCATCGACATCATGGCCGCCTCCGCCCCGCACGCCGACTTCGGCCCGCAGACGCCCGTCTGGAACGAGATGGCCAAGGCGCTGACCGACGCCGGCGACGCGGTGGCGTTCGGCAAGAAGACGCCCGAGCAGGCCGCGGCCGACTTCGACCAGGCGATGCGGATCGCCCTATGACGCTGTCGCTGGGGATCGCGCCGCGCGTCGAGCGGGTGTCGGGCAAGGGGCAGCGGTGGGCGGAGGCGCGCACCGGCGCCCTGCTGTCCCTGCCCGCGGCCCTGTACTTCCTGGTCTTCTGGGTCACGCCGTTCGTGTCGGCGGTCTACCTCAGCTTCACCAGCTACGATCTGGCCGGTGCCCCCGAGTGGACCGGCCTGGACAACTACCGCAGGATGCTGGCCGACCCCGGCTTCTGGAACTCGGCCAGGGTCACCGCCGTCTACACCGTCGCCTCCGTGGTCCCGTCGATCGTGCTCGCCCTGGCGATCGCCGTGCCGCTGAGCAAGCCGGGCCGCTACAACGCCTTCCTGCGCGGGCTGATCATGATCCCGGCTGCGATGCCGCTGGTGGCCACCTCGCTGACCTGGTCGGTGATCTTCGCCGAGGACGGCCTGGCGAACGCGCTGATCGGGCTGGCCGGCGCGGAGCCCAAGCCGTGGCTGACCGACGAGGGCCTCGCGCTCTGGGCCCTGGTGATCATGACGACGTGGAAGCACCTCGGCCTGTTCGTGATCATCCTGACCGCGGGCCTGCAGGGGCTGCCGCTGAGCGTCTTCGAGGCCGCCGGGCTCGACGGCGCGGGGCCGGTGCGGATCTTCTTCCGCATCACGCTGCCGCTGCTGCGCCGCACCCTGCTGTTCGTGCTGGTCATCGCGGTGGTCGGGGCGATGCAGTCGTTCGTGCCGGCCTTCCTGCTGACCAAGGGCGGCCCGGCGGGCGCGACCGAGGTGCTGCCGCTCTACATGTGGGCGACCGGCTTCACGTTCGAGCGCATGGGGTACGCGTCGTCGATCGCGATGGTGCTGCTCGTGGCCATGCTGGCGCTGTCGATCGCGCAGTTCCGCGTGCTGCGGGGAGGCGATGACGGGTGAAGCTCTTACGCGGGACCGTCCTGACGCTGGTCGTGGCCGTCATGCTGCTGCCGGTGTACGCGATGTTCGCCGTCTCCTCGGCCTCGGACGCGGGCGACCTGGGCGGGCTGTCGTTCGACGCCTCCCAGCTGGGCGCGCACGTGGCGCAGCTGTTCGGCCAGGGCGGCTTCCCGCTCTACCTGCGCAACAGCCTGATCCTCTCGCTCGGCATCGCGGTGCTCGAGGTGATCCTCTCCGCCGCCGCCGGCTACGCGCTCGCGCAGCTCCGCTTCCCCGGCAGCCGCGCGCTGTTCGCGGTGATCGTGGGGACGCTGTCGCTGTCGCCGATCGTGGTGCTCGTCCCGATGTACCTCATCGTCAAGGCGCTGGGCTGGATCGACACCTTCCAGGGCATGATCGTGCCGTTCATGATGAGCGCCTTCGGGGTGTTCCTGGTGCGCCAGTTCGCCCTGGCGTTGCCGCGCGAGCTGCTGCTGTCCGCGCGGGTGGACGGGGCGAGCGAGCTGCGCATCTTCGCCCGCATCGGCGTGCCCCTGCTGCGGCCCGCGCTGCTGACGCTCTTCCTGCTGCAGTTCCTCGCGCAGTGGGACAACCTGCTCTGGCCGCTCATCGTGGCCAACAACCCGGGGCTGTGGCCGCTGCCCGTGGGGCTCTCGCAGCTCCAGACCGAGTACGACTTCAGCATCGGCCTGGTGAGCACCGCGGCGCTGATCACGGCGCTGCCGCCGCTGGCGCTGATGTTCCTGCTGCAGCGCTACTACGTCGCGGGGCTGACCCTGGGAGGGGTGCGCAAATGAGCTCGTACGGGGAGTGGACGACGGCCTACGGGCTGCCCGCGTTCGCGTACACGCTGGACCAGGAGCGGGACCCGCGCGCCGAGTGGGACCCCGTGCTGGACCCGCCCACGCGGCGGCACTTCGCGCACGTGGGCAACCGGCGGATCACGCTGGTGTCGGACAACTACGGGCTGAGCGACCTGTTCGACGAGCACACGGGCCTGCTGTGGCTCACGCGGGGGACCGGCGTGGCCCGCGTCGGCAACCTTTCCACCGATATTTCGGGATCTGAGCGGATCTTCGGGCCCACCTTCGCCACCGTCCGGGTGGCCGACGAGCGGGTGGCGCTGGAGCGCACGGTGCTCTGCCCGGAGGGCGAGCAGCCGTGGGTGCTGATCCGGCTGCGGGTGCGCAACCTGCTCGACGTGCCGGCACGGCTGGAGCTGACCGAGGAGTGGGCGGCCAGGGCGGCCCGGGTCGAGCTCATCGCCGGCCCGGTCGAGCGTCCCGCCGACGCGGACGATCCCGGGCTGGAGCTGGAGCTGATCGGCGGGGCCAGGACGCGGTCCGGCCGGCTCGCGCTCCCGCTGGAGCTGGCGGCGGGCGAGGAGCGGGTGCTGGACCTCCGCTACGGCCTGCTCGACGGCTCATCCCGGAGCGCGACGTCCGACGGCTCATCGCAGAGCGCGATGTTCGACGGCTCGTCCGGAACCGCGACGTTCGAGGGCAGCCTGGAGGCCCTGCGCGCCCGGCTGCCGCGCGCGTCCGCCGCGCCGGCGCCCGAGGCCGAGCGGGAGATCCCCTGGCACGCCGCCCTGCTCACCGGCGCGGCCTGCGCCGACGGCGTGCTCGGCGGCCACACCCTCGACCAGGGATCCTGCTACTCCTTCCGGCACGGCTTCAACGGCGCCGCCCGCGACCCGCTCCAGCACGCGCTCCCGCTCGTCTACATCGAGCCCGACCTGGCGCTGTCCGTGCTGCGCAACACGTGCGCATGGGGCGGACCCGACGGCGACCTGCCCTACGCGCTCGGACCGGACAAGCAGCCCTGGACCGACCTGTTCCGCCCGTCGGACCAGAACCTGTGGGCCCTGTGGCTGGCCGCCGAGTACCTGAGCGCGACCGGCGACGAGGCGGCCTTCCACGCGGACGTGCCCTACCACCCGGCCCACGACGCCCCCGAGGTGCCGCTGCGGGAGCACCTGCGCAGGCAGTTCAGGTTCTTCGCCGACGTGGTCGGGCGGGGCGAGCACGGGCACGTGCGCATCCTCAACGCCGACTGGAACGACATGGCCATCACCGAGAGCGGCGTGGCCCGCGACGTGATGATCGCCCAGGGCGAGTCCGTCCTGAACTCCGCCATGGCCGCCTGGGTCCTGCCGCGCTACGCGACGCTGGCCGAGCGCCTGGGCGACGACGCCACCGCGGCCGAGGCCGGCAAGCTGGGTGAGGAGCTGCGCGACCTGGTCGTGGGGGAGTGGAACGGGCGCTGGTACCGCCGCGCCTACGGGCCGGGCGCGGTCGTCGGTGACGACGATCTGTGGCTGGAGGTGCAGCCCTGGGCCATTCTGTGCGGCGCCGCCCCGCCTGAGCGGGCCGTGGAGCTGTTGCGCACGATCGAGCGGACTTCCGGCGCCGATTCCCCTTTGGGCGCCCGGCTGCGCTGGCCCGCCCGCGACGCGTACGGGCCCGGCGGGGTCGGCACGATCTGGTACGCGATCAACATGACGCTCGTCTGGGCCGCCGCCGAACACCTCCCCGAACTGGCCTGGGACTGGTGGCGGCGGATGACCCTGACCGCGCACACGGCCGCCTACCCGGACGTCTGGGAGGGCACGCTGTCGGGCCCCGACGCCTACCTGGCCCCCGAGACCGCCCGCCCCGGGCGCACCTGGGACCTGGCCGGCGTGGGCGTCGCCATGCAGGCGTACCCGGTCGCGAACCTGCACAGCCACTCCCAGCCGCTGCTGGCCTACCTGCGCCTGCTCGGCGTCGAGCCGTTCCGGCGGCCACGCGGCGGGGCCCGCTTCGCCTCCCGGGCGCTGGAGGTGGGGCCGTGACCGCGCTCGGGATCGACGTCGGCGGCACGAACACCAAATGGGTGACGCTGGACGGGGACACGGTCTCCGGCTCGGGCACTGTCCCCACGCCGCCCGGCCCCGAGGAGACCGTGCGGCTCGTGGCCTCGCTGGTTCCGCACGCCGAGTCCATCGGGATCGGGCTCCCCGGCCACGTGGACCGCGACACCGGGACCGCCCTGTTCGTCCCGAATCCGCCGGGAGACTGGGACGGCTACCCGGTCGGCGCGCGGCTGCGCGCGCTGACCGGGGCGCCCGTCGCCGTCGTCAACGACGCCCGCGCGTTCGCGCTCGCCGAGCTGGAGCTGGGCGCCGCCCGCGGGCTGTCCGACGTGCTGTTCGCCGTGCTCGGCACCGGCGTGGGCGGGGCCGTGGCGCTGCGCGGAGCCGTCCTGGTCGGGCCGCGCGACAACCTCGGCGAGATCGGCCACGTCACGGTCTCCCCCTGGGGGCCGGCCTGCTGCTGCGGCAACCGGGGCTGCGCGGAGACGTTCGCCGCCGGGCCGGCCATCGTGCGGGCCTTCGGCTCGGGCGCGACGAAGGTCACCGGGCCGGCGTTCACCGCGGCGGGGATCATCGGGGCGGCCGGCGGGGCGGCGGCCATCGCGGCGCGGGTCACCGCGGCGGAGGTCGCCGACGCCGCCAGAGCCGGGGACGATCGGGCGGCCCAGGCGTTCGAGCAGGCCGGCTGGGCGCTCGGCGTGGCGCTGGGCGACGCGGCCGCGTTCTTCGGCGCCCCCACGGCGGTCGTCGGCGGCGGCATCGCCGGCGCGCTCGACCTCATGCGACCCACCCTGCACACCGAACTCGCGCGCAGACGACCGCTGATCGGAGAGATCACGGTGCTGCCCGCCGTACTCGGCCCGATGGCGGGGGCCATCGGCGCCGCACTCTACGGGAGGAGATCTGGATGAAGTGGATAAGCCGCGCCATGGAGCTGCTCGGCGAGATCGAACGGACACAGGAGGACGCCCTTGCCGAAGCCGCTCGCATCGCCTCTGAGGCGATCCTCGGCGGAGGAGTGGTGCACACGTTCGGAACCGGACATTCGCGGATGGGCGTGGAGGAGATGTTCCCCCGCTACGGCTCCTACCCCGGCTTCCACCCCATCGTCGACCTGTCCACGACCTTCTACACGCAGGTGGCCGGCTCGAACGGGATGCGGCAGGCCATGTTCATCGAACGCGTCGAGGGACTGGCCGACGCCATCCTGGCCAACTTCGAGCTGCGGCCGAGCGACGCGGCCATCGTCTTCAGCGTCAGCGGGCTGAACGCCGTGCCCATCGAGATGGCGATGGGCCTGCGCAAGGCGGGCCTGCGCGTCGTGGCCGTGACCTCGATGAACGAGACCATGGCCGTCGATCCTGGACACCCCAGCGGCACCCGGCTGGCCGACCACGCCGACGTGGTGGTCGACCTGCGCACCCCCGTCGGCGACGCGCTCTGCCAGGTCGACGGGCTGGCCGAGCCGGTCGGCCCCGGCAGCACGCTGGCGGCCGTCTCCGTGGTCAACGAGATCAAGGTCCGCACGGCCGAGCTGCTCGTGGCGGGCGGCTGGACGCCGCCGGTCATCTCCAGCGCCAAGCTCGTCGGCAGGTCCCGCTCCGACGAGCTGTTCGAGGCCGCCTACCTCGAACACGCCCGCCGCGCCGCCGCCGTGCTCCGGAAGCCATGAGCGCCGTCCTGGTGGCGGGCTCGGACGGCGGCATCGGCCGCGCCTGCGTGGAGGCGGTCGAGGCGTCCGGCACGAGCGCGTACGGCGTGGACCTCGCCGACGGCATCGACATCACCGAGCCCGGCGGGGTCGAGAAGGCCCTAGCGCAGGCCACGGCCCGGCACGGGCGGGTGGCCGGCGTCGTGCACGCGGTCGGCATGTCCGGCCGCAGGCTCGGCGACGGCGGCGTGGCCGAGTGCACCGACGAGGCCTGGCACGAGGTGCACCGGGTCAACCACGAGTCGGTGTTCCGGCTGCTGCGCGCGGCGATCCCCGCGATGCCCGAGGGCGGGTCGATCGTGGTGATCGGCTCGGCGCTCGGCACGTCGATCGACGACGACTTCCGCACCGTGGCCTACGCCTCGGCCAAGGGCGCGCTGATCCCGCTGATCAGGACCGCCGCCCGCGAGGCCGCGCCGCGCGGGGTGCGGGTCAACCTGGTCTCGGCCGGCCTCGTGGCCACGCCGATGAGCGTCCGCGCGCGAACGTCCGCCGCCGTCCAGGCCAGGATGCCCGCGCTGATGCCCCTCGGTTCGAGCCCCTGCCGGCCGGAGGAGGTCGCGCAGGCCGTGCTGTGGCTGCTCTCGCCCTCGTCGGGGCGGACCACGGGCGCGGTCATTCCCGTCGACGGAGGGTGGCATCTGCGGTGAACGTCCTGTGGGAAGGCGACGTGGTCGTCGCCGGTGGCGGCAGCGCCGGGTGCGCGGCGGCCGTGGCGGCGGTCCGCGCCGGCGCGTCGTGCCTGCTGGTGGAGCCGGCGGGCTTCCTCGGCGGCACCGGCGTCGCCGTGCTCGACACGTTCTACGGCTTCTACGCCCCCGGCCCGGTCTCGCGGCGCGTGGTCGGCGGGGTCGGCTGGGAGGTGTGCGAACGGCTCTTCTCCGCCGGAGCCGCCTTCGAGCGGCCCAACACGTACGGGGCCGGCACCGGCGTCACGTACGAGCCGGAGGAGCTCAAGCTCGTCTGGGACGAGCTCACCGCGGACGCCGGGGTGCTGCTGCACGCGAGGGTGTGCGCGTACGTGCCCGGGGTCGGGGTCGAGGTGGAGACCGTGGCCGGCCGGTTCCTGGTCAAGGCCCGGGTGGTCGTGGACGCGACCGGCGACGGCGAGGTGGCCTGGCGGGCCGGGGCTGCGCTGGAGCGGCCGAGCCTGCGGTCGCAGCCGATGACGGCCACGTTCCGGCTGGGCGGGGTGGACCTGTCCGCCACCGGCACGGCCGAGCTGCACGCGCTGATGGCCGACGCCGACCTGCCCAGGCGCGAGGGCTCCGTGCACAGGACCGTCAACGACGGGATCGCGCACACCAACCTGACCAGGGTGACCGGGCTCGACCCGACCGACCCGTTCGAGCTGTCGCGCGCCGAACGCGAGGGACGTGCGCAGGTGCGGGAGTACGTCCGCTTCCTGCGGGCCAAGGTGCCCGGGTACGAGTCGGCGGTGCTGCTGAGCACGTCGGTGCGGATCGGGGTGCGGGAGTCGCGGCGGCTGGTCGGGCGATATGTCCTGACTTCTGATGATGTGTTGGCCGGGAGGGATTTTCCCGACACGATCGCCCGGTGCGGCGCCCCCATCGAGGACCACGCCGCCGGGTCGGCCACCCGCTGGGAGTACGTGCACGACTACGGGACCTACGGGATCCCGTACCGGTGCCTGCTGCCGGTCGAGGTCGACGGGCTGATCGTGGCCGGGCGGTGCCTGTCGGCCACGCACGACGCGCACGCCTCGGCCCGGTCGATGGGGCAGTGCATGGCGATGGGGCAGGCGGCCGGGACGGCGGCGGCGCTGGCCGTACAGGCCGGGGTGGAGCCCGCGGCGGTGGACGTGGACCTGCTGCGCGCCCGGCTACGCGAGGAAGGAGCGCTCCTGTGACGGTTCGCACGGTGCTGGGGGACGTCGAGGAGATCGGCGTCACCTATGCGCATGAGCACTTTTTCATGACCGGTGACTGGCCCGTCCGCAACGAGCCCGACTACCGGCTGGACTCCCTGGACGCGGCCGTCGCCGAGGTGACGGCCGCTCAGCGGCTCGGGCTGTCGGCGGTGGTCGAGATGACGCCGCTCGGGTTCGGCCGCAGCCCGGCGCTGATGAAGGCGCTGGCCGAGCGGACCGGGCTGCACGTGATCGCGGTGACCGGCTTCCACAAGAGCACCTACTACAGCGACGCCCACTGGCTGCACCACTACTCGCCCGACGAGATCGCCGAGCTGCTGGTGGCCGAGATCGAGCTGGGCATGGACGAGTACGGGCTGGTCGGGCCGCTGGTGCGGCGCTCGCCCGCGCGGGCGGGAGCCATCAAGATCGCGACCGCTTACCACGCGTTCGGGCGCGGGGTGGAGCGGCTGGTCGGCGCGGTGGCCGCGGCCGCGCTCCGCACCGGCGTGCCGGTCGTCACCCACTGCGACAAGGGCACGATGGGGCACGAGCTGCTGGACGCGCTGTCCTCTCACGGCGTGGCGGCCGACCGGGTGGTGCTCGGGCACATCGACCACAATCCCGACGCCGGATATCTCACCTCATTGGCGGAGAGGGGGGCCTACCTGGCCTTCGACCGGCCCGGGCGGATCAAGTACGGGCCCGACAGCGACATCGTCGCGCTCGTCGCCGAGCTGGCCGGGCGCGGGCTGGGGGATCGGGTGCTGTTCGGCATGGACCTGGCGCGGCGGTCGTACTGGCCGGGGCTGGGCGGGGGGCCGGGGCTGACGTACCTGCTGAAGCGGTTCGTGCCGCGGCTGGAGGCGGAGGGGCTCGGCGAGGCGGCCAAGGCCGCGCTGATCGCCAACCCGCGCGCCGCCTTCGCCCTGCGGCCGGGCCGTTAGGCGGCTCGCGCGGGCGACATCGGGGCGCGGGAGGCGTCGCCCCGATGTCAGGGCAGGTTCTTCTCCACCTGGCTCTGCCAGTTGGCGTTGGTGTTGATCTCGGGTGAGGTGCCCGCGAAGGCGCCGCGCGCGTACGTGTCGCCCTGGAGCTGGTACATCAGCCACGCCGTCACGTATCCGAGGAAGCCGCCGCCCGTGCCCTGGATCGTGTTGTGCCCGGCGCCCTTGAGCAGCGCCTTGGCCGCCGCGCCCGGGACCTGGCCGTAGTACGTCTGCAGCGCCGAGTCGGGGGAGATGAGCGTGTCGCTGGACCCGCTGACGAACAGCACGGGGCAGGTGAGCTGGTCCACGTGGAACGCGTCGCCCGCGCTCACCCAGATCGGGGCGGGCAGCGCGATGGGGACGACGGTGTCGATGATGCCGCCCGACTTGGTGGCGGTGTTCACCGAGCCGCCCGCGCCCTGGGAGTGGCCGACCGCGCCGACCTTGGTCACGTCGAGCTTGCCGTAGAAGACGCTGGAGCTGTCGGTGTTCCGGTCGATCAGGTACTGGGCCGCGGCGATCATCTCGGACCCGGTGCCCGTCGTGGTGTCGGTGGAGGCGACCACGGCGAAGCCCCAGGACGCCAGCTGGTTGAGCAGCCCCGGATACTGCGTGGGCACCGCGTTGGTCCCGTTGCCCCAGGTGATGATCGGGTGCTTGAAGCCGCCCGCCCCGAGGCCGGCCGGGTAGTAGAGCTTGTATCCGGTCACGTCGGCGGTCGCGACCGTCCACGGGCCCGCGACCTTGTAGTGCGCCTCGATGGTGTCCGCGGCCTGGGCGGGCCTGGC
The DNA here is from genome assembly GCF_040605375.1 of Nonomuraea sp. NPDC005650. NCBI lineage: Bacteria > Bacillati > Actinomycetota > Actinomycetes > Streptosporangiales > Streptosporangiaceae > Nonomuraea > Nonomuraea sp. NPDC005650. Next base: position 32,211 of record NZ_JBEXCR010000044.1, read on the forward strand.
CAGGACCCCGAGCATGAGCACGACGGCGGCCACGACGAACTTCATACAGCCTCCACAAGTTGTACGGATGACCGAAACTCTCGCTTCACAAGTGGGTCGTGTCAATGGTTGGATCGTGGACATGGAGCACGTGCCTTCCGCGGCGGAGATGCTGGGCTGGATCGAGACCGTCGTGGGGCAGGGCGTCCGCCGCCCCGGCTACCCGGCGGACGCGTGGACCGAGCGATGGCTGGCCGAGCGCCTGTCGGAGTTCGGCCTGGAGGTCACGCTCGAACCGGTCGAGGTGCCGCGCTGGCGGCCGGGCACCGGGCTGCTGCGGCTCGACGACGGCACCTCGTGGACCGGGCTGCCGCTGCCCCACACGGCGCCGACGGCGGGGCTGCGGGGGCGGATCGCGCGGCTCGCCGACGCCCGCCCCGGCGACATCGTCGTGGACGAGGTGAGCTTCAGCGAGCTGCCGCAGTCGTACGTCAAGACGCTCGCCACCTCCGCCTACGATCCCGAAGGCGTCTTCGACACCCTCGTCCAGACGATCCCGTTCGGCCCCCGGATGATGGAGGTCGTCGAGCCCGCCCTGGCCGCGCGGGCCGCGGGCTTCATCGGCGCGCTGACCGGCGTCCCCTGGGAGACCCGCGACTACTACGTGCCGTACGACGCGGTCGAGCGGCCCATCCCCGCGCTGTGGCTGTCCGGGGCGGACGCCCGGCAGCTCCTGGCCCGCCTCCCGTGCGAGGGCGAGCTGATCGCCGAGTCCGCCACCGACACCGTGATCACGCACAACGTGGTCGCCACCCTCCCCGGCGGCTCACCCCACACGGTGATCGTCGCCTCGCACCACGACGCCCCATGGGCCTCGGCCGTCGAGGACGCCTCCGGCCTGGCCCTCGTGCTGGCCACCGCGCGCCACTGGGCCCGCGTCCCGGCCGCGGAACGCCCGCACAACCTGACGTTCCTGCTCACGTCCGGGCACATGGCGCACGCGGCGGGCACCCGCGCCTTCATCGACCGCCACCGGCCGGAGCTGGCCGACGTGGTGCTCCAACTGCACCTGGAGCACGCCGCGCTCCGCTGCGAGGTGGTGGACGGCATGCTCGTGCCGACCGCCGAGCCCGAGGTCAGATGGTGGTTCACGACGCGCGCCCCCCGGCTGGAGAAGCTGGTCGCCGCGACGCTGGAGGCCGAGGACCTGCGGCGGTCGTTCGTCCTGCCCCCGGAGGTGTTCTCGCCGATGCCGCCGACGGACGGCGCGTTCTTCCATCCCGAGGGGGTGCCGCTGGTGCACTTCCTGTCGGCGCCGATGTACCTGTTCGACTCGGCCGACACGATCGACAAGATCGACGTGGTGGGGCTGGAGCCGCTGGCCCGCGCGGCCGTCCGGATCGTGGCGGGCACGGCCGGGTGGACCCCGGCGGACCTCCGCGGGTAGCGGCGCCCCGCCGGTCATGGTCATGCTGGGGGGACGACACCCCGACGCCGCCAGGACGTGATCACGATGTCACAGACTCCCGTTCGGTTCTCCGAAGAGCGTTCCGAGGACGTCGTCGCGGCGTCGTTCGCCGGGGCCCAGGACGCCCGGCTGCGGCTGATCCTCACCAGCCTGGTCCGCCACCTGCACGCCTTCGCCAAGGACGTCGAGCTCACCCAGGCCGAGCTCGACGCGGCGATCGGCTTCCTCACCAGCACCGGGCAGACCTGCGACGGCACCCGCCAGGAGTTCGTGCTGCTGTCCGACGTGCTCGGCCTGTCGATGCTCGTCGACACCATGGCCAACCGGGCGCCCGCCGGGGCCACGGACTCCACCGTCCTGGGGCCGTTCCACATGGTCGAGTCCCCGCCGCGGCGGCTCGGCGACCAGATCTCCCTGGTGCCCGGCGGCGAGCCGACGCTCGTCACCGGGCAGGTGCTCTCGGCCGCCGGCCGCCCGCTCGCGGGCGCGGTCGTGGACGTCTGGCAGGCCGACGAGAAGGGCTTCTACGACGTCCAGCGGGACGACGTGCCCACCGGGCACCTGCGCGGCCTGTTCACCTGCGACGAGCAGGGGCGGTTCGCGTTCCGCACGATCCTGCCCGCGCCGTACCCGATCCCCGACGACGGGCCGGTCGGGGAGCTGCTGGCGGCGTCGGGCCGCCACCCGTACCGGCCGGCGCACATCCACTTCATCGCCGGCGCCGCGGGCCACGCGCCGCTCACCACGCACGTGTTCGTCTCCGAGTCCCCCTACCTCGACTCGGACGCGGTGTTCGGGGTCAAGGACAGCCTGGTGCTGGACTTCGCCCGCGCCGAGGACCCGGAGCGGGCGGCGGCGTACGGCATGCCCGTCCCGTACCGCCACGCGCACGTGGAGCTGCGGCTGCGCGAGAGCCCGTGACGCCGCGGCTACCGGCGGCCGCGGAACGTGCGCCGCAGGTCGTCGACCCACTCCTCGGGGATCTCCCATGGGATGAAGTGGCCGCCGCGGTCGTGGACGGTCAGGTTGACGTGGTTGTACCAGGCGCCGCGCTCGCTGCCGGCGAAGTGCCGGACGCGCTGGTCGGTGGTGACGCCGGGCGGGTTCTCGTAGCCGACGAAGGTGATGCCGGTGGGGGCCTCGACGGGCGGCTGGCGGTCGTGGGAGGGGGTCCAGGGGTAGCGGTTGTTGTTGGCGTACGTGCGGATCGAGGTGCCGATCGAATTGTTCACCCAGAAGATCATGGCGTGGGTGAGCAGGTCGTCCTTGGTGAAGACCGACTCGATGTCGCCGCCGTTGTCGCTCCACTTGACCCAGCGCTCCAGGATCCAGGCGAGCATCCCGGCGGGTGAGTCGGTCAGGCCGTAGGCGAGCGTGCTCGGGGCCAGGACGTGCGCGGCCAGGTGGACGGCGAAGCGCCTGTCCAGCGCGACGATCCGGTCGTGGACGTCGGCGGGCAGGCCGTCGGGGATGGGCTGCCCGCCGCTGAGGTCCCAGGCCCGGTCGCCGTTGAACATCGTGAGCTTCTGCCCGGAGCCGATGTGGATGCCGTGCAGCTCGGCGGCGTACTTGTGCCCGAGCTGCCCCGTGACCAGGGCTCCGACGTCGCAGCCCGCGGCGGCGTACCTCTCGTGGCCGAGCACCCGGGTCATGAGGGTGTGCCAGAGGTCGGCGACCTTCCAGAAGTTCATGTCCGGGTGGTCGGGCAGCGGCGTGGAGAAGCCGAAGCCGGGGAACGAGGGCACGATGACGTCGAAGGCCTCCGCCGGGTCGCCGCCGTGCGCGCCGGGGTCGGCCAGCGGGTCGACGACCTTCGACCAGTGCCAGAACGTCCACGGCCAGCCGTGGGTGAGGATCAGCGGCGTCGGGTGCGGGCCGACGCCGGGCTTGCGCATGAAGTGCACGGGGACGCCGTCGACCGCCACGCGGTAGTGCTCGTACGCGTTGATCGCGGCCTCGGCCTTGCGCCAGTCGTACCCGGTGCGCCAGTGATCGACGAGCTCGCGCAGGTATGCCTTGTTGACGCCGTAGCGCCAATCGTCGTTGCCCACGTCGTCCGGCCAGCGGGTCAGCTCCAGGCGCTGCCGGAGGTCGGCGAGCACGTCGTCGGGCACGTGGATCGGCTCCGGCACCAGCGGGCCCCGGGTTTCGTCGCTCATCGTCGTCTCCTGCGCAGCGGTCGTCGACGGCAAAATATATCAGATATTTATTTAAATTCGTGATGTATCTGGAGGGAGAGGCCGAGGTCGGCGATGAAGCGGGCCAGGCCGACCCGCTTGCGGAACAGCTCGCGCAGGTCGCCGGTGACCGGCTCGCCGAGGCGTTCGGCGGGGATCGCGGTGAAGGCGCTGCGCAGGACCAGCGTGGTGACGTACCCGGCCGCGGCGTCGCCGGCGGGCACGCCCTCGTCGGCCAGGCCCCGCTCGTACGCCGCCAGGATCGCCCGATGGATCACGGGCAGCTCGCCCGGCTCGGTCAGGCCGTCGTGCGCCAGGCCCACGAGCAGCTGGCCGAGGTCGAAGCCGATCGGCACCGGGTCCTGCCAGCCCCAGTCGACGGCCACGAACCGGCCGGGGTCGTCGGCGGGCACGAGGAGGTTCTGCGGCCCGGCGTCGCCGTGCGCCATGGTGTGCGGCAGGCGGCCGGCCGCCGCGAGCAGCGCGGGGACGCGGCGGGCCAGGGTGTCCAGGTCCATCTGCAGGAGCGGGTCGGCGTGCGCGGCGACGAGCGGGTGCCGCCAGAGGGCGGGGTCGCGCAGGACGGGCAGCACGTGGTTCATGAGCCGTTGGCCGACGTAGGTCCGCAGCGCCGTACGGGGGCGGGAGTCGTCGGCGGGACGCAGCCCGGCGAGCCGGCCCAGCGCTCGGGCCGCGGCGGCGTACCTGGTCAGGTCCCACTCCCCGGGAGCGGTGCGTACGTCCTCCAGCCACAGGTCGAGGCGCTCGTCGCCGAGGTCGTCGACCAGGAAGAGGTGGGGCAGCCGCAGGCCGGGCGGGAGCGGCAGGCCGGAGGTGTAGACGTCGGCCTCGGTCCGCCACGGGAACTCGGCGACGAACTCCGCGCGGGCAGGCTCGGGGATCACGTCGAGGTGCGCCCAGTGGCGGGCGGAATGGAGGGATTTGACGAAGAAGGACCAGGTGCGTCCGCAGGTGGTCGTGCCGCTGACCCGGCGCAGGCCGCCGGTGGACGGGGTGCCGGAAGCGTGGTCGATCGGGTCCACGCGGATGGACTCCACCTCGGCGCCCTCGTCGTCCAGATATTTCCGTACAAGAGGGGTGAGGTGGGCGCGGGATGGGGTCGCGGTCATGGCAGAACGCTCTCCCGCGCCGCGACAGTCGCATAGAGCATGGCCTACTCAAATGTAGGCACGTACCATCCCCCTGTGCGTCATCTGTGGCCCTTCGCCGGTCGGGAAACCCAGCTCGCGACGATCCGATCGGCCCTGGAGACCGGCGGCGCCGTCGTGGCCGGGCCGGCGGGCGCGGGCAAGAGCCGCCTGGCGGCCGAGGCCCTGTCCGGGACCGACGACGTGGCCTGGATCCTGGCCACCGCCGCCGCCTCGGACCTCCCGCTGGGCGCGATGGCGCACCTGCTCCCCGCCCAGCCGCCGCACGGCAACGTGATCCGCTGGGCCGCCGACGCCCTGGGCCGCGAGCGGCTGGTGCTCATGGTCGACGACGCCCACCTGCTGGACCCGGTCTCGGCCGTACTGGTGCATCACCTGGTGGCCGGCGGGCGGGCGCGCGTGCTGGCGACGACGCGCAGCGGGGAACGCGCGCCCGACGCCGTGACGGCGCTGTGGAAGGACGACCTGCTGCCGCGCCTGGAGCTGGCCCCGCTGACGCTCCGGGAGGCGGGCCTGCTCCTGGCCGGGGCGCTGGGCGGGCAGGTGGAGGCGCCGACGGTCCGGCGGCTGTGGCGGGCCAGCGACGGCAACGCGCTGTTCCTGCGCGAGCTGGTGCTGGCCGGCGGGTCGGGCGGCGCGCTCGCCGAGCGGCGCGGGGTGTGGCACTGGTCGGGCGAGATCCCGGTGACGACGCGGCTGCGCGAGCTGATCGAGAGCCGGATCGGCGACGTCGACGCCGGTGAACGGGCCGCGCTGGAGCTCGTCGCCCACGGCGAGCCGCTGTCCGTGGACGCGCTGACCGCGCTCGCCCCGCTGGAGACGCTGCGGCGCCTGGAGGACCGCCAGCTCGTCACCATCTCCCCGGAGCCGCCGCCCGTGCGCTCCCCGGAGCCGCTCTCCGCGCGGCTCGCGCATCCGCTGTCCGTACGGCTCGCGCATCCGCTCTACGGCGAGGTGATCCGGGCCGGATGCGGCACGCTGCGGACCCGCGAAGTGCTCAGCGGCCTGGCCGACGAGGTGGGCGGCCGCACCGGCGGGGATCCGCTGCGCGTCGCGGTCTGGCGGCTCGACAGCGGGACGCCCGGTGACCCCGCCTCGCTGGTCGAGGCGTGCAACATCGCGCGGAACGTCCGCGACCTGCGGCTCGCCGCCCGGCTCGGGCGGGCCGCGCTGGCGGCCGGGGGAGGGGTCACGGCCGCCCTCGCGCTGGCGTCGGTGCTGTTCTACGACGACCGGTACGACGAGACCGAGGCCGTCCTGCCGGGGCTGGCCGACGGCCCGATGGACGACATGAGCCGGGCCGATCTGGTGTCGGTGCACGCGCTCAACCTCTTCTGGGGGTTCGGCAGGGAGGCCGAGGCCCGCGCGATGCTGACGGACGCCCACGCCACGATGACCGGCACGGAACCGCGCCAGGGCCTCCTGGTGATGCGAGCCGCCATCGAGCACATCATGGGCATGTTCGACCAGTTAGGGCGGACGATCGCGGAGATCCGCCGGATCGCCCCGACCACCGCCCGGTTCGACCTCGGGCTGGTCGGGCCGGAGGCGGGCGGGCTCGTCCACGAGGGGCGCGCCCGGCAGGCCGTCGCCCGCGTGGACGAGGCGCTCGGCAGCGTCGGCGACCTGCCCGAAGACCTGCCCTCGCTCACGGCCGCGCTGGCGGTGACGGGTTCCGACGCCGCCGTTCTCGCGGGCGACCTGGCGGCGGCGCGCCGGTTCGCCGACACCGGCTACCGCATCGGCGAGGACTACGTGAGCTGGGACCGCGCGCTGATCACGTTCGGCACGCTGCGCGGCCGGGTGGCCAGGCTCCAGGGGCGGCCCGCCGAGGCCGTCCGGCTGTGCAGGCAGGCCGCCGTGCGGTTACGGGGCCGTACGCTCCACGGCGGCCTGTGCCTGGCCGAGCTGGCCCACGCGTACGCGCTCACCGGCGACGTGGCCGCGGTGCGGGCGACCATGGAGCTGGCCGGCGAGCTGGGCCTGCGGGTGGGCCACCAGGTCGAGTTCGCCTTCCGGCTGGCGCGGCCGTGGACGCTCGCCGCCGAAGGCGACCTGCCGGGGGCGGTCGAGGCGGCGCTCGAAACCGCCGACGCGGCCGGGGACCACCCCATGTACGAGCTGTACGCCCTGCACGACGTGGTCCGGCTCGGCGCCTCCGACCTGGTCGCCGACCGGCTCGCCCGGCTGGCCGCCACCGTGGAGGGCGACCTGGCGCCGGTCCTAGCCCGGCACGCGGCGGCCGGGGACGCTCCCCAGGAGCTCGACGCGGTGTCGCCGGCCTTCGAATCGCTCGGCATGCTGCTGCACGCGGCGGAGGCGGCGGCCCAGGCCGCGGACGCGTACCGGCGGCACGGGCTGGCGCGGCGGCAGCGCGCCGCCGAGACCCGCGCCTGGCGGCTGGCCCGCCGCTGCGAGGGCGCCCGCACTCCGGCGCTGACCGGCCTGGCCACGCCGCAGCTGACCGCCAGGCAGCGGCAGATCGCCCAGCTGGCCGCGTCGGGCCTGAGCAACCAGGACATCGCCGACCGGCTGGTGCTCTCCCGCCGGACGGTCGCGAACACGCTGGTGCAGGTCTACGAGCGGACGGGCCTGAACAGCCGGGCCGAGCTAGCCGACGTCCTGTTCACCTGACCGGGGCAGGCGGCTCTTTGGGGCGGGCGGGCTCACGTAGTGGTGGACCAGCGCCGGCTCGCCGGCCGCGTTGAGCCAGCGGGCGCGGCTGCTGCCGACCCGGCGCCAGCCGGACCGTTCGTAGAACGCGATCGCGGCCTTCCCCTCGGAGGAGACCTCCAGCTTGAGCGGGGTTTCGACGGCGGCGCGGACGGTGTCGAGGAGCCGGGCGGCCAGGCCGCGCCCGCGGGCGGCAGGGGTGACGAACAGCCGGGTGACCTCCATGTCCCGGGTCAGCGCCACGTGGCCGAGCACCACCTCCCCCTCGACCGCTGTCCACGCCCTGATCAGGCCGTCCGGCGTCAGCCAGCCGGCCGGATCGCGCGGCCAGTCCACGGGGTAGCGGTCGCCGGCCTGGACCTCGGCGAGGGCTTTCACGCAGGCGTCCAGGTCGTCAGGGGTTCGGTCGCGGATTTCCACGCGGGCCAGCCTACGAGGCCCGGGGAGGGCACCTGTGCGATATCGTTAAACCGCTTTAATAGCGGGGATGGGGGGATGGATGCCTCGCCGGGCCGTTCCTGAGGATGGTCGGCCTCGCCCCTCGACGATCCGGGACGTGGCCAAGCACGCCGGAGTGTCGGTGGCGACCGTGTCGCGGATCCTGTCGGGCTCGTACCCGAGCGCTCCCGCCACGCGGAGCAAGGTGATGCGGGCGGTGCGCGAGCTCGACTACGTGGCCAACGCGCATGCCCGCGGGCTGGCGGGCGCGCGGCCGAAGAGCGTGGCGATCGTGGTGAACTCGGTGGTGTCGCCGCATTACGCGCATGTGGCGCAGGGCGTACAGGACCAGGCGGTGCGCGAGGGCCGGCTCTGCATCGTGGGCACCACGGGCGGGGACGCCGAGCGGGAGCTGGCCATGGTGCGGCTGCTGCGGGAGGAGCACGCCGAGGCGGTGATCCTGGTCGGCAACATGCCGATCGACGACGCCTATCGGGAGCGGATGGCGGACTACGCGCGGGCGCTGGCGGTGGCGGGGTCGCAGCTGGTGTTGTGCGGGCGTCCGGCGCTGGGGGAGGGGGTGCCGGCGATCGTCGTGGAGTACGACAACACCGGCGGCGCCCACGCGATCACCAGTCACCTGCTCTCGGCCGGTCACCGGCGGATCCTGTTCCTGGGGCGGCGGGCCGGTTACACGACGCCGGAGAGCCGGATCGCGGGATATCGGTCGGCGCTGGCCGCGCACCGGGTGGCGCACGATCCCGGGCTGGAGGTGGACAGCGTGGTGATGGACCGGCGCGACGGCTATCGCATGATGCGGGAGCGGCTGGAGGCGGGGCCGCCCGACTTCACCGCCGTCTTCGCCGGGAACGACCTGATGGCGGCCGGGGCCCGGGCGGCGTTGCGGGAGCGTGGGCTGCGCGTGCCGGATGACGTGTCGCTGGTCGGCTTCGACGATCTTCCCCCGGCCGACGACATCGATCTGACCACCGTGCACGTGCCGCACGAGGAGCTGGGCCGTACCGCCGTGCGGCTGGCCCTGGACACCGACGCGGCCGACACGAGCCGGCACGTGATGCTCGGCACGCACATCATCGTCCGCGACTCGGTCCGCCCTCTCTTGCGGGGTTAAACCGTTTACACAGATCAGCCGGACCGACTGAGGGTCGGCCCAGGTGGATGCCCTAGTATCCGTTTCATGTCGTCCCCCCTGCGCCTCCCGCCTGCCGACCCGCACCTGTCCGGTTTCACCGGGTGGACCCGCGCCCACTGGGAGAGCGTGGCGGACCACCTGCTCGACTCCGTGGTGCCGTACGCCACCGACGGCTTCGCCCAGTACCGCCTGCCCGGCCGGGCGAGCAGGTCGGGCACCGTCAGCGACGGGCTGGAAGGGTTCGCCCGCACGTTCCTGCTCGCGGCCTTCCGCATCGCGGGGGCGGGCGGCGACGTGCCGCCCGCCCTGCTGGAGCGCTACGCCGAGGGGCTGGTGGCCGGCACCGACCCCGCGCACCCGTACGCCTGGCCGCCGCTGACCGACATGTCGCAGCCGCTCGTGGAGGCCGCCTCCATCGCGCTCGCGCTGCACGAGACCCGGCCCTGGCTGTTCGACCGGCTCTCGCCGGCCCAGCGGGAGCGGGTGGTGGCCTGGCTGGCCGGGTTCGTGGGGCGGCGCACGCCGGACAACAACTGGGTGCTGTTCCAGGTCGTGGTGGAGCAGTTCCTCGCCGAGGTGGGCGGGCCGCACGACCCCGCCGAGATCGCCGGCGGGCTGGAGCGGATCGAGGAGTGGTACGTCGGCGACGGCTGGTACTCCGACGGCAAGGGCAAGAACTTCGACTACTACTCCGGCTGGGCGATGCACCTGTATCCGTCGCTGTGGGCGCGCATGGCCGGCGACGCCGCCCGCGGGCGGCTCTACGCGGACCGGCTGCACCGGTTCCTGGGCCATTACCAGCACCTGTTCGCTGCCGACGGCGGGCCGGTGCACCAGGGGCGGTCCCTGATCTACCGGTTCGCGACCGTCGCGCCGCTCTGGCTGGGCGCGCTGACCGGCGCCTCACCCCTTCCCCCGGGGCGGACCCGGCGGATCGCGAGCGGCGTGCTGCGCCACTTCGTCGAACGCGGCGCCCCCGACGGCCGCGGCCTGCTCACCTGCGGCTGGTACGACGCCTTCCCGCCCGGCACCCAGGACTACTCCGGGCCCGCCTCGCCGTACTGGGCCAGCAAGGCGTTCCTCGGCCTGCTGCTGCCGCCCGAGCACCCGGCCTGGACGGACGCCGAGGCGCCCGCGCCGGTCGACCTCGCGGACCAGGTCGTCGCGATGCCCGAGCCGGGCTGGCTGCTGCACGCCACCCGCGAGGACGGCGTCGTACGGCTGGTCAACCACGGCAGCGACCGCGACCGCGTCCAGGACCCCGCGGGGCCGCCGGACCCGCACTACCTGCGGCTCGCCTACACCAGCCACACCGGCCCGGACATCGGCGAGGAGGCGGTCGACGGGCAGCTCGCCGTCGTCTCACCGCAGGGGGTGACCTCCCGGCGGCGCGTCATCGAGCCCCTCACCGTCGGGGAGCGCTTCGCGGCCTCGGCCTACCAGGACGGCCCCGTCCGCGTGGTGACCGTCTCGGTGGTCGACGGCGCGGCCGAGCTCCGGATCCACCAGGTCACGGCGCCCGCCGGGCACCTCGTACGCGACGGCGGCCATGCGCCGGCCGGGCCGGAGGCGCCCGAGACCCGGTCCGGGGACACCTGGGCGCTGGCGCGGCGCGCGGACGGCCTGACGAGCGTGGTGCGCGGGCTGCATGGCTACACGGGGGCGGGCGTGGCGAGCGCGCACGGCGTGAACGCCTTCGGACCGCACTCCGCCACGCCGTACCTGACCTGCGACGCCCACCCGGGCGGGACCGCCGTGTACGTCAGCCTGGTCGTGCTCACGGCGGGCGAGCAGGAGCCGGCGGCGCCAGAGGTTCGGGTGCGCGGGGACGAGGTGACCCTGGTTCCGCTCGGCGGGGAGCCGATCACGGTCCGCCTCGGGGCCGAGCACGTCACGGTCTCCTCGCGGGGAGAACCCGCGTCGCGCTCGGGGCCGCACGAGGCGACGACACCGGAGCCCGGCGACAGCTGACCGCCCCGGCCCCGGCGGCGGGCGCGCCTGGTCGGCGAAGGGTGGACCGCGACGTCAGCCGTCGTCGGGGCCGCCGATAGGATCGCCCGCCACACCCGAGATGACTAGGGAGAACAGTTGAACAGCATCGTCGTGCCGGACGCGATCGTCGCCGACCTGGGGCCGTTCGCCGCCAAGCCGACCTCGGTCAGCGGGGAGCAGCGGGAGGCGGCGCTCGAGGCGTGGACCTCGGCTGACGGCAGGACCGCCGCGGGGGTGTGGGAGTGCACGCCCGGCACGTTCACCGCCGTACGCGACGGCTACCACGAGGTCTGCCAGATCCTTTCCGGCCGGGCCACCATCGTCGGCCAGGACGGCACGACCCAGGAGGTCGGCCCCGGAAGCACCCTGGTCATGCCCGCGGGCTGGCAGGGGGAGTGGCACGTCCACGAGACCGTGCGCAAGACCTACGTGACCACCCGCCTCTGACCCCCTTCGGCAGGACGGATGGCGCGACCGGTAATCGTCAGGATATCTTGACGGTTATGACGTTGAAGATCGCTGACATCCCCGGCCACGAGGGTTTCGCGGCGCCGGTCCTCCCCGGTGGTGAGCTGGCGCGCTCCTCCACCGCCTTCACCAGGACCTTCGTCGGCTACCAGGCCGCATGCTCCTGCGGGTGGGCCGACCGCCGCCGGTTCGCGGCCACGCCGGAGGGCGCCAAGGAGGCGGAGGGCCGGTGGTGGAGCAAGCACGCGGCCCCGCTGCTCGCCGCCGCCCCGCCCAGTTGGCTCGTGATCAAGTCGAACCTCCTGTGCGAGCAGATCGTGAACCTCACGGCCGACCGCCCGCTCGCCGCCCTGACCCTGCTGTCCCAGGTGGAGAGCTGGCAGCGGACCCTGCTCGATCAGGCCGTGGCCGCGGCCAGAGAGGGCGGCGCGTCGTGGGCGGACGTGGGGGAGGCGATGGGGATCACCAAGCAGGCCGCCCACGAGAGGTTCAGGGCCCAGGTGGCGACGTGACCCCGGCGGCCGGGTGAATCTCCCGTACGGGTAACCGAAATGCCGAGCCGTCGGCATACAGAGAGTGGCCGAATGAATGCGCACCATTTCCGGGTAATTCCCGCCTAACTCGATCCGGCGGGAGAAAGAATGGGTAATTGTGCCGAGGGGCGGGGCGCCGGGCCCTCGCCGCAGGCCCGTCAACACGTTCAGCCGCAGTTGGGGTCGGTCCGGCGACGGGTGGCGGGAGTGCGGGAAGTAGGTCGCGCGGAGGCGTCAAATTCCGGACATCGGCTTTCGGCATAAGTCGTGACCGGCGGGGGAGAAAATGCTCATGCGGATCACCCCGGGGCCAAATTTACGCGCATTCACCACGACGTTATCAGTCGGCCGTAATGCGCGCGCCCACGCCCGGTAACGCGGTTTATCCGGAAGATCCGGGCCACGAAATTCCGGGGCCGGAGGGCTGCTCCACCGGGGCGCAGCTGTTACAGCGCCTGGTGATGCTGCGCAGGTGGTCGGGGCAGCCGTCGCTCCGCCGGCTCCGCATCCTCGGCGGCTCGGTGGAGCTGGTGGACGGCACCTGGGTCGACGTGCTCCCGGAGACGACGGTCTCGGCGGTGCTCCGCGGCCACAGCCCGCGCGGCCTGCCGCGGCTGGCCGTGGTGGAGGCGTTCGTACGGGCCTGCCTGTTGTCCTGCGGTCAGCAGCGGCACGCGGCCGAGCAGGTGCGACGGTGGCGCCGGGCCTGGCGGGCACTGGCGGCCGGCAAGGAGGGGGCACCCACCCCGCCCGGGCGGGCACCCACGCCGCCCAGGCGGGATGTGGCGTCCGGCGGGTGGGATGCCGCGCCGCCCGGAGGGGATCGGGCGCCTACCGGACGGGCGCCCGCGCCTCCCGGACGGGATTCGGCGTCTGCCGGGCGGGGGCCGGTGTGCGGTGGATGGGATCCGGCCCTCGCCGGGTGGGATCCGGCGCTGCCGGTGCCGCGTCAGTTGCCGCGTCCGATCCGTGGGTTCGCCGGGCGGGAGCCGCAGCTGGCCCAGATGGAGGAGTGGTCGCGCCGGCCGTACGACGACTCGGCGCCCGGCCCGCTCATCCTCGTGACCGGACCGCCGGGGATCGGCAAGTCGGCGCTGGTCGTCCAGTGGGCGCACCGGTCGGCGGCACGGTTCCCCGACGGCCAGCTTTACACCGATTTATCGGGAAATGCTGAGGCGTATCCGGTGATCATCAGGTTCCTGCGCGCACTGGGCGTCCGGTTGATGCCCGACGACGAGGAGGAGGCCTCCTGCCTGTACCGGAGCGTGCTGGCCGGCAAGCTGATGCTGGTCGTGCTGGACAACGCCCGGTCCTTACGGCAAGTACGCCCCCTCCTGCCCGGCTCGCCCACGTGCACGGTCCTCGTCAGCGCGCGGACGTACCTGTCTGACCTGGTGATCCGGGAGGGCGCGCTGCCGATGGAGCTGAGCACGCTGAGCGACCACGACGCGTTCAGGGTGCTGTCCGCCGCGCTCGACGTCGAGTTCGCGCACCGGGACCGGGAAGCGTGCCGCCCGTACGTGGTCGAGGCCGGCGGCTCACCGCTCGCCCTGCGGATCCTGGCCGAGAGCCTGATCCGCGAGCGCAACGTACCGAGGCTGAACGCCTGAGAGCGCGAACACCCCGGCGGCCAGCAGCCCGCACAGCGCCGCCCCCGTGACCACGGCCGTCACCGGCGCGAACTCGGCGGCCAGCCCGGCCACGGCGAAGCCGAGCCCCTGGAAGAACATCATCCACGAGGCCCGCACGCCCAGCGCCCGCGCCAGCAGCTCCTTCGGCGCGGCGTCCAGGAGCGTACGATCCAGGCCGAGCTGGAAGGAGGCGCCCAGGCCCGCGACGAACAGCAGCCCCGCCGCCAGGGGAATCGGCGGCCGGAACGCGAAGGCGAGCAGGGGCAGGAAGCACAGCGCGGCCAGCGCCGCCATCAGCCTGACCTGCCGCCCGGCGGACAGCGTCCAGTTCCCGGCGAACTCGGCGACCACCGTGCCCAGCGGCAGCGCGGTCAGGAGCAGCCCGGCGCCCACGGTGTCGTTCGCCGACAGCTCCGCCGCGTACGGCACCGCCAGCGCCTCGGGCGCGACCGCGAACGCGGGCACCGCCCACCCGAACACCAGCAGCCGCCGCAGCGGCCGGACCGCCATGAGCCGGCCGATCCCCGACAGCGAGTCGCGCACCAGCGACTGCCCCGAGCCCGCGGTCGGTGGGCGCTCCCGCGTGCCGAAACGCAGCAGCGCCGCGGAGAGGCCGAAGGACACGGCGTCGGCCAGCAGCAACGTGCCGGGCGAGACCACGGTCAGCGCGACGCCGCTCACCGCGAAGCCGCCGATCTGCGCGACCTGCGCCACGACCCGCATCAGGCTGCGGCCGGGCACGTACGCGTCGCCCGGCAGCACCTGCGGCATCGTGGCCGCCCGCGCGCCGCCGAACACCGGCCGGATCAGCCCCAGCACGAACCCGAGCGCCAGCAGCGCCGCCGTCGGCGCGCCGGGCACCGCCATCGCCGCCGCCAGCACCGCCGAGACCAGGTTGCAGCCGACCAGCAGCCGCCGGTTCGGCACCCGGTCCACCAGCGCCGACAGCAACGTCCCCGCGACCAGCTGCGGCAGCATCGGCAGCGCGAACGTCACGGCGGCCAGCAGCGGCGAGTCGGACCGTACGTAGACCAGCACGGTCAGGGCGAGCTGGGCCAGGACGCTCCCGGTCATCGACACGATGTGCGCGACGAAGATCGCGCGGAACTCGGCGATGGCCAGGGCGTCCCGGAAGCGGCCGGCCGGGGCCGTCATGCCCCCACCACGGTCCGTCCCGCGTGGGTGCGCGTCATCCTGACCCGCAGCGCCAGCGGCTCCAGCACGGGACCGGCCACGGCGTCGGAGTCCTGCAGGTCGACCCCGTCGATGTCGTAGTGGGCCGCGATGTGCGCGGCCCCCACGATGGCCTGGTAGACGCCCAGGTGCATGCCGAGGCACACCCGCGGCCCGGCGCCGAACGGGAAGTAGGTGAACCGGGGCTGCTGCGTGGGCTCGAACCACCGCTCCGGGCGGAACTCCTCCGCGTCCGGCCAGTAGCGGGGGTCGCGGTGGATGAGGTACGGGCTGAACCGCACGTCCATGCCGGGCCGCAGGGCGTAGCCGCCGAGCGTGCAGGGCTTGCGCACCTTGCGTCCCATGAGCCAGGTCGGCGGGTAGAGCCGCATGACCTCCTTCGTCACCGCGTCGGCGTACGGCAGGCTCCGCTCGTTGCCGAGGCCGCCGGACTCGGCGATGACGGCCAGCGCCTCGTCACGCAGCCGCCGCCGGACCTCCGGCCGCCGGGCCATCTCCCGGATCACCCACGCCATCGTCGCCCCCGGAGAGCCGAACGACGCGAGGATCATCGACGCCAGGAAATTGACGGCCTCGTCCTCCGAAGGCATGTCGGGGTCGTCGGCGAGCAGCAGGTCGATGAGGTCTTCGGGCGTTTCGTGCGGCGCGGCCCTGCGCTGCCGGAACTTCTCGGTGATGGCCGCCTGCACCCCGGCCTCGGCCCGCTGCACCCGCCTGATGGACGGCAGCGGCAGCCAGCTCGGGAAGGTCAGGCTGGAGTCCATGAACGGTAGCGCCAGCCCCGAGCGCCGCTCCGCTGCGGCGAAGGGGTCCTCGTTGTCCGGGCCGAAACAGAACATCGCCGAGAGCTTGGCGCTGTAGCTCCGCATGAACGGCACCACGTGGAAGGCCCGGCCGGAAAGCGCCGCGAGGCGTTCGTCGAGCAGGTCCGTCACCCGGTGCCCGTGGGATCTGACGATGTTCCTGGTCATCCCGTGCCAGGCACGGCCCCGGGCCCGCATCCAGCCGTCCAGGTGGTCGCTCACCTCCTGGTCGGAATGCCGGGCCGGGAACAGCGGCTCCTCGGTGAGAAACAGCTCGTTCGACTTCTTGAACAGCTCGCCGATCAGCTCGGGGTCGGCCACGAAGACGGTGGCCGGGCTGAAGGTGAAGATGTCGCCGTATTCGGCCTGGCAGCGCCGGAGAAATCCGATCCGGTCCCGGTCGTAATCGTAGGAGTTGCCGACGGGCCAGCGTCCGCGCGGCCCCGGCGGCATTTTGTCGGCACGCCATTCTCCGACACCTCCTTTCCGCGTGAAGACCGACGCGGCCTTATTCGCCCGGTCGCGCCCCCCATTTGATTTCCCTGGTCACCGGGGCGCAAGGGCTCGCACGGAACGGCAGGCATCCGCACGGATCAGCACGTTTCATAAAAAGCTCAGGCCGTCCGGGCCGCCACGGTGCGCCAGCCGAAGGCGACGGCGCCGGTCAGGAGCGCCACTCCGGACAGCACGCCGCTGACGAGCGGCACCCAGTCGACGGCGCCCGCCGACACCAGGATCAGGCCGGCGACGCCGAGCAGGGTGAGGACGACACCGGGTACGGCGATGCCCCGGTCCTTCCAGATCGGCGCCAGGGCGACGAAGTGCACACCGACCACGAACGCGACCCAGGCCACGTTGGCCTGCTCGGGAAGCCCCCAGGCGGCCAGCACCCGGAGCCCGCCGAAGAGCAGGACCGCCTCCGCGGCGACGACGATCAGGTAGCCGCGGCCGAACATGTTCCCCCGCCGGCCCGGCTCGCCTGTGTGATGCCTCCGGGCCGCGACGAACCACATGGCGACGACACTCGCGGCCGCCAGGCAGGCGGCCGCCCGCAGGAGGTTCACGGTCACGGCGTTGAGCGGGCTCTGCGCGTTGACGACGACGAAGACCGCGCCGAAGACCGCGCCGACCAGCAATCCAGTCATGCGTTGCATGACGTTCATTGAAGTCTGCGCAGGAGGCCGCCCGCATGGGGGCTGGGGCGAGGACGGGGTAGTCCTGGCCCTACCCCGCCGCGCCGCGCAGGTAGGCGAGCACCGCCAGCACCCGCCGGTTGTCGTCGGCGGTCGCGGGCAGTTCGAGCTTGGCGAACACCCCGGCCACGTGCTTGCCGACGGCCGCCTCGGTGATCGACAGGGCGCGGGCGACGGCGCTGTTGGAGCGCCCCTCGGCGATCAGCGCGAGCACCTCGCGCTCCCGCTGGGTCAGCCGGTGCGTCGGCTCGGTGATCTCCCTGGCCCTGGCCCAGGTCTGCTCGAACAGGTCGATGAGGGTGGCGATCAGGCTCTGCTGCCTGATCACCAGGGCCCCCGGCGAGTAGGGGACGGGGGTGATGCGGAGGAAGGCCACCGTGCGGTCGAAGATGAGCAGTTGCTGGATCGGCTCGTCGATGACCCGGTGCAGGTCACCGGTGGCGTGCAGCTCCCTGATCCGGGCGGCCTTGCGGGGGTCGTCCAGGACGCTCGCGTGCACGATCGTGCGCATCGTCATGCCGCGCCGCAGGGCGTCGAGCACGCTGCGCCGGCTCTTCTGCTCGTCGCGGCCCTGCTCCGACGAGCCCACCGGGTGCATGGCGCGCAGCTCACCGGCCGTGCGCACGGCCTGCGCGATCTGCTCCCGTACGAGCTCGCTGTCGTCCACCCGCTCGACGTCGACGGGGATGCCGCGCAGCTCGCCCACCACCTCTTCCAGCCGATGGGCAAGCTCGACCAACGACACGCTCTCGTTCACACGACCTCTCATCCGCCCGCACCGCCGTACTGGGACATTCTGACCGGTCCCCCGCCCGCCGCGCGAACGCGGCGGGAGTTACAAGCGGGGTCCAAGTGACCCCCAAGACGGGCCGGAGAGCATGGTCCCTCCTCTGTGGAAAGAAAGGGACCCCCGATGAGAAGGACAGCGTTGCTGCTGGGTGCCGTGCTGCTCAGCGGCCTGCTGGCCGCCCCTCCGGCGCTCGCCGCCCCCGCGATCAAGACGGTCGTGGCCAAGGTCAGGGCGAGCCCCGCCAAGCAGTCCGGCGCCTGCCCCACCACGGTCGGCTTCTCCGCCGTGGTCGCGGCCAAGGGCCGGGGAACCGTGCGTTACCGCTGGGTACGCGGTGACGGCAGCAAGGGCGCCATCAGGAGCTTCCGCGTCAAGGGCACGCGCAAGGTGGTCGTGACCGACCGCCAGACGTTCGACCGGAGCACCACGGGCTGGCAGGCCGTGGAGGTCCTCGGCAGGAAGGGGCTGTCGGCCAAGGGCCGCTTCAGCGTCGCGTGCGCGGGCCCCGTCGAGGTGTGGGACGGCGCCCACCTGCTGCCCGCCGCGCCCGGCCGGCCGCCGGTCGCCGCGGCCGACGTCACGGCCGGGCCGGCGAGCCAGCGTGGCGCCTGTCCCACGACCGTGACGTTCACGGGCACCGTCCAGGTGTCGCGCACGCCCGCCAAGGTCGACTACCAGTGGATCGACGGCAGCGCGGGGGAGGGGCGGCCCGAGTCGCTCTACTTCGCGGCGGGCGGGCCCCGTACGCGGCAGGTGACGCTGCCGCTGTCCGTGGGCAGCTCCACCAGCGGCTGGAAGGCCATCCGCATCCTCGACGCGGGCGGCCACGACTCGCGACGGGCCGCCTACCAGGTGATCTGCACCACCACTCCGACCCGGCCGCCGACCACCCCGCCTCCGACCTCTCCGCCGCCCACCTCTCCACCCCCGACGTCTCCGCCGCCCACCACTCCGGCGCCGACCCACACGACGGAGCCGCCCGCGCAGCAGGCGGTGCCGCGGATCGTCGACGTCACCCCCGGCGACTACGAGGGCAGCTGCCTGGAGCCCGTCCCGTACCAGGCCACCGGCCGCCTCTCGCTCCCGGCCGGCCCGGCGCGGAAGGTCACGTACTGGTGGATCCTCGACGGCGCCAAGTGGGCGCCGCAGACCGTCGACTTCCCCGCCGGCGACCAGCCCCGCACCCGTGACGTGTCCGCCACCTGGAGCCTCGACTCCGCCCGGAACGGCGCCCACACGCTCGGCCTCGCGGCCGACGGCGGAACGGCCGAGCGCACGTTCTCCTTCGCCTGCGCCGACGAGGGCGGCGACGCCAAGCTGACCTTCGAGTACCTGCTGACGTCCCACTTCACCGGCCAGTGCGACGGCTCGTTCACCCTGCGGGCGGACGCCATGGTCGTGACGGATCGTGTTGCCGTCGTCAAGTACCGCCTGGTCGTCGACGGCAAGCCGGGCCCGCTCAGGACCGCCGAGCTCAAGCCCGGCGTACGGAGCAGGATCGGCGACTTCTGGTACAGCGACGCCAGGTTCAGCGGCTCCGGTGTCGTCCGCCTGGAGATCCTGAACCATGACAAGCCCGCCGGGCAGGAGTCCTACACCTGGACGTGCGTGGCGCCCGACCCGTCGCCGGGCACGGTGCAGATCACCGAGATCGAGTCGGTCGGCTACTACGGGGACTGCGTGGCCGACCCGTACCTGACGGCGTTCGGCGAGTTCAAGGCACCGGCGGGAACGGAGGTCACCTACCGCTGGGTGATCGACGGCCAGGCCGGGCAGACCTTCACCCACACGCTCCCGGACGGCGGGGTCCTCGGCATCCAGGCGTTCGGCTTCAGCCGGGCGGCCAGGACCGACGGCACGGTCAAGATCGAGGTCCTGAACCACAACCAGCCGACGGCGCAGACCACCTATCCCATCCGCTGCCGGAAATGACGGACCGTGCGCGCCGTCGCCAGGAAGCCTTTCTGGCGGCGGCGCGCGCACGCGCGCGCTTCGCCGACGAGGATCCAGTCTGGAAGACGACAGCTGCAGACAGAGGTGATCGTTGTGACTGACCTGTCCGGATTTCAGCATCCGCGCCTGGCCCGCATGTACGTCGAGACGTCCGCCGCCGCGGACCAGCGCGGTGGGCGGGAGCATCGCAGGCGGCTCCTGGACGGGCTCGAAGGCCGGGTGATCGAGATCGGCGCCGGCAACGGCCGGAACTTCGCCCACTATCCCAAGACGGTCACCGAGGTCGTCGCGGTCGAGCCGGAGGACACCCTGCGCCGGTTCGCCCAGGCCGAGGCAGCCTCGGCACCGGTGCCCGTGCGGGTCGTGGCCGGGCACGCGGAGGCGCTGCCGGGCGAGGCCCACGGCTTCGACGCCGCGGTGGTCTCGCTCGTGCTGTGCAGCGTGCCCTCACCGGCGGCGGCGCTGGCCGAGATCGCCCGGGTGCTCACGCCGGACGGAACCCTGCGCTTCTACGAGCACGTACGGTCGTCCAACCTGGCGCTCGGCCTGTTCGAAGACGCGATCACGCCGTTGTGGCGGCGCATGGCCGGGGGCTGTCACCCCAACCGCGACACGCTCGCCGCGATCCGGCGCGCGGGGTTCGCCGTGGAAGAGGTCGAGCGGTTCGCCTTCGCGCCGCAGCCGCCCGTCCCCGCCCTCGCGCACCTCATCGGCCGGGCTCGCCTGAACCTCTAGGCGCCGGCCAGGCCCGTAGGACTCGGCCGGATTCGGCTGTAGCGGTCGGTAGGCCGGGTCGCGGTCAGGGGCGGACCGCGCCGAGCAGGCGGGCGCGCCAGTAGTCGTCCAGGTTCACGACCTTGATGACGTCCCCGGTCTGCGGCGCGTGCACCATCTTCCCGTTGCCGGCGTACATGCCCATGTGCCCCAGCCCCTTGCTGAAGAGCAGGTCCCCGGGCTGCAGCGCGTTCAGGGGGACGCGGCGGGCGGAGCCCCAGCTCCACTGCGTCCAGGTCGTACGGGGCAGCTCGACCCCCGCCTGCCGCCAGGCGGCCTGGGTCAGGCCGGAGCAGTCGTAGGAGCCCGGCCCCGTGCCGCCGAACCGGTACGGCTTGCCCACCTGGGCGAAGGCGAACTGGAGCGCCGCGCGGGCGTTGCCGGAGGCCGGACCCGTGTACTTGATGCCGGGGCTGTTGGGGTCGCCGGTGTTGAAGGCGCCCAGCCTGCGCAGCAGCTTGGTCTGCTCGGCGATCAGCTTCTCGACCTTGGACTTCTCGTCGCTCACCTTGTCGCGCGCCGAGTCGGCCTCCGCCAGGGTGGTCTTGGCGTCGTTGCGCCGATCGCGCAGCTCCTTGGTGGCGGCCTGGTACGCGCGGATCTTGGCCGCCCGGGCCTGGGTCATCTCCTGGAAGGACGCCAGGCTGTTCAGGATCGCCCGGGGGTCGGCCTGGCCGGCGAACCGCTCCCACCCCCTCATCGGGCCGAACTGGTAGTCGCTGACGGCCAGCCGGACGAGGTCGTCGCGCAGGGCGCCGGCGCGGGCGTCCTTGAGGCCCAGCTCGGTGTTGAGCGCGTCGTACTTCTTCTTGGCCTTCTTGTACGCCTCCGTCGCCTGGTTGTAGCGCTCGACGACCTGGTCGGCCTGCTCGTTCAGCTTCACCAGCTTGGCGCGGGCCTTGGCCGGCGACGGCTCGGCCACGGCGACGACGGGAGTGGCGGCCAGCGCTAACACGGACAGGGCCGCGACCGCCGCCGTTCGTCCAAGCCTTGTCGGCACGGCCACTACGACGCCTCCTCGTAAATATCCAGAACCTGGGGCGAAATAGTACAGAAGTGAAAGGGGTGTCTGGTCTGTTTGGGCAATCGGAGATCCGGAACGGCTCGTACTACCTGTGCTAGGGGATGTTCCGCCGGTCCATGGGGAGATACGCGCACCGGGGCTTCGGCGTTCAACGGGCGGCTCGCGACGATGGGGCGAGTCGGGGCATCCACTACGATGCTTCATAGTTGCCCTGGTGTCCGGATGAACAGAACAGCCGCTGGCCATCCTGGAGCGAGTACTAAGGCCGGCAGGTGTGAGGAGGGGGAGCGCGTGACGCGGCGGTCGATTCTGCCCGGCCTCCCCTGGTTGCTGCCCCTGCTGCTCGCGCTCGGCGTGGCCGGCATGCACACGCTCGGGCATCTCGCCTCGCACCACGGCGTCGTCGCCGCTCAAGGCTCGCACGCCCACGCCGCTCCCGCGCAAGCTGTCGGCGAGGTTTTGGGGCAGGCTCCCGCGCAGGCTTCCGGGCAAGCTGTCGGGCAGGCTGCCGGGCAGGCTTTCGGGATGAACGCCGGGCATGACCGGGACGCGGTCTCGATCTG
Organism: Nonomuraea sp. NPDC005650; assembly: GCF_040605375.1. Lineage (NCBI taxonomy): Bacteria > Bacillati > Actinomycetota > Actinomycetes > Streptosporangiales > Streptosporangiaceae > Nonomuraea > Nonomuraea sp. NPDC005650. Next base: position 54,186 of record NZ_JBEXCR010000044.1, read on the forward strand.
CTCGCAGGACGCGGCCGGGTTCGACCCGAGCGACGTGTGCCTGGCCGTGCTGACGTCGGTCATCGCGCTGCTGATCGCGGTCGTCTGGGCCGCCATGCTGCGATGGCGCGCGGGAATGGGCGGCTGGGCGTCCCGGGCGCGCACGGCGGCGAGGGCGCCGCCGCGCCGGCTGACGCCGAGCCCCGCAGTGCTCTCGGTGATGCGCATATAGGCCGAAATATCGGCGGACGGTCCGAGGGGCCGGTCCGCGATGACGGCCTGCGTACATCCATCACCGAAGGAAGCACCATGTTCACGAATATGAGGATCCCGGCTGCCACCGCGGCGGCCGGAGCCGTGCTCGCGCTGGTCGCCGGCTGCGGCGGCGCCGACAGCGGCTCGGCGGGGCCCGACATGGCCACCATGCACAGCAGCGCGCCCGCCACGACGACGACGGCCCCCGCCTCGCCGGCGGCGGAGTTCAACGACGCGGACGCGATGTTCGCGCAGATGATGATCCCGCATCACGAGCAGGCGGTCGAGATGGCCGACCTGGCCGAGACCCGGGCCTCCGACAAGGAGATCAAGGAGCTGGCCGCGAAGATCAAGGCCGCGCAGGACCCGGAGATCCAGACCATGAAGGGCTGGCTCGCCCAGTGGGGCAAGCCGCTGCCGTCCGGCGGCATGGACCACGGGATGGGTCATGACATGCCCGGCATGATGTCCGCGGACGACATGAAGAAGCTGGAGGCCGCCAAGGGCGCGGCGTTCGACCGGCAGTTCGCCGAGCTGATGATCGCCCATCACAAGGGGGCGATCGAGATGGCGCGTACCGAGCAGTCGCAGGGCTCCAACGCCGCGGCCAAGGAACTGGCGAAGACCATCGAAAGCGCCCAGCAGGCCGAGGTCGCCCAAATGCAGAAGATCCTCGACCGCCTCTAGACGCACCGGCTCCTAGACACACCGGCCCGCCGCCGCCCGGCACGGATCTCCGCGCCGGTGGCGGTGGGCATCGTCACGGCGCTCGCCGTGCCGGTGATGGTGGGCCACCGTACTCGCCATGCCGGTGGCGGCCGGTGTGGAGAGTCCGGAGTTCGAGTCTCTGGGGATAGACAGGATGTGGTGAACCTTTGTGTCGTCCGCTGAGGGGTGCTTGGAACCGAGGGGGACCCACAGTGATGGCTAAGCCAGCGAATCCAGCGCCGATCCGAGACCAACGGATTATGAGTCGGCTCGATTGGTGCCGCTCGGTGTCGCGGGATGACGTTTTCTATCGCTGTGTCCGCGATCATCCCTGTCATCGTGCCGAGAAGTGACAGTGGATGCCGCGCCGTATCCCGTACACGCGAGCAACCACCGAGCAACCATGCGTTCTTGACCATCGCCATTATGTGCCCGTTTGTCACCTTTCTCGACACCGCTGTGTAGGGTCGGGATTTCGTGACGAGGCCCAGCCCCACGGCAGATCGAACGCGTATGAGCAACCACCGAGCAGCCATCGGTAGGCGATGTGCGGCTGCTTGCCATCAGAAGTTGTAGTCGCTTCGAAAGTGATGCAGAGCCTGATTGACGTGCATGGATGTGGTTTTCGGCAGGCGCAGGCCTACGAGAACAGGCGTGCGGCGTGAAGCAGATCGTAGGCCGCGACCTGGCGGCCCAGCGTCACCCCGGCCTTGTCGGCGGAGCGGGTGTGGATGCCCGACCAGACTCGGGCGTCGACGTTCTCGTCGGTCAGGGCTTTCCACGTGGTGTAGGTGCGGGTGGCTCCGGGCGCGGTCGGGCTTGTGAGTGTGAACGGTTCGCGGGAGTGGGCACCGACCAGTGAGGTCAGCACCTGTTCGGCGGCGCCGGAGTAGGTGTTGTGTCCGCTCGGGTAGTCGGGGTGCGACGGTGTCGTGTGCAGCGGGGTCCAGGCCGGGTCCGAGGGGATGGAGGGGTGGCCGGTGTCGGCGGCGCGGATCGCGGTGACCGGACGCCACCGCAGATAGGTGTATTTGGTATCTGAGGTGGCGATCTGGGTGTCCACCAGTGCGACATGGAAGAGCGCGACGAGTTCGGCCTGCCTTGACGCCGGCCGGCGGGACTGGGCGAGGGCGGCACGCAGCACACCGTTGTAGAGGGTGAGTGAGGACCCTAGCCAAAACTGCGCGATGTCCGTCTGGGCCTGCGCGCGTTGAGTGCTGCTCGCGGCGCCGTAATCGCGTACTTCCTCTAGATCGGCTCGATATTGCGAAGAGCCGAGCGCGGGAGGCGGTCCCGGCCGGAACCGGTCGGCGCGGCTCAGGAGGAACGGCTTGGCGAACCTCGTCCCCGCCTGCGCGGCCGATCCGAAAGCAGGCGGTGTGGGTTGCCAGATCCCCGGTGCGGCTTGGGGAGCCGGGTACGGCGGGCTGACCGAGGCAGGGTCGAGACCGTCACCGGCCCGTTCCGCGAGCAGCGACGTCGCCTCATCTGCGCCTGCCGCCACGCCGCGATCCTTGGACGGGCCATCGGGAATGCGTGCCAGCGTCACCGCGAACGCCGCGTCGACCTCGGCGGTGCGGGCGGGGATCAGACTGACAAGTGAGGTGCGGACCGCGGAGGCGAGGGCGGCGTCCTGGAAGGCCCGCTGGTGGGGACCGGAGTGCAGGGCCCGGGCCGCGGACAGCCAGCTGATCGCCCACGTGCGGCTGTCGGTGACCTGCGTGGGAGATCCGGCGGCGGCGATGGTGGCGGCGGTGACGTCGTACCATTCCACCGCCACGTCGACGTCGGTGTGCCCGCGCGCCGGCCGGGCCGAGGCGAAGGCGGGTGCGCTAGTGATGGCTGTGCCGGTGGCGAGCACTACCGCCAGGACAGCGGAGCGCAGCCGGTGAGGTCGTACGGCTTGCTCGCGGAGTGAATGCTCTAACAAGGCGTTCCTTTCAGAGGAGTGGGGGATCGGGGACAGAGGACGGCGAGCGGTCGCAGCGAGTCAGACAGGCTCGTGGCCCGGGCGCCGCTCGCTGCCGAAAGAACTCGATCGCGCCGACGCCCGCGAAGCGCAGCGCGCCGAGCAGCACGAGGACGGCGAGAACGGTGGTGACGAGGCGAGGACGTTTCGTGGCGACGGAGATCAGCTGGCTTAAAAACCTATATAACAGGTAGGTTTTATGTCAATGGCCTATGCCGCTCCGCGGGGTTCCCGAGTGGACCAGCGTTGGCTATTGGAGCCGGGCGGCGCGGCTGAGCCGGGGGACGCTCTCGATCAGCCTGCGGGTGTAGGGATGCGCGGGCGAGCCCAGCACGCCGGCGGTGTCCCCCTGCTCGACGACGCGCCCGCCCTCGATGACCGCCGTCTCGGCGCACAACGCCGCCACCACACTGAGATCGTGCGAGACCACCACAATCGTCAGCCCGTGGCTCTCGCCGAGCCCGCCCAGCAACTCCACCACACGCAGTCTGGTCGACACGTCGAGCGCGCTGACCGGCTCGTCGGCGAGGAGCACCCGCGGACGGCACACGACGGCCCTGGCGATCGCCACGCGCTGCCGCTGACCGCCCGAGAACTCGTGCGGGTAGCGGCGGGCCGCGTCGGTCGGCAGCCCAACTGAGCGCAAGGCCTCAGCCACCCGCTCCGCCGCCTCGTCCCGTTTGGCCTTGCGGGAGCCCGGGGAGAGCAGGCCGAGCGCGCGCAGCGGCTCGGAGACGATCCTGCCGACCCGCTGGCGCGGATCGAGCGAGGAGTACGGGTCCTGGAACACCGGTTGCACCGCCCGTCTGAACGCGGGTTCGCGCGGGGCCAAGGGGGCGCCGCCGAAGAGCACCTGGCCGGTCGTCGGCCTGGCCAGGCCGAGCAGCAGCCGCAGCAGCGTGGTCTTGCCCGCGCCCGACTCGCCTACCAGCCCCAGGCCGCGCCCAGCCGTCACCGCCACCGAGACGCCCTCCAGCACCGGCCGCCCGCTTCGGTAGGCGAAGCCCACCTCGCGTGCCTCCAACAGAGTCTCGGTCATGGGACCAGCCGGTCCAGCTCGCCCTCCAGCGCCCGCGCGCTGCCCACGAGGGAGCCGGTGTAGGCGTGCCGCGGTTCGCGCACGATGTCACGCGTCCTTCCCGACTCCACCAGGGAGCCGTTCTCGAGTACCGCCACCCGGTCCGCCACGTCGGCGACGACGGCCAGGTCGTGGCTGATGAACAGCAGCGCCATGCCGCGTCCCGCCACCAGCCCGTCCAGCAGTGCCAGGATCTCGGCCTGCACCGTGACGTCCAGCGCCGTGGTCGGCTCGTCGGCGATCAGCACCCCGGGCTCACAGGCCAGGGCCATGGCGATGGCGACGCGCTGCCGCTGACCGCCGGAGAGCTCATGCGGGTAGGCGCGGGCGACCCGTTCCGGCAGCCGTACCTCCGCCAGGGCATCCAGGACGGCGGCTCGCAGCGGTGCGCCGCGTAGTCCGCGGCGACGGTGGAGCGGACCGGCGATCTGCCGTCCTACCCGCATCAGCGGGTCGAGGGCCGTCAGCGGCTCCTGGAAGACCACGCCGGCGGCCCGGCCCCGTACGCGATCCAGCCTCCTGTCTGCGGCGCCGATCACCTGCGTCCCGTCCAGCAGCACGCTGCCGTGCGCGGTCATGCCTGCGGGCAGCAGTCCCATGACGGCCAGCGCGGTCAGCGACTTGCCCGAGCCGGACTCGCCGATCAGGCCGAGCCGCTCGCCGGGGCCGAGCGTCAAGGACAGGTCGCGGACCAGTTCATGGCCGTCCGCGCGGCGCACCGAGAGGCCTGAGACCTCCAGCAGCGTCATCGGCTGCTCCTGCGGGTCGGGTCGGCCAGGTCGCGGAAGCCGTCGGCGACCAGGTTCACGCCCACGACGAGGACGACGAGCAGCACACCGGGCGCGATCGCGCCGGTCGGCGTGGTCAGCACGGTGGCCTGCGCCTCCTGCAACAGCCGGCCCCACGAGGCGTTCGGCGGCGGAGGGCCGAGCCCCAGGTACGACAGCGCCGCCTCCGCCAGCACTGCCAGCCCGAGCTGGAGGGCCAGGTTGACGAGCAGCGTCGGCCAGATGTTCGGCAGCACGTGCTCGGCCACGACCCGAGGCCACGAGGCGCCCGAGGTCCGCGAGGCCGTGACGTAGTCCTGCGTCAGCACCCGTTTCACCAGGACCCTGGTCAGCCGGGCCACGACGCCGGACATGGCCACCCCGATCGCCAGGATCGCCGACCCGAGCGACGCCTCGCGCGCCGCCACCACCAGCATGGCCAGCAGCAGCGTCGGGAACGCGATGACGATGTCGAGAGCGGCCGACAGCGCGTCGTCCAGCCAGCGCGTCGCGAAGCCCGCGACCAGCCCGGCCGCCACCCCGAGCAGGCCGCCGACGAGCACGGAGCCGATCCCGACCGTGAGCGCGATGCGGGCGCCCACCATGAGCTGGGTGAGCAGGTCGCGGCCGAGCTTGTCGGTGCCCAGCAGGTGCTCGCCGCCCGGCGGCGCGAGCCGGCCGCCCGAGGTGTCGGCGGGATCGTACGGCAGCCACACCAGCGACACCACCGCCACCGCGACCACCGCGCCCACCAGCACGCACCCGGCCACGAACGGCGCCCGCCCGCTCACGGCCGCCCCCCGCCGACGTGCGCCCGCAGCCGAGGGTCCACCAGCCGCTGGACGAGGTCGGCCGCGAAGCCGATCACCAGCACCGCGAACGTGCTGACCACCAGTACACCCTGGATGACCGGGTAGTCGTGCTCGGCGATGCCCTTGACCAGCATCGATCCCAGCCCCGGCAGCGTGAAGACGCTCTCCACCACCACCGCGCCGAGGAACGTCGTGGCCAGCTCGATGCCGAGGATCGAGATGACCGGCACCGAGGCGTTGCGCAGCCCGTGCCGCCACATCGCCCCGGCGAACGACTCCCCGAGCGCCCGCGCCGTACGCAGGTAGTCGCTGCCCAGCACGTCGAGCGTGGCCGAGCGGACGTACCTGATGAGCGAAGCCGACATGACCAGCGCGATTGTGACGACCGGCAGTGTCAGCGAGGTCAGCGCCCTGCCGGGCTCGGCCCAGTCGTCGCGCGGGAACCCGCCCGCCGGCAGCACGCGCAGCCGCAGCGCGAACACGGCCACCAGCAGCATCCCGATCCAGAACACCGGGACGGCGATGCCGAGCTGCGAGATCCCGTTGAGCAGCAGCCCGTACCAGCGGCCGGAGCGGCACGCGGCCACGAACCCGACGGGCAGTGCGACCGCCACCGCCAGCGCGAACGACAGCAGCGTCAGCGGCACGGTCACGGTCAGCCGCGCGGCGATCTCCGGTCCGACCGGCAGCCTGCTCACGAACGAGATGCCGAGATCCAGGCGGGCCAGCCCGGCCAGCCAGGAGCCGAACTGCTCGGGCAGCGGCAGGTCCGAGCCGATCTGGCGGCGCGCGGCCGCGATCTGCTCCGGCGTGGCGCCGACCGACAGCAGCGCGTTGGCCGGGTCGCCCGGCAGCAGCCGCAGCAGCACGAACAGCAGCGCGGCCGCGGCCACCAGCGACCCGAGCAGGAAGGCGGTACGGCGCAGCAGGTAAGGCGCCATCAACCCTTCTTGATCCCGTACGCGTAGAACTGCGAGTTCAGGCCGTTGATGGGGTAGCCCGACAGCTTCGACGAGGCCACGACGATCTGCGGGTAGAGGTAGAGCCAGTCGCTGGCCGCGTCCTCGGCGATCTTCCTGTTGGCCTTCTTCAGCAGCTCGGTCTGCTCCTCGGCGGTCTTGGCCTGCTCGGCCTGCGTCACCCAGTCGGTGACCTGCTTGTCGTCGTAACCCCAGTAGAAGTCCGGGTCGCCGTACCAGACCACGTCGCGGTCGTTGACGTGCTCCTGCAGCGTCGCGGCGAAGTCGCGGTTCTTGTAGACCTTCGTGTACCACTCGTCGGCGGTGATGACGTTGATGTCCACGGTGATGCCGACCTTGGCCAGCTCGCTCTTGATGAAGGTGGCGGCCGTCGGGTGCGGGTCGTAGTTGGGGGTGTCGAGCGTGAAGCGGAAGCCGTTGGCGTACCCGGCCTCGGCGAGCTGCTTCTTGGCCAGCTCGACGTCGTGGCGGTCGAGCGAAGTGAGGTCCTCGTACCACGGATCGGTGGGCGGGACCATCGAGCCGATGAGACTGCCGTGCCCGGCCCAGACCGACTGCAGCAGCTTGGCGTCGTCGATGGCCGCCGCGACGGCCTTGCGCACGAGCGGCTTGTCGAACGGGGCCTTCCTGTCGTTGAAGGCGAGCAGCAGCTTGGTGGTGGAGTGGCCGTCGCTGATCTTGTAGTCGGGGTTGCCGGTGAACTGGCCGAGCGCGTCGGGGCTCTGCTGGCTGGTGACGATGTCCACCGCGTCGGTCAGCAGCGCGTTGTTGAGCGCCGTGGCCTCGGTGAAGTAGTGGAAAACGACACCGCCGTTGGCGGGCTGCGAGCCCCAATAGCCGGGGAAGCGCTTCAGGCTGAGCGTGGAGCCGCGCTTCCACGAGCCCAGCGTGTACGGCCCCGTCCCGTCCTCGCCGGTGGCCAGGTCCTTGGCGGCGGTGTTGACGATCCACACGTAGCTCAGGTTGTACACCAGCGAGATCGACCGGCTCGACAGCTTGACCACGACCGTGGCGTCGTCCGGCGCCTCGACCGACGCGATGGCCTTGAGGTTGCTCTTGCGCGCCGATTGGGAATCCTCGGCGATGACCCGCTCGATGCTGTTCTTCACGTCGGCGGCGGTCAGCGCCTTGCCGGAGTGGAACGTCACGCCCTTGCGGATCCTGAAGGTATAGACGAGGCCGTCGTTGGAGACCTCGTGGCTCTCGGCCAGCAGGTTCTCCACCTTGCCTTGGTCGGTCAGTCTGAACAGCCCTTCGTACACGTTGCCGTTGAAGGCCTCCGTCACGCCCTGGCCGCCGCCGGCGGTGTTGTCGAGATTCTGGGGCTCGTACAGGGAGCCGATCTCGATCGTGGCGCCGGCGTCGGGCTTGGCGGACGAGCCGGCGGGCGCGCTCCCCGCGCCGGATCCGCAGGCGGCGAGGGCGAGGGTGAGCGCGGCCACGACACCGGCGAACTTGCTGGCCAACGTAACTCCAGGGGAAATCAGTAGGTTTAGTGGACTATACCCCTTTGTGGTGGGTGCGGAGATGGAGGAGGGAGACGGCCACGCCCGCCGCCTCCGGCGGTGCGTGCTGGAGCGTCGACGCCTGGAGAGGCGCGATGACGAGCCCGCCGGCGGCGCTCATGCACATGGCGCAGAGCGCCAGCAGCACGGGCAGGTAAGCCTGTGGGGCGAGCAGTCCGACCAGGCCGCTCGCCAGCATCGAGACTGCCGACAGCGCGAGCCCCGCCGGCACGGTCCAGTCGCCGAAACGCCGTGACACGCGCCAGGACAATGCGGAGGCAAGCGTCATTGACAGAGCCGCCGGCAGCGTGACCGCCGCCGCCGCGAGGGCGGACAACCTGAGGCCCTCCTGTAGGAACATGGCCAGGACCAGCGTGGACGCCAACCCGGAGCCGAAATAGCCCATCGCGGTCAGCACACCGGCCGCGAACTGCAGGGACCGCGTCAGCGCCGGATGCACCAGCGGTAGCCGCCCAGAAAGGGCATAGCGATGCTGCCACAGGAAGAACGAACCTCCCAGCCCTGCCACGACGGTCAGCCACAAGAGCACGGTCGCGCCGGCCGAGGGCTGGACGAACGGAAGCATCAGCGCCAGCGTCAGGCCCCCATGAGCGCCAGACCGACGAGGTCGAGGTCGGGGCCACCCACGCGGGCGCGCACAGGCGGCAGGTGGCGCCGCGCGAGCGCCAGCGTGAGCGCGCCGGACGGCACCGCCAGCAGGAGGACCAGCCGCCAGCCCGCCTCGGCCCCGCCACGGCGATGACGGCCCCGCCCAGCGGAGGCCCGAGCGCGCCCGACACACCACCAGTGACCGCGGACAGGGCCAGCGCCCGGGTCCTGGCGTGCCCGGTGAACGTGTCCTGCATCGTGCCGATCATCTGGGAGTTGACCAGACCTCCGCCGAGCCCCTGGAGCAGGCGAGCCGCGACGAGCGCCCACGGGTGCGGGACGAATCCGGCCAGCGCGGCCCCCACGGTGAAGATCGTTATGCCGGCGACGAAGAACGGCTTGCGCCCCCGCACGTCGCCGAGCCGCCCGCCGGGGATGAGGGCCAGGCCGAAGGCCAGCGAATATCCGGCGACCATCCACTGCACATGGGTGGCGTCCGCCCTCAAAGAGCCGCGCAGGGCTGGGATGGCGATGTTGAGTACCGAGTTGTCGAGCAGCGTGGTGAAGCCGCCGGCCATGCAGACGGCGAGCACGCGCCGACCGGCCGGATCGAAGCCGGTCGTCACAGGCGAGGGTCCGGCACGCCGCAGGCGCGGGTGCTCATGCCCGCAACAGCGGTAGGAGCTGGTCGCCCTGGCGCTTGATCTCCGGCAGGTAGGGGGTGTCGGAGAGCACGAAGTGGGTGATGCCGAGTGCCTGGTATTTGCGCAGTGACTTCGCCACGTCCTCGGCCGAGCCGACCAGCCAGGTGGTGCCGGCGCCGCCGCCGCCGAACTTGCCGGGGGCGGTGTAGAGGTTGTCGTCGAGCACCTCTCCGCGCGCGGCCAGGTCGATCAGCCTCTGCTGGCCGACGGCGGTGAACCAGTTCGGGTCGCGGGCAATGCTGCCTTTCGCCATCTGGGCGACCTTGGCCTCGGCGTCGGCCCAGGCCTGTTCGGTGGTGTCGCGCACCAGCGTGGTGATGCGCAGCCCGAACTCCAGCGGAGGGTGCTCGCGTCCGAGCTTCTCACCGAGGTGCTTCAGCCGCTCGATCCGCTCGCCGACGCCGGTGAGTGGCTCGCCCCAGAAGAGCTGGACGTCGGCCTCGGTGGCGGCCACCTTCTCGGCGGCTTCGGAGGCGCCACCGAAGTAGAGCCGAGGGTGTCTGCGTTCGTCTCCGATGGCTGTTCGCGGCACGACGGTGGAGTCGGTGACGCTGAAGTGCTCGCCGTGGTAGGTGACGTTCTCCTCGGTCCACAGCTTTCGCACGATCTGGAGGAACTCCTTGGTACGGGCGTAGCGGTGGGCCTGGTCACCTTCGCTGTCACCGTACGCCGCCAGGTCGTCCTTGCCCGACACGATATTGATCAGCACCCGTCCCCCGGTGAGATGGTCCAGGGTCGCGGCGGCGGAGGCGAACTTGGCCGGATGCCAGTAGCCGGGCCGGACTGCGATCAGCGGCTGGAACGTCGTCGTCCGCGCGGCCAGCGCGGTGGCGACCGTGAAGGTGTCGGGCCGTCCCCAGCCCGTGCCGATGAGCGCCCCGCCCCACCCGTGCTCCTCGAGGACCTTGGCGTGGTTGGTGAGGGTCTCCAGGCTGTTGTGGTTCTCCACGACGTTGTCGCCGCGGTGACCGGGCTGCGCCTGGTTCGGGATGTACCAGAGGAACTGGAGGCTCATCAGCGGCTCTTCCGTTCTGTCAAAAAACCCCTTCTTCATGTAGGTAAAGTGTAGATTGTGGTGCTTCAACACTCCAGGCGAGCTCGACATCGCTTTCCTACTGGGCCTTGGCGCGGTGCTGCGTTCCCCTAAAAGCCGATCGGCTCGTGTACCAGCACGATCGTGCCGCGCTCCGGAAGAGCCTCCCGCTCCAGGATGAGGATCTTGCCGATGAACGACGACTGGCCGAGCTCCTGGAGGCGGAGGTGCTCCCGCGGCAGGCTGTAGGAGCGGATCCGGCGCAGGGCCGGCACCACCTTCTGGGCGCCGATCACCCAGATGGCCTTGCGGGCGCCCGAGGCGTACGGCGCGAGCCGGCTGCCGCTCGCCGAGGCGACGACCAGATGGCCGTCCTCGGTCACCGCGTGCGCGCTGCCGACCACGACGTCGGGAGTGGCGCCCAGGCGGATGCGGGTCTGCGCGTCGTCGCCGAGGTCGCCGGCCTGGACCCGTACGGAGGCGAACTCGCCGGAGTCGTCGATGTCGGCTGCGATGCCGGACAGCCGGAGCGTCTCGCTGGAGGTGGTGAACACGCTCTCATCGCGGGGAAGCAGGGGTACGTGGTGGCGAACTGGGTGCGGACCACGGCCAGGTCGGCGGTGATCTTGCCCTTGGCGGCCAGCTCCTTGCTGGTCACGAGCACCTTGCCGGTCTTGCGCAGCTCGCCGAGCACCGGCGTCCAGACGTAGGCGGCGTCGATGTCGCCGCGCGTCCAGGCGGCCTGGATGTCCGGCGGCTCCAGATCGACGACCGTGACGTCGGACTCGGCCAGTCCGGCCTCCTGCAGCGCGGCGAGCAGACCGCGTTTCTCCTGGCGCGCCTGTACGGGGTGACCGGCGACGAGCGCTTCCTGGGTGCCGCGCGCAGCGGGGCCGGCTTCGTCCGCGAGATCAGCGTGGTCGGCGACCGGCGGGCCATGGTGCCGCACCACGTGCCGCAGGCGCGCGAGTTGCGCTACGCCGGCTTCTGCTCGGGCGCGGCCGGGGTGGCCAGGATGTTCTACGAGCTGTACCGGGTGACGGGCGACCCCGGTGACCTGGACTGGATGGAACGGCTGGCGCACGGCATCGACAGCGCCGCCCCGCCGCGCAGGACCGACGGTTACTGGAACGTGGCCTGCCAGTGCTGCGGCACGGCGGGCCTGGTGGAGTTGTTCGTCGGGCTGTGGGCGGTCACCGGGCGGGCCTCCTGCCTGGAGTTCGCCCGCGCCCTCGCCACGGATCTGGTCGCCCGCGCCACCGACCATGACGGACGCGGCTACCGCTGGTACCAGGCATATCGGCGGGTGCGGCCCGGCGAGGTGAGCGCGGACACCGGCTACATGGTCGGTGCGGCGGGCATTGGCGCGGCCCTGCTCCATCTGGACGCGGCCGGGCAGCCGGACCGGGCGCGCCGGGTTCTACTCCTGCCTGACAACCCGTTCCCCGCGATCCCTGTGCCGTTGGCCGTACTTCCCGCGTGAGACTCCGGTCAGGGTGGTCTGACCCTTCTGCCGACTTGACGAGCACCCTTCCTCGCTTCTATAAACACACTAAAGCCACTAAATAAGTGGGAAATAGGGAGAAGTGATGAACGCTCGCAAGGTTCGTGGAATGGCAGCCGCCCTGGCCGCCCTGGCGCTCACTTCCATGGCGGCCGCCTGCGGGGGTACGGGCTCCACGGACACGAGCGCCAAGAGCGGCGGTGGAGCCGACACCACGCAGGTGCGGCTCGGTTTCTTCCCCAACATCACGCACGCCACCGCACTGGTCGGTGTGGAGAAGGGCATCTACGCCAAGCATCTGGGCGCCGCGCCCAAGACCAGTACGTTCAACGCGGGCCCGGCCGCGATCGAGGCCGTCTTCTCGGGCGCCATCGACGCCACCTACATCGGTCCCAATCCGGCCATCAACGCCTGGTCGAAGTCCAAGGGCCAGGCCATCAAGATCGTCGCCGGAGCGGCGTCGGGCGGCGTGTTCCTCGTGGTCAAGCCAGAGATCAACTCCGTGGAGGATCTCAAAGGCAAGAAGATCGCCACCCCGCAGCTCGGCAACACCCAGGACGTTGCGCTGCGCTACTGGCTGACCGAGAAAGGGCTCAAGAGCGACACCAAGGGTGGCGGCGACGTCTCCATTGTCCCCCAGGAAAACTCCCAGACCGTTCAGACCTTCGCCACCGGCGACATCGACGGCGCCTGGGTGCCCGAGCCGTTCGCCAGCCGCCTGATCAAGGAGAGCGGCGGCAAGGTTCTGGTGGACGAGCGCGACCTGTGGCCGAACAAGCAGTTCGTGATCACTCACCTGATCGTCCGCCAGCAGTGGGCCAAGGAACACCCCGACCTGCTCAAGAAGCTGATCGAGGCGCACGTCGAGGCCACGAAATTCATCAACGACGACCCGGCGGGCGCCGCGACGACAGCCAATGCGGCCCTGCAGAAGCTGACCGGCAAGCCGCTCAAGCCCGAAGTGCTCGACAGCGCGTTCAAGAACATCACCTTCACCAACGACCCGATCGCCTCGTCGCTGGTGACCAGCGCCGAGCACGCGACGAAGGTCGGCCTGCTCGACCCGGTCGACCTGAACGGCATCTATGACCTCAAGGTCCTCAACGAGGTCCTCGCCGCCCAGGGCCAGCAGGCCATCTCCGACAAGTAGGGGGTACTCCCGATGTCCGCTCCGCTGACGGAGCAGGCCGCCGGCCGGATCGATGGGCAGCAGCCCGCGATCCGGCTGGAGGCCGTTTCGAAGATGTACGGCCACGGCCGCACCGGCCTGCTGGCTCTGGACCAGGTCTCCCTGTCGGTCGCCCCCGGCGAGTTCGTCTGCCTGCTCGGCGCCTCCGGCTGCGGCAAGAGCACCCTGCTCTCGCTGGTGGCCGGGCTGGACCGGGTCTCGGCCGGACGGATCGACGTGGACGGCAGCCGGGTCGCGCTGATGTTCCAGGAACCCGCGCTGTTCCCCTGGCTGACGGTGTCGGCCAACGTGGAGATGGCGCTGCGGGCCAAGGGCGTGCCCAAACGGGAGCGCCGGGACCGGGCCGCGGAGTTCCTCGACATCGTCCACCTCGGCGGGTTCGGCAGGAAGCGGCCGCACGAGCTGTCCGGCGGCATGCGCCAGCGGGTGGCCCTGGCCAGGGCGCTCGCTCAGGACGCCGACGTGCTGCTGATGGACGAGCCATTCGGCGCCCTGGACGCGATGACCCGCGACCTGCTGCACGACGAGCTGGAGCGCATCTGGCGGGAACGTGCGCTGTCCGTCCTGTTCGTCACCCACAACGTGCGTGAGGCCGTACGGCTCGGCGACCGGGTCGTGCTGCTGTCCAGCCGCCCGGGCCAGGTGGTTGAGGACTTCCCCGTGACCCTGGAGCGGCCCCGCCGCACCGACTCAGGAGAGGTGGCTGCGCTGGCGAGTCAGATCACCGACCGCCTCCGCCAGGAGGTCATGCGCCACGCCCGCGAGGAGGGCCAGAGATGACCGTCACCGACACCCACGCCCGGCAGATCGCCGGGCTGGACGCGCTGGAGCTGGGCACCGGCCGCCGCACCAGCCTGGCCTCCCGCGTCTGGTCGGCGCTGTGGCCGATGGTCTCCGCCGTGGCCATCGTGCTGGTCATCTGGCAGGCGGTGGTATGGGCGGGCTGGTGGCCCGAGTACGTCTTCGCCGGACCCGTCACCACGCTGTCCGAGCTCGGCCACCGGCTGGGCGATCCCGAGTTCTACACGGCCCTGGCGGTCACCATGCGGCGCGCGGTCACCGGTTTTGCCCTGGCCATCGCGGTCGGGATGGTGGTCGGCGCGCTCGTCTCGCGGATCAGGCCGCTGCGACGCGCGGTGGGCTCTCTGATCACGGGCCTGCAGACGATGCCGTCCATCGCCTGGTTCCCTCTGGCCATCCTGCTGTTCGGGCTGAGCGAGAGCGCGATCCTGTTCGTCGTGGTGCTGGGGGCGGCGCCGTCCATCGCCAACGGCCTGATCACCGGGGTGGACTACACGCCGCCGATCCTGCTGCGCGCCGGGCACATGCTCGGCTTCCGCCGGCTCGCCCTCTATCGCCACGTGATCCTGCCCGCCTCGCTGCCGTCCTTCCTGGCCGGGCTCAAGCAGGGCTGGGCGTTCGCATGGCGTTCGCTGATGGCCGGCGAGCTGCTGGTCATCATCGCCAACCAGGCCTCACTCGGCGAGCAGCTGCACTACGCCCGCGAGCTGGCCGACTCACCAGGCCTGCTCGCCACCATGATCATCATCCTGGTCATCGGCATCGTGGTGGACCGCGTCTTCGGCGTGGCGGACGACGCGTTGCGCCGCCGCTGGGGTCTGCAGCAGGTGAGCACCTGACCCGGGCGACCATGCGGATCTCCGCCCGAACCCAGTACGCGCTGCGCGCCGCGGCCGAACTGGCCGCCGCGCCACCGGGCCCGATGCCGGCCGAGAAGATCGCTGTGGCTCAGGGCATTCCACGCAAGTTCCTGGACAACATCCTCCTCCAGCTCCGCCGGGCCGGCCTGCTGCACAGCCAGCGCGGCTCGGACGGCGGCTATTGGCTGGCCCGGCCCGCCGACGAGATCACGCTGGCCGACATAGTGATGACCGTCGAAGGCGTCTCCGAGGGCGGTGACCACGGCGGCTATCCCGGCGTCGCGAGCCCGCTGGCGGAGGTATGGACCGCGTTGCGCGACCAAGAGGAGAAGATGCTGACCGACATCACCCTGGCCGACATCGCCCGCGGATCCGTGGGCACCCAGTGACACGACGACGCCCGGCGCGCCCGGTCCGGACATCACGGTCGGCGCGCGGGGTGCGGCGAGCCGCACGTCACCGCCGCGCTCACTGCGGCGTTGTCGGATCCGGACGCCGACGTGCGCGCCTACGCTCGCCACGCGCTCGAGACAGCGGAGCCGCCTCCTGGGACATGCAAGAGACGACGGGGCGGCCCCTGCGCTCGGTTCGCCCCATCTCTTCATTCGGGTGAGAACGTTAGGCGATCGCCGGTTCGCCCGAGGGGCGCGGCCCGCTCGCCGGAGACTCGTCGAGCGGCTGCGGGGGAGCGTTGAGCACCGCCTCGTCGATACGGCCCTCGCTGCGGGCGACGAGGACCGGCACCACGATCTGTCCCGCGACGTTCGTCGTCGTACGTGTACCCGCCGACGGTCCCCGCTCGACAACCCTTCCCCGCCATTCCCGTGCCGTCCGCTGTGCTTCCCGGGATTTGGTGACCGGGTCAGTCCCACAGGGGGAGCGGGCGGCCGGTGCCGTTCTTCAGCGCGGCTGTGTAGAGGGCCTGGGCGGCGGCCACGTCCTGGACGGCGGTGCCGGTGGAGTCGAAGACCACGATGTCGTCGGCCCGCTCGCGTCCCGCCTTCACCCCGATCACGATCTCGCCCAGCTCGGCCTTGACCGGCGTCGAAGGGCGGTGGTGGAGCTCGCCGACCTCGGCGCACTGGTGGGTGACGTCGGTGACCAGGGTGGCGGCACCGAGCAGGTCGTCGTGGAGCTCGCGCTTGGCCGGCGCGTCCGAGCCCACGGCCGCCACCAGCGCACCCGGCCGCACATCGGCCAGGCCCAGGTGTGGGCTGGTGGACGGGGTGAGGGTGACGACGACGGCGGCCTCAAGCGCGGCCTCGCCGGGTGTGCGGGCGGCGACGGCGTCATGCTCTCCGGCGAATCGCGCCGTCTTGGCCGGGTCGCGGCCCCACACCACGACCCGCTCGATCGGCCGTACCGCCCTTATCGCCGTGATGTGGGCGGCGGCCTGGGCGCCCGTGCCGAGGACCGCCAGGGTGGCGGCGTCCGGCAGGGCCAGGTGGCGTACGGCCACCGCGGTCGCCGCGGCCGTGCGCAGCCGGGTGACCGTGGCCGACTCCAGGAACAGCAGCGGCTCGCCGTTTCCCGCGTCGAACAGCGCGATGACGCCGACGATGCTCGGTCGCCCCAGCGTCGCGGGCCGGTCGTAGAAGCAGGCGCCGATCTTGACGGCGACCACGCCGTCGAGCCCGGCGGCCTTGATGTGGAACTCGCCGGGCGGGCTGTCGAGGTGGGCGAGGCGGCTCGGGGAGGTGTCGCCGCGGGCGTAGGCGGCGAAGGCGTCCTCGATGAGGTCGATGTAGTCGGTAGAGGTGAGCAGCCGCTCGATTTCCGACTGGGTGATCAGGAGCATGCCGCGAAGCTACCGCCCCGCGCGGGCGGCCGAGAGCGGGCGAACAGCTCCCGCTCCTCCGCGGGGAGCGAATCCCAGGCGGCGACGTCGTGGAAGGGCTCGGAGTTGCGGGGCGGCAGCGCGGTGCCCGCAGGGAAGAGCCCGTCGGAGAGCTGCCTGGCGAACCGCTCCTCGCGCAGCGCGTCCCAGCCCTTGGCGTACTTTTCCCGATATTTCGCGATGTCGGAGGGCTTGGCCATGAGCGGGCCGTGCACCGCCGGATGCGCCAGATACAGGAAGTACGGCTTGCGGGCGTCGTGCGTCCGCAGCGACTTGATCATCCCGATCGCCTGGTCGGTGAGGTCGTCGGTCAGGTAGTAGTTTTCGGGATAGGCGTCGATCTCGACCGGGGAGTTGTCGCGGACCAGGCGGTGCGGATGGTGCAGCGAGGTCAGCCCCTCCAGGATGCCGTAGAAGCGGTCGAAGCCCTTCTGCGTCGGCCAGGAGGCGCGGGGAGCTCCGTCGTGCATCGTGGCGTCTTTCGTCAGGTGCCATTTTCCGACCGCGAAGGTGGCGTACCCGGCGCCGCGCAGGATCTCGGGCAGCGTCGGCATGTCGTCGGCGATCTCGAAGGCGTGGCCGGGGAAGCCGGGATCGGCGTTGGCCACGTAGGCGTACCCGGCCCGGTGATGGTTGAGGCCGGTCAGCAGGCTGGCGCGGGAGGGGGAGCAGAGCGGGGGGCGTGGTAATTCGTGAAACGCAGGCCGCGCGCGGCCAGCCGGTCCAGGGTCGGCGTGTCGATCTCGGAGCCGTACGGCCCGATGTCGGCGAAGCCCATGTCGTCGAGCAGCACCAAGACGATGTTGGGCGCGCCCGCGGGGGCGCGGACCGGTTCCGGCCACCACGAAGTGGACTCGGCCACGGTCCTGCCGACGTGTCCGTGAAAGGCCCTACGCGCTCCGTTCGAGGTGGTGCGCGGGCGGGGCACCCCGATGGCCCCGCCCGCACGTTGTCAGGTCGTCAGGCGACGACGAGGGACTCGGCCCGGAACTCGCGCCCCGCGACGATCTCGGAGACGAACCCGCCCGGGCCGACCGGGCGATCGCCGATCAGGGTGACCCGGTGCAGGGTGCGCTGGACGTCGAGGTGGTCGAGGTCGGACGGGGCGAGGTGGGCGGTGGCCCGGTTGTCCCAGAAGGCGAGGCTGCCGGGCTGCCAGCGGAAGCGGACGGTGTACTCGGGGCGGGTGATCTGCTCGTACAGCAGCTCCAGGACGCGGCGGCTCTCCAGGGCGGAGAGGCCGACGATGTGGTCGGTGAAGCCGGGGTTGACGAACAGCGCCCGCTCGCCGGTCTCGGGATGCACCCGCACCACCGGGTGCACGGAGACCAGCAGGTTGTCGTTGATCCGCTTGAGCAGCTTGCCGTCCTCGTCGGTGGTCTGGTAGCCAGCGAGGAAGCGGTGCTCGGCACGCAGCCCGTCCACGAAGTCGCGCAGCGGCTTGGACAGGCCCTCGTAGGCGGCGACCAGGTTGGTCCACTGGGTGTCGCCGCCGAATTCGGGGACGGTCTCGGCACGCAGGATCGAGGCTGCGGGCGGGTTGACTGCGGCGGTGACGTCGGTGTGCCAGCCGGAGTAGTAGGAGTACTTCCGCTTGCGGTACAGCTCGCGGTAGTTCGCGCCGTAGCGTTCCTCGTAGCGGCGCGGGTCGATGGTGAGGATCTGCGGGTGCTCCTCCGGCGGGGCGTCCTCGTGCGGGTGGGCGTGGGTCAGCTCGCCGAACTGGCGGGCGAAGGCGATCTGCGAGCCGTGGTCGAGGGTCTGGCCGCGGAAGAAGACCACCTTGTGGGCGAGCAGGGCCTGGCGGATCTCCTCGACCGTGGTGGGGTCGAGGGGGCGGGCGAGGTCGACGCCGCTGATCTCGGCGCCGATGTGCCCGGCGACGCGCTCGATGGTGAGGATGGGCATGGTGAAGCGCTCCTGAAGCGTTGTTTGGTGTCCTAACGGAATCAGGGGATGGCGGGACCCTGAGGGTCACCGCATGGGACAGAGCGCGCTCGCCTGACGTCGCAGATCGACGTGGAGGCGAGCCACCAGAAGCTCGCTTCTCTTCACAAGCCAGATCTTGCGCGCAATAATTCATGTATGTCAAGTAGGAAATATTTGGCTTTCGGCTTCGTGGGGCTCG
This sequence comes from Nonomuraea sp. NPDC005650, assembly GCF_040605375.1. Lineage (NCBI taxonomy): Bacteria > Bacillati > Actinomycetota > Actinomycetes > Streptosporangiales > Streptosporangiaceae > Nonomuraea > Nonomuraea sp. NPDC005650. The sequence goes on from NZ_JBEXCR010000044.1 coordinate 72,904, forward strand.
GAGGAGGCGGATGGGGACGACTGCGGCGGCCGGCACTCCGACCCATCGCGGTATTCCTGATGACATGCGCACACCCTTTTCCTGCTCTCGGTCGGTGCCGTTCGGCCGCCGCTGCAGCGGGAGCGATCAGGCGGGGTCGAGCTCGGCCCAGGCCACGGTGGCGCGGTAGCCGTCGGAGCCGGTGGCGGTGACGAACAGGCGTAGCTGCGCGTTCTTGACGCCGGGGTCGATGCGCGGATCGGTCGGCTTCAGGACGTCGGTGAGCAGCGGGCCGGTGAAGGTCGCACCGGCGGCCGTGGCGGTGTACCGCTCCCGCCCCGACGGCAGCCCGCGCAACCAGTGGCAAGCCACCATCGGGGGCATCGAACGCCACGGCGACAACGTCCGCGTCCACCTCGACGGCCCCATCACCGCCTTCGCCGACATCACCCCCCGCCGCCCTGGCCGATCTCGGCCGGTGGGTGGACGCCGCCTCCGGCAAAACCTTCGCCACCCCAACCCGGCCACCGGCCAGACTCTGGCCCAGGTGGCCGAGGCCGCCGCCGAAGACGTCGAGCGGGCCGAGGACCATCTGACGGCGACGAGGATGATGCCCGCCAGGGTCATGAGGATGTCGCCGTGGGCACGGCTTGCCGGATCGCCTCTGGCGCACGGCTCACTGGACCACCCGGAAGTGGTGGGTGCCGTCCCGCTCGAGTTGCTCGACCAGACCGAACTCCCACGCGAGGTACGCCTCCATGGCCGTCCGGGCGTTGTCAGTGCCCTCGTACGGGCGCCGGTACCGGTTGGCCGGATCGACCGCGTAGCGCGCCGGGTCCGATTCCAGTGGTGCGGCGGTGCGCCAGGCCGCCGTGCCGCCGTCCAGGCTGAACACCGGCGCGGGGGTGAGCCGGCGTAGGTCTGCCGCGGCGAAGCGCGCCTGCACGCCGGTCGGTGAGGTGACGACGAACCGGGTCGCAGGGCCGATCGCGTCGAGCGCGGCGGGCAGTTGCGCTCGGATGGCGTACCAGGCGCCGGGGATGTGCCCGGCGGCGTAGCCCCGGCTGGGTGCGACGTCGATGACGACCGTGTGGGGCTGGGAGGCGCCCAGCCAGGTATGCAAGGTCGCCGGGTCGATGGTGTCGACCGGGGGCGGCTCTGGGCGGGGAGCGGGCTCCTCGCCTTGCCGGGTGAGGTCCTCGGGGGCGGCGGGGCTGATCGCCCAGGTGTCCCAGCCCATCTGGGCGAGCCACGATCCGGTCATCGCGGCGCGGACCCCGTCGTCGTCGACGAGGACGATGCGGGCGCCGCGCACCGGCGCGTAGTGGTCGGTCTCCTGGACGAGTTGCCCGCCGGGGGCGTGGCGGGAGCCGTCGAGGTGTCCGCCGGCGAATTCGGCCGCTGAGCGGACGTCGAAGACGTAGGTGGTGCGGTCAGGGCGGTGCAGGCCGGGGAGGTCACTGGTGCGGATGAATCTGACGCCGGCGCGCCGGCCGATGGTGCGGGCGCCGGCGAGGGAGAGGCAATGGTGTGACTCCGCCACGGTGCGCGGCGCAGTTCTGGTCGCTCCGTGGTCGAGTCGCTGCCCGGCGAGGGTCCAGCCGATGGTGCCGTTGCGTAGCGCCGCCACGGGGTTGGGCAGGCCGGCGTTGATCAGGGACTGGGCGCCGATGATGCTGCGGGTGCGCCCGGCGCAGTTCACGACGACGGGGGTGGCGGGATCGGGGGCGAGCTCGCGTACGCGCAGTACCAGCTCCGCGCCGGGCATGCTGGTGGCGGTGGGGATGCTCATGGTGTGGAACTCGTCGAAGCGGCGCGCGTCGACGATGACGGGAGGCTTGCCGGAGTCGATGAGTGCCTGTACTTGCTGTGCGGTCAGGGAAGGTGTGTGGTTGATCGACTCGACCAGCTCGCCGAATGCCTTGCTGGGCACGTTGACGTCCTGGAAGATCTCGCCGCCGGAGGCGATCCAGCCGTCGAGCCCGCCCAGCAGCGCGTGCGCCCGGGAGTAGCCGAGCTGCCGCAGGACGTTGATCGCCCGATGTGCGGGCGCGTCCGCGTCGCCGTAGACGACAATGAGGGTCTCCCGGCGGGGGATGCGCCGCCAGGCGTCCAACTCCAGCCGGGAGAGGGGGAAGTTGGCGGCCCACAGCGGGTGTCCCTGCGCGTACACGGCTTCTTCGCGCACGTCGGCGATGACGACCTCGTCGCGGCGCAGCAGCAGCGCGCGCACCTGCGAGGCTGGGATGCCGGTGGCTTCGGTCGGCTGAGCCCGCATCGTCCGGCTCAGCGGATCTTGACTTCGGACCAGTTGAGTCCGCCGAGGTTCACGACTATCGCTTCCTGGGTCGTGCGGGCGATGACGACGACGGCTTCGGTCTCCGGGTCGGGGTTCTCCTCGCGGTGCGGGACGAACGGCGGCACGAAGATGTAGTCGCCGGGACTGGTCTGGATCCGGTGTTCCACCGGTTCGTCGCCCTCCACGTCCAGGAACACGAAGGCAGGATGCCCGGACACGACATAGATCGCGGTCTCGGATGCCCCGTGGTGGTGGTTGCCCGACGCCGTTGACGCGGCGACATGGGTCTGGCCCATCCAGAGGTTCTCGGCACCGACCGTCTTGCCGCTGATGGCCTCGAGTCGCTTCATCCCCGAGGTCTGCGAGGTCTGGCCGATCAGGCCACTCGGGGCGACATGGTGCAGGGTCCGATGGAACGGGTCGATGTCGGCGGGCACGAGGACGCCGCTGGGCGTGCGGACAAGGCCTCCGCCGGTTGCGTCGGGCGGCTGAACAGGCATCAGGCTCCTTTGGCGAGGACGAAGTCGTGCGGTGGTACCTGGGTCAGGACCGGGGTCGTCAGAAGGCGGCGGAGCGCATCCGACACGCGCTCGGCGACTGCCGGCGCGACACCCTGACGAGTCCACAGCGCCAGCGGCAGAGGCTTCGGCCTCGGCAGATCGTCGTGGGGAACGAGGCCCTCCGGGGTCTGTCCAAGAGTCGCCAGCAGTGCCACCCCCGCACCGGCGCTGACGGCGGCCTGAACGCCGGCCAGTTGGTTGGCCTCCGCGGCGATGGCGACCGGGATCGAGTGGTGCGACAGGGTCGCGAGGGCACGATCGCGAAGTGCGCAGGGATTGTCGAAGGCGACGACAGGAAGCGGCTCGCCCTGCCTCGGTGGCATCCATCCAGGAGCGGAGTACCAGGTGAGGGCCAGGTCACCGACCGGCGTGGCACGCGGGTCATCGGCGGGGCCGATGAGCAGGGCCAGATCGATGCGTCCGGTCGCGAAGCTCTCGCGAAGTTTGGTTCCGCGGTCGATCCTGAACTTGACGCCGTAGCGGGGTGCCGACCCGTCGAGGGTGGTCGTCAGATGCGGCAGCAACTGGGCTGCCGCATGCTCGGTCGAGCCGATGACGATCGTCCCGCGGGCCTCGTAGTCGAAGCTCCGCAGCCCTTCGTCATGAAGCGCCAGGATGCCTCGCGCCAGGCTCAGCAGCTTCTCGCCGTCGGCGGTGAACCGGGAACCGCGGCCGCGACGCTCCACCAGCGGGCGGCCGATCGCGGACTCCAGTCGGCGGACGTGCTGGCTCACCGCCCCCTGGCTGAGATGCAGGGCATCGGCGGCGCGCTGGAAGCCGCCGGCGTCGGCGACAGCGACGAAGCTGCGCAACGGAGCGATGTCCAGCGTACGGTTCATGCCCGGAAGTATACCTATTATCCCTACCTGCTGTAAGGGTATTTATCGCGTGACGTGATGGGTCGTGATTAGAAAGCGTCGTTGGACAGTCCGGCGGGCAACACCGCAGGCTGACGGGTGTGAACGGCGGTGCCCTCCGCGCCCCCTGAAACCGGCATCAGCCCACTGACACATCAAGCTCAGTCCACACGTTTGAAAGGTTCGCACCTTGTCGATCCAGATCCTGGGGATGGTTTCGACCACCCACGGCTCGGAAAGCGCCGGTTGGCGGGGGCCGGTCGTCGACGCCGGCTACCTTGCCGACTTCGCCCGCGCTCACGAGGAGGCCGGTTTCGACCGCGCGCTCGTCGCTCACAGCGCCAGTTCGCCCGAGGGCTTCGCCGCGGCCGCCCACGTGCTCTACAACACCGAGCGCCTGGGCGTTCTCATCGCCCAGCGGCCCGGATTCATCCAGCCCACCCTGACCGCGCGGAAGCTGGCGACGCTGGACAACCTCACCGGCGCGGGCCGCGTCGCGATCCACCACATCACCGGCGGCAGCGACACCGATCAGCGGCGCGACGGAGATTTCGAGAGCAAGGAAGCACGCTACCGGCGCACCGCGGAGTTCATCGAGGTACTGCGGCGCACCCTCACCTCGGACGAGCCCTTCGACCACGAGGGGGAGTTCTATCGCTTCGAGGGTGCGTTCAGCTCGGTCAAGCCTCATGGGCAGGTGCCGATCTTCTTCGGCGGGCAGTCCGACGACGCCATCCGGGTGGGCGGCCGCTGGGCCGATGTCTACGCCCTGTGGGGTGAGCCCTTGGCGCAGACGCGCGAACGCATCGAACTGATCCGCACCGAGGCCGCGCAGCACGGTCGCCAGATCGACTTCTCCCTGTCCGTACGTCCGATCGTGGGCGAAACGGAGGACGCGGCCTGGGAGAAGGCCGACGGAATCCGCCGCGCCTTCGAGGACAACCTCGCCCAAAGTGGTGGTGGGGCGTGGCGGATCGGGCGCGGCGAGAACGCGGCAGTCGGTGCGAAGCGGCTGAAGGACGAGGCGGACGAGAAGCTCGTGCACGACGAGCGGCTCTGGTTCGGCGTCACTCAACTGACCGACGGCGGCGGCAACTCGACCGCTCTGGTCGGCACGCCCCAGCAGGTCGTCGACGCCCTGCTGAAGTACTACGACCTCGGCATCCGCAACTTCCTGATCCGCGGGTTCGACCCGCTGCAGGACGTGCGTGACTGGGGCAAGGAGCTTGTCCCGCTGCTGCGCATCGGTGCGGCCTCCCGCGAGGAAGCCCTCATCGCCGCAGGGCCGAGGTGATGAGCGTGGCAAAGGGCTTCAAGGCCGCCGGCATCGCCGGCGTGGCGGCGCTCGTGCTCACAGGCTGCGCCTCCCAGGCATCCATCAGCGGCGGCGTCGCCGTGTCCGCCGTCGGCCAGCGCGGCGACACCCTGACATGGGGATGGTCGCTGCCGTCGACCTGGGACCCGGTGACCTCCGCGGTGGGCAACGACGTCCACGCGCTGACTCTCCTCTATGAGGGAGTCACCGAGGTGAACGCCAAGGGCGAGGCCCAGCCCGGCCTCGCGCAGTCGTGGACGTATGCCAAGGACGGCCGCTCGGTCACCTTCCACCTTCGGCCGGGCCTGACCTTCTCCGACGGCACTAAGCTCGACGCGGCCGCCGTCAAGGCGAGCCTGGAGCGCGGCAAGACCGCGAAGGACTCGACGATCGCGCCGCAACTGGCCACCGTCGAGAGCATCACCGCCGACAGCGCCACCGACGTGACGCTGCATCTCACCCAGGTGGATTATCAGATCCCGTTGCTGCTGTCAGGCAAGACGGGGCAGATCGTCAGTACGGCGGCGTCGAAGGACGCCACGAATCTGGCCACCCAGCCGGTCGGCGCCGGACCCTTCATCCTGAAGAGTTACGTGCCCGGCTCGCAGGCGACGCTGGTGAAGAACCCCACGTTCTGGAACGCGGACAAGATTCTCGTCACGAACTTCATCCTCAAGCCGACGCCTGACCCGTCCGTCGCGGTCGCGGGCCTCCATTCGGGCCAGTTCGACATCGCCGACCTCACCGCATCACAGGTCAGCGGGGTCAAGGCCGCCGGCTTTTCCGTCGAGACGACCAATGTGCTGCCGGTCCGCGTCCTCGACGTGAACAACGCCGTGAAGCCGTTCGACAACCCCAAGGTTGTTCAGGCGATCAGCACGGCGATCGACCGGCAGGCACTGGTCAAAACGGCCAACTTCGGGTACGGCCAGCCGGTCTGGCAGCCGTTCCCCAAGGGCTACGTCGCCAACAACCCGGAGCTCGACAACCTCTACCCGCACAATGTGGCCACGGCGAAGCAACTGCTGGCCGAGGCGGGATATCCGAACGGCATCGATATCCAGCTCGCGCTGGGCAAGGCGGATGACCCTGTCGGTGAACTGATCCAGCAGCAGCTGAATGCCGCCGGCATCCGCACGACGCTCACCGTTCAGACGCCGGGCGTCAACAACTACATCACGCGCAGGTACCCGTTCGTGCTCGACCAGTTCAACGCCCGCCAGTCGCCGGTGCAAGCGCTGCAGGTGCTGTTCGGAGCGCAGGGTCTGATGAACCTCGGCAAGACCACCCCCGCGGCGCTGCCCGCGGCGGTCGCGAAGGCGAGCGGGTACGCCCTGACCGATCCCGCCTACCCGGCGGCGATCCAGGACGCCACCAAGATCGCGGTGACGAACATGCCGAACGTGTTCCTGTTCACGGTGACGCGCTTCGCGGCGCACAGCCCCAAGGTGCATGGCCTGCAGAACTGGGTGGACATCCAGCGCTTCGAGGGCGTCTGGGTAGACAAGTGACCACGTTGAACGTGCGTGACGCAGCCGGCCGGGCGGCAGGCACCACCACAGCAGTGGACTCCGCCTCGTCCGGGCCGGTGCTGACGGCCCTCGCACGGACCGTCGTCGCCCTTGGCCGGGCCCTGCTGATCGCGGTCCCTGTGCTGCTCGTCTCGACCTTCATCACCTTCATGCTCGGCGGGCTGACGAAACAGGACCCCGCTTCGGTCGTGCTCGGCGACTCCGCCACTTCTGCCGACGTGGCGAGAATGCGCGAGGCGTTCGGGCTCGACAAGCCGCTGCTGCTGCGCTACGTGCTGTGGCTGTGGAACGCCCTGCACGGTGACCTCGGCTCCTCATGGTTCACGAAGATCCCCGTGGCGCAGAGCATCGCCGAGCGGTTGCCAGTGAGCTTGTCCGTGGCCGTCGGGGCACTGCTCATCGCCGTCGTGCTCGGCGGCGTCTTCGGCATCCTCGCCGCCGTCAGACAGGGTGGCTGGCTGGACCGCACCGTCACGGTCGTCACCTCCGTGCTGGCGACCGTCCCCGGATTCGTCGCCGCGATCGCCCTCATCACGGTGTTCTCGCTGCTTGTGCCGGTGCTGCCCTCGGGCGGCTGGGTGCCCCCGTCCGACGGGCTGTTGACCTGGGCGAGCTTCCTCCTGCTGCCGAGCGTGTCGCTGAGCCTGGACGCCGCGGCGGACGTCGCCCGCCAGTTGCGGACCGGGATGGCCGACACTCTGCACGAGAACTACATCGTGGGGGCGCGGGTGCGGGGTCTGCCGGGGTGGCGCATCGTTCTCGTCCACGCGCTCCGCAACGGCGCCGGCCCCGCGGTCGCCGTGCTCGGCATGCATGTGCCACGGCTCATCGGCGGAGCCGTCATCGTCGAGACCGTGTTCGCGCTGCCGGGCATCGGCGAACTCACCAAGACCGCGGCGCTCGGGGGCGACGTGCCCGTCGTACAAGGCGCCCTGCTCGTGACGATCGGCGTCGTGCTGATCTCGTCCGCGCTCGTCAACGTCCTGCTGGTCAAGCTGCGCCCCGCCGCCCGGAGGGAGATATGAGGACCATCACCGACGCCCTGCGCACCCGCGCGGGCGCCATCGCGGCGATCGTGCTGGCGGCCGTGCTCCTGCTCGCGGTGGTCGGCCCCTTCCTCGCGCCGTACGACCCGCTGAAGAACAGCGCCGAGATCCTCCAACCGCCGAGCGCGGCACACTGGTTCGGCACCGACTATCTCGGCCGCGACGTACTGAGCCGGGTCCTGGCCGGCGCACCGCGGTCGGTGTTCACCGCCTTCGAGGCCGTCGGCATCGGTCTCGTCATCGGCGTCGTGCCCGGCATCACCTCCGTGTACCTCGGGCGCGTCTACGAATGGATCACCCTGCGGGTCATGGACGGGCTCATCGCGCTGCCCTTCCTGATCTTCGCCATCGCGGTGGCCGCGCTGCTCGGTAACGCCGTCCACCAGGCGATGATCGCCGTCGGCATCCTGCTCGCGCCGTCGTTCTACCGCATCACCCGGGCCGCCGCCCTCAGCCACGCGAACGCGCAGTACGTGACCGCCGCGCAGCTGTTCGGGGCCTCGACGTGGCGGGTGCTGCGGACACACGTGTGGTCGAAGATCCTGCCGACGCTCGTCGTGACCACCGCGAACGCCACCGCCGGCGGCCTCCTGATCGTCTCGTCGCTGACCTTCCTCGGCATCGGCGTCGTGCCGCCCGAGCCCACCTGGGGCGGCATCGTCGCGAGTGACCTCGGCTACCTGACGCAGAGGCCGTACGGCCCGGTGTTCCCCTCCCTGTTCATCATGGCGACCGTCGGCGCCCTCAACCTGCTCGCCGACGCGATCAGGGACACCAGCGGCGATCGCGGGCGTGCACGAACGCTGATGAGAAGAGGAGCGCGCCGTGTCCGTCTCACCTGACTCCACGACGGCGGTTCGCACGGTCGCGGATGCCGCGGGCGAGCCCGGCCGGGAGACGCTGCTGTCCGTACGCGGGCTGCACGTGAGCGTCGCCGATGGCTCCGAGGTCGTGCACGGCGTGGATCTCGACATCCCCCGCGGCTCAGCCGTCGGGCTGGTCGGCGAGTCCGGCAGCGGCAAGACACTGACCTGCCGCGCCGTCCTGGGACTGCTGCCCGCCGGCGTACAGGTCACCGGGGGTGAGATCAACCTGAGGGGCATGGAGCTGACCGCGTTGCCGGCCGCAGAGAGGGCGCGCCTGCGCGGCACCGATCTCGCGGCCGTGTTCCAGGACCCCGCCTCGTTCCTGAACCCGTCGATCACCGTCGGGGCGCAGCTCGCCGAGGTGCTTCGCGTCAAGGTCGGGCTGACCCGCCGGGCAGCACGATCCCGGGCCGTCGAGCTGCTGCACGCCATGGGGCTGCGCCGCCCCGATCACGTCTACTCGCAGTATCCCTTCGAGCTGTCGGGCGGGATGCTGCAGCGGGTGCTGATCGCGATGTCGATCACCGCTGACCCCGAACTGCTGATCGCCGACGAAGCGACGACGGCTCTCGACGTGACCGTGCAGGCCGAGGTGCTGGAACTCCTGTCCGAACTGCGCCGCGACAGGGGGCTCACCCTCATCGTCGTCTCCCACGACCTGGCCGTGATCTCGCAGATGTGCGACACAGTCCACGTGTTCCGCGACGGCGGCATCGTCGAGGCGGGACCCACTCGGCAGGTGCTGCGCGCGCCGCGTCATCCGTACACGCGTGAACTGATCGAGAACCACGAGCGCTTCGGGATCGACCGGGTGCGCGAACAGAGGAGCCGACGATGACCGCGCTGCTCGACGTCTCCGAGCTGCACGTCGCACTCGGCCGCGGCCGCAGGCGCACGGAGATCCTGCACGGCGTCGACCTCACGGTGGCACCCGGTGAGATCGTCGGGCTGATCGGCGAGACCGGCTCGGGGAAGACCACGCTCGCCCGGGCCGTGCTCGGCCTGGTGCAGGCGCAGAGCGGCGCTGTCGCGATCGACGGGCGCGAGGTCGGCGGGCTGCGCGGTGGCGCGCTGCGGGCGTTCCGCCGCAGCGGCGCCGTGCAGTACATCTTCCAGGACCCGCTGCGCAGCCTCGACCCCGAACGCACCGTGTTCGACACGCTGGTCGAGGGTCTCGTCGTGCGCGGCGGGTACGGTCGCGCCGAGTTGCAGGAGGCCGCGCAGAAGGTCGCGCAGCTCGTCTCTCTGCCGTTCGACCTGTTGCCCAAGCACCCCGGCGAGCTCTCAGGCGGCCAGCGGCAGCGGGTCGCGATCGCGCGCGCGATCGCGGTCGACCCGCGGCTGCTGATCTGCGACGAGCCGGTCAGCGCCCTCGACGCCTCGACGCGCATCACGATCATCGAACTCCTGCTGCGCCTGCGCGAGACTCGCGACATCGGCGTACTGCTGATCACCCACGACCTCGGCTCGCTCGGCGGCGTGGCGGACCGCGTCGTCGTGCTCTACCACGGGCAGGTGGTGGAGACGGGTACCACGGAGGAGATCTTCCTGGCCCCACGGCACCCGTACACCCGCCTGCTCCTGACGTCCGTGCCGTCGATCCGGGACGAGGAGCCGCCGGACCCCGAGTCGCGGCGGGCCCTGCGCGATGAAGTGCGCGGCCTCACCTCCACCTCCGCCCAGGCAGCAGCGGCCTGGGCTCCTGCGGCGCATTCCGCTGACATCCCTCAGATCTCTGGAGCATGACATGACGCAGAGCACCGACTTCCACGCCCCCGAGGGGCTGCGGACCAGAGGCACGGTCATCGTCGTGCCGGGCCGCGGCGAGACACGCGCGACCTACGCGCGCCTCGGCTCGCGGCTCGCCTGTGACGCGTACCGGGTGCGGGTCGTGGACCTGCCGGCCGCCGACCCGGCCGCCGTCGCGCCCTTCCTGGACGCCCTCGCCCGGCGGCTGTCGGAGGCCGTCGAGGGCATCGCGGCCGAGGCGCCGGACGGGCTGCCGCGCCCGTTGGTGCTGGTGGGCTCCGACCTGGGCGCCGCCGGGCTGGCCGCCCTGCTCGCAGACCCCTTCTCCGCCACGGCCTGGTGGCCGCAGGCGGCCGTGCTCGCCGGCCTGCCCGGCCAGGGCTCGCGGGCCGGCGGCAAGTGGGAGGACGAGCTGGACATCCGGACCCACTGTCCTACGCACCGCGGCGTCCTGACCGGTGACGCGGCCGTGGAGCGCGGCGCACTGGCCGGCGCCGTGCCCCAGGACCTGCTGGACGCGGCGTACGAGAGCGCCGCCGAGATCCCGCAACTGCTGCTGGTCGGGGACGCCGATCCGCTGGCGGACCGTGACGCGATCGCGCGGGCGTCCAAGACGCTGCCGAGGGCACGGCTCAGCGTCGTGCGCGGCGCCCACCACGATGTGCTCAACGACCTGCAGCACCGCTCGGTCGCCGCCGAGATCGTCACGTTCCTGGAAGCACTGCGCAACGAGCTGATTCCGGCCGTCACCGTGGAGACAAGCGCCTGGTGACCCCTGCGGCCACGTTGCAGGGGGGTACGTGGGCGCGGCACGCCGGGATCACCGGGTTCGCATTACCAGCTCGCCGATCGCGGGAAGCACGGCGTCGGCGACCGTCATGCGGCGGTGACGTGGGCGCGGATGGCTGCGGCGCCGGATTCGGCGAGCCAGTCGGCGAGGGTGCGCAGGCCAGGGTGGATGACGCGCAATGCCTCGATGTCGGCGTGCCAGCGCTGACCGGCCTCCCAGCGCTTCCTGGTCTCGGCGATCTCCGGGCCGAGCCGGGCGGTCTCGTCGTCGGTGAGCTGCTCGTACCGGATCGGGAGGCCGGTGGCCGCACCGATCGCGGCGGCGGCCTCGACCGGGGTCGGTTCGTCGCCGGCCAGTTCCAAGGTGCGTCCGGCGAACCGGGCGGGGTCCGCGAACGCGAGCGCGGCGAACTCGGCGATGTCCTCCAGCGCGATGACCTGCATGGGCTCGTGCGGCGGGAAGAGGTGCCGGTGCACGCCATCAGGGGAGATGCCGTCGATGCGGACGACGCCGACGCCGAGATAGTTCGTCATGAACCGGACCGGGCGCAGCACGGTGGGCAGCGCGACGTGGTCGCGCAGGTACTCCTCGATCAGCACTTTGCTTTCCGACCACCGCGATGCGGTCGAAAGGGAGGCGACGGTGCTGAACACGACCTGCTCGATCCCCGCCCTGGCCGCGGCGTCGATCAGCGCCCTGCCGCGGGCCACCTCGAGCTCCGTCTGCGGTCCGGCCGGCCCGTAGGCCACCGGCGGCACGCCGAACACGGCGGCGGCGCCGTCGAGCGCGGGTGGCAGGCTTGCCGGATCGTCGAAGTCGCCGCGCACGAGCTGGGCACCCGCGGCGGCCAGCTTGGCGGCGGCCGGCGCGGCCGGGTCGCGCACCAGCGCGCGGACCTTGCGGCCTTCGGCGAGCAGTCGGCGGGCGGTGGCGCCGCCCTGTTTGCCGGTGGCGCCGGTGATGAGGATCGGAGCGTCGGCGCCGGTTGGTGTGGCGGTGGTCATGGTGCCCTCCGGAGATGTGGGAGATACTGGCTCGGTCCGGAATGCTCCACCCGTTTCGCCGTCGCAGACAAGGATTTCGTGACATGACAGCAGCGCCGCTCGCAGCGCCCGCCGGGCGCGTTGATGCCCGCCGCAACCGGGAGCTCGTGCTCCGTACAGCGGTGCGGGTGTTCGCCGAGGAAGGGCCCGAGGCGTCGCTCGGCCGTATCGCGCGGCGCGCCGGGGTCGGCGCCGGCACGGTCTACCGGCACTTCCCGAGCAAGGACATCCTGCTCGAGGCGGTGCTCGCCGAGCACCTCGACGCTCTGGTGGCCGCCGCCGATCGCTGGCGCGCCCGCGCCGCTCCCGGTGACGCGCTGTTCGGCTTCCTGCTCGAAGTGATCGAGAAGTCGGCGGGCCGCCAGCACGTGTGCGATGCGCTCACCGGTGACCGGAGCTGGCCGCGCGCCGTGCTGGCCGCCGCGGGACGGCGGTTCCACGAAGCCCTGGAGCGCCTGCTGAACGACGCGAGACAGGCAGGCGTGGTACGCGCCGACGTACGGGTGGACGATCTGTCGGCGCTCACTGTCGGCGGTGCCGCCCTGCGTGCTGCGCATCGGGACCAGGTCCGCGGCGCGCGGCTGGTGCGGTTGCTGGTGGACGGGTTGCGTGCCCGTACCGTCACGAAACCCGAGTCGTTTCGTTACTCGTCCTCGCCGTCACGTCACGAAACCTCCGCTCCGCGGCACTGCGGGGAATGCGGGGCGCCGCTGCCGGAGCGGGCTACCGGGCGGCCACCCCGCTACTGCAGTCCGACGTGCCGCCAGCGGGCTCACCGGCGCCGCCTCGCCGATTAGCGACACCGGGATCCGGCGTTGTCGCTGCCCGGGGAGAGCGAGCACGACCGGTTACGCGCTACGGTCGAGCTCGCCGGGTGGGCCGAGCGCGTCGGCTACGACGGTTTCGGCGTGGGGGAGCGGCACGCACCACGGCCACGACCCCGCGGCGATCCCCCTTGGGCTGGGCGCCCACTCGCCAGTGATCGCCACCCGCTCCCAGGACGCCTACGAGCTGGCCCGCCCGGCGTTCGAACGCTTTCGCCGGCAACCGGTCGCCGCGAGCAACGGCTTCCCCTACGACAGCCTGGAGGACTTCGTCGCCCGCGGCTCGGCGCTGATCGGCAGCCCGGCGCAGATCACCGACAAGCTGCTCGCCCTGCACGCCGACTTCGGCAACGACCTGTTCGGCGTCGGCTTCGAGGGCTTCTTCTTCACCGACGCCGCCACCACGCGGGGCCACCTGGAGCGCTTCTTCGCCGAGGTGGTGCCGGTCATTCGCGCCGAGCTGCGCTGACCTCCGGGTTCCGAGCACCACAATCCCGGTTGACCAGACCTGAATTGTTGGTAATGGTGGGAGCACCGGTAAGGGGAGGTCCGATGAGCATCACCGACGAGCTGGTCGCCAACGCCGAACGCTACGCCGAGTCCTTCCAGCACGGGGCGCTCGCCCTGCCGCCCGCCAAACGGGTGGCCGTGGTGGCCTGCATGGATGCGAGGCTCAACGTCTATGGTCTGCTCGGCCTGCGGGAGGGCGACGCTCACGTTATCCGCAACGCGGGCGGCGTCATCACGGCGGGCGAGCGACGCAGCCTGGCCATCAGTCAGCGACTGCTGGGCACGCGCGAGATCGTCCTGATCCATCACACCGACTGCGGCATGCTCACCTTCACCGACGACGGCTTCAAACAGGACGTCTACGACGACGTCGGCATCAAGCCCGACTGGGCCGCCGAGGCCTTCACCGACCTGGAGGAGGACGTGCTCCAATCCATCCGGCGCATCAGGGAGGACTCGTTCATCCCGCACAAGGACGCGATCAGGGGGTTCGTCTACGACGTCACGACCGGGCGGCTCAGCGAGGTCAAGCCGTAGCCGTATCGGCCATGAGTCGCCGGTGCCACGTCCGGCCTCGATCACCTCGACGCTCAGCGCGGCGGGTCGGCGCTCCGGCGCAGGCGCGGCATGCTCGCGACGAGCCGGCGCGTGTGGGGATGGCGGGGCGAGCCGAGCACGTCGGCGCTCTCTCCCCGCTCCACGATCTGCCCACGGTCGAGCACGGCGATCTCGTCGCACAGGGCGGCGACCACGGCCAGGTCGTTCGAGACCATCACCACCGTCAGGTCCCTGGCGGCCTTCAGTTCGCGCAGCAACTCCACCAGGCGCACGCGGGTGGTGACGTCCAGCGCGCTGACCTGTGGGGCTCAAGAACTCGAATCGCTTTCAGGGCAGAGGCCCTCGTTCGGTGGACGGAAGTGGTGTGGCGCTGAGTGGCTGGTTCGGGCCGCCTGGGATCATGTCTCGTGATCTTGTCCACGGTGTACGCCGTCACCCGCCATCTGCTGTCTTTGCCCGCACTGCTGCTACGGAGGAGTGCCTCCAAGGATGCGGAACTGCTGGTCCTACGCCATCAGAACGCGGTCCTACGCCGACAGATCCCGCTGGTGCGCTACGAAACGGCCGACCGTCTGTGGTTGGCGGCGCTTTCGCAGCTGATCCCTCGCCATCGCTGGGCGAAGATCTTCTCGATAACCCCGGCCACGTTGCTGACCTGGCACCGCAACCTCGTGGCGAAGAATTGGGACTACAGCAATCGTCGCCGTCCTGGGCGGCCACCCACCTCGGCCGCGGTCAAGATCCTCATCCTGCGCACGGCCGCGGAGAACCCGAGGCGGGGCCACTGGCGCATCCACGGTGAACTCACCCGTCTCGGCCACAAGATCGCCGCTTCGATCGTCTGGAACATTTTGAACCGGGCCGGGATCGACCCCGCTCCGCGCCGCAGCGGGCCGACGTGGAAGCAGTTCCTGACGGCCCAGGCCGAGCACATCGTCGCTGTGGATTTCTTGCATGTGGACACCGTCGATCTCACACGCTTATATGCCCTGATCATGCTCGAACACGGCAGCCGCCGGGCCCACCTACTCGGCATCACCGCCAACCCACCGGATCGTGGACCGCCCGGGCCGCCCGTAACCTCCTGATGAACACCGGCACCGAGATGACGAGGCCGAAGTTCCTGATCCGCGATGCTCCCCTGCGGACCGCGGTAAGCAGAGCCTGAAACGCTCGGACACGACCGACGGCTCCGGTATTCCACTCGGCCGCGTCCTGGCCGGGGCCGACTGCCACGACTCGCCGCTGCCGACCCCAACCCTCGATCTCTTGGCGGACCTTGGACCGCTGCCCGACGAAGTCACAGTGAGTATTCTGATCCGCCGGGCCTGGACCACCCGCCGCTGGGATGATGGGGATCTTTGAGACGGCTCTGTCTGGAGTTCCGTGAATCACCAGGTCAGAGGGTGCATGCGGGAACGCTTCTCTTGGGCAGCTCTCGATCATGGGGGTTGGTTCGCTCGAAGATGTGCTGTTTCCCGGGATCGATGTCCGGTTGGAGCGGGTGAGCGTCTCCGCCGAGGTGCTCTGCGTGGAGGCGGCGGTCTGTGGTCCGCCGTCTCGGTGTCCAAGCTGTCGGGGACGGGCGAGGAGGGTGCACTCGGCGTACGAGCGTGGACTGGCCGAACGCCCGCCCGGCGGCCGGGCCGGTGAACGGCTGTGCCGCAAGCTGCACATGGCGGCCCGGCCGCAGCCGTCCCCTGGAGTTGCTGGAAGCACCGACGGTGCCCGCCCGGACCCAGCTGTGCTCGGGGTCAATGGGTTCGCCTTCCGGCGCGGGCGCCGATACGGCGCCCTGCCCCGGCTTCGCCGTCATCGGGGCGATCACTTGACAGCCGGGGGAGACGCTTCTGCTCACGTCATTGGTTCAGGCGACGTGTCAGGGAGTCCAGCATCGATCCGGCCTTCTGAACAGTGAGTGAGACGTGACCGTGGTCGGGTTCCAGGTGGGCTCGAACGTCGGTCAGGTTGTGAGAGAGCCACTCGCCGTGCGCGACCGGGACCATTCGATCCAGCTCTCCGTGCCACAGTTCGACGGGGGCAACGACATCGGCGAGGTCGAAGCCCCAGGCACTGCCCAGCGCCTTCAGGTCGGCGAGCCACCCTTGGTCCCCCGCCTCCAGGGCGTGGTCCATGTTCGCGGCGTTGTCCGCGCCGAAGCCGCTCATCATCACGGAGACGTCGACCTCCGCAAAGAGGGAGGACAGTTGCGCGGTTACGTGCTCGGGCCGGTTCCCACGGACCGCAGCCGCCATCTGGCTCACGGCCGCGCGTGCAGCCTGATCACCCTCCTGCAGGCTTCTGAACTGGATGTCGTTCTGCTTGCCCATGCCGGCAACGAAGTCGAGACCCGGCGCCGTGGGGGGAGCGAACGACGCACTGATCAAGACACCGGAGACGCGGTGACTGTCCACCGCGGCGCTGGCCAGCGCATGGGGGCCCCCGCCGGACCAACCGAAACTGGAGTAGCGATCGATACCCAAGTGATCGATCAGGTGAGCGCAGTCCGTCCCCGTATCGGCCACGGTTCGGCTCGGGACCGGGGTGGACCGGCCGTAGCCCGACCGGGAGTAGGTGATCACCCGGAACCCTCGCTCGAGCACGGGAGCGAGCACTGTGTCCATGGGCACCGCAGAACCGGGCATCCCATGATGAAACAGGATGACCGGAGCCGGCTCCGGGCCCAACGATTCGTATTCGAATTCTCGACCGTCCGGTAGTCGCGCCAGCAGCATGCCTTGGTCCTTCCGATTGATAGAGACTTCGTCCACTTTCGATCAGTCAAGTGGAAAGCTGTTTGTGTGGTCGGTTCTTCCGGCCACATTCCTTCACCGTCGACATGGCCCACAGTTCGCAACATGCTCACCACACCGAGGGTGTTCTTGAAACTGGGTCAGGCCCCGGATTTATGGTCCGACTGCGGGGGCTCTCCGACGGCACGATGCTGCCGCCCAGCACGTCGGTGTGGAAACCGAGTGAGTTCGTCCCATCGCGAGCGGTAAGAAAGTGCGGCTCAGCACCAGGCCCTCGGTGTGGTCGGCAGGCCGGCCCGGTCAGGCATCGGTGTTTCCTCGAGGCGTAGAGGTTCCGTGCCACCGGAAGGGGTCGTCTTCCAGCGCGGAGCGGTCCCACTGTCCGTGGTCCGCGGCGGCTTCGTAGGTGGTGTGGAGGAACTCGGCGACCGCGCGGTCGGGGTCGGGCGCGGCGCGGGCGGCCTCGTAGGGCAGCAGGAACTGCTGGAACTCAGTGCTGAAGTACGCCCCTTCGGGGCCGATCGGTTGATCGGCGAACCCGTCAGGTTCGGGGTAGGCGTAGGAGTAGAAGGCGCCTTCTTCTCCACCGCCGGGCCAGAATCCGCAGCTGGACAGTTCCCGGGAGTAGCCCTCGACCATGACCCAGTCCCCGCAGTTGGGCACTCCGCCGGGGTGCGGCGGAGCTGCCCGCCCGGAGAAGCGGGTGCAGGCGAGATCCATACCTCCCCAGAAGAAGTGCACCGGACTGACCTTGCCGACGAAGTGTGACCGGAACTCGCCGATCACCCGGTTCGCCTGCAGCAGCTGCCGCCAGAAGAGGGCGGCCGCCTCGCCGTCGTAGGAGGCGTGGGTGTGGTCCTCGGCGAAGGGGATCGCCGGCTCAACCTCGTTGGGGTGCGGCCGGATCGGGGCCTCGATCCCGAGCTGGTCGAGCATGTCCAGGATCCGGGTGTAGAACTCGGCGACCGGCATCGGCCGGAGCGGGAGGCTCCGCACGCCGCCGTCGCTGCTGCGGACCTCGAGCTGGTGGCCGAC
This sequence comes from Nonomuraea sp. NPDC005650, assembly GCF_040605375.1. NCBI lineage: Bacteria > Bacillati > Actinomycetota > Actinomycetes > Streptosporangiales > Streptosporangiaceae > Nonomuraea > Nonomuraea sp. NPDC005650. The sequence goes on from NZ_JBEXCR010000044.1 coordinate 90,620, forward strand.
GAAGTCGAACTCGATCTCGAAGGCCCCCGTGCGGTACGGGATGGTCGACGTCGTCAACCCGCGCGGGCTGACGTACAGGGTCACCTGCCACCAGTGGTTGAGCAGCGGAGCGTGGGCCATGCGGATCTTGCCCACAATCTGGGTCCACATGTGCAGGGTCTCGCGGGTGGGGGTCCAGTCCGAGACTCGTAGGCTCGGCCAGCTCGTTGTCGTGGGGCTGGTCATCGGTTCTCACATCCTTGGCGGCGTTGGGAGGGGGGTGGTGGTCGTGGTGGTCATGTTCTGCGGGCGGGCTCCTCGGGCCCGGTCGCTGGCGTTGGTGAGCTGCGCGCCCTCGTGCGACAGCGCTGGGCGGCGGCGCGGAGGGCCTCGGCGCTGCGGAGCAGCGCCGCGTGTTCGTCCTCGGTCATGCGGGGGTGGTGCATCCGCTCGACACCGTGTCGGCCCAGCACGCTGACCAGGGACAGCGCCACACCGTGGTCGGGGTGGTGCGCGGCGAGGAAACGCAGGCTGTCGATGAGGGAGCCGGTCGAGAACACGCGGTCGTGTCTTTCGACTCGCGGGTGAGGTCGGCAAGCGGATCGGGAGGATTGGTGACCACCATGACCACGGCGTCGGGAGCGTGCTCGACGATGCGGGGGACAACGTCGCGGTAGACCGCGGCGTTGGTGCCGAGCAACCGCAGCCTGCCCCCGGGGTCGGACCGGTCGGTTGCTCCGCCGGTGTGCTCGTTGGCGTCGGCGGTGACGACGACGAGGTCGGTGCCGGTCAGTTGCGCGTGATCGCCGGAGACGACATCGACAGTCGGAGGCAGCGGGGCGCCGTAGGCCATGTCCAGTGCTACGCCGCGGGCGCGGTCGGTGTTCTTGTCCACCAGCACGATCTACCGGCAGGATCCGCGCTGGATCATGGCCAGGGTCGCGGCCGCGCCGACGGCACCGGCACCGACGACTCCGACCCTTCCTCCTGATCGGGTGGCGCCGATTGGCTGATCGGCCCTCTGGTCCCCTTCCTGCGTGATCTCTCTGATGTCGGTTCTCCGTTCCGGCCCGGCCGGAACCGACGCGCGCTGGGGCTCCGTAGTCTCGGTGCCTGTCGGAGGTGATCAGCGGTACTCGGGATTGGGGTTGTCGGGGTGAAAGCCGGCGTCCCAGGCCGTGCGCTGGTTTCCGTAGACCGGGATCCCGCCGGCGCGTCGGATCATCGACGCGAGATGGAGCAGGTTGTAGGTCATGAACGTGATGTTGCGGTTGGTGAAGTCGTTGTCCGGGCCGCCGGAGCCCTCGTCGAGGTAGGAGGGGCCGGGGCCGACCTCACCGAGCCAGCCCGCGTCGGACTGGGGCGGGACGGTGAACCCGATGTGCTGCAGGCTGAAGAGGATGCTCATCGCGCAGTGCTTGAGACCGTCCTCGTTGCCGGTGAGCAGGCAGCCACCGACGCGCCCGTAGTAGGCGTACTGGCCGTGCTCGTTGAGCACGCCGGAGTAGCCGTAGAGCCGCTCGATCACCCGGCGGGTTACTGAGCTGTTGTCGCCGAGCCAGATCGGTCCGGCGATGACCAGGATGTCGGCAGCCAGGACCCGATCCAGCAGCGTGGGCCATTCGTCGGTGTCCCACCCGTGCTCGGTCATGTCCGGGCGGACACCGGTGGCGATGTCGTGATCGACGGCGCGGATCTGGTCCACGCTGACCCCGTTCGCCTCCATGATCGCCACGCTGCGGTCGATCACCCCCTGAGTGTGGCTGCGGTCGGGGGAACGGTTGAGGGTGCAGTTAATGTACATCGCGCGCAGCCCGGTGAAGTCGGGCTTCTCGATCATCGATGCGGTCATGGGGTCCTTTCCGGTCCGAGGACGGACATCGACGGGTGGTTCCGGTTACTGGCCTGCGGCCAGCCACGTTCGTTCGACGGTGGGGTGTGTCATGTGCGACTTCGGGGGGTGATCCGCGCGTTGGGCAGTGCGGGTGCGGGCAGGCGTTGTGGTGTGCCGGTGTAGCCGTCGATGCGGCCGAACTGGTCGGACTCGCGTTCCCACGCCTCGCGGAAGGCCACGACCTCGTCGTGGCTGCGGGCCACGAAGTTCCACCACATCACGATGTCCTCGTCGAACGGGGCGCCTCCGAGCAGCAGCACCCGGGCCGGCTGCCCGCCGGGGTTTTCCAGCACCAGGGTCGCTGTGCCGGGCGCGAGGTAGCCGAGGTCGGCCCGGGCCAGGCCGGTGCCGGTGAGCACGACCGTCCCGGTGTCGACGAGGACGCCGTGTTCGTGGGTGGGGTCGACGGCGAGCGTGATGCTGGCCTGCGGATCGAGGACGATCTCGGCGCCGAGCAGCGGGGTAAAGGTCGGCACGGGGGAGGTCTCGTCCGCGAGGCTGCCCAGGAACACTCGCGCGGTGGCGCCGCCGATGTCGATCGAGGGCGGCGTGTGGTGGTGGAAGGCGCGTGTCGTGTGGCGGTGCGCGTCGGGCAGGGCGATCCACAGCTGCACGCCGTGCAGGGTCGTGGCGCCCGTGGTGGAGACCTCGGAGTGGCAGATGCCGTGCCCGCCGGTCATCAGGTTCAGCTCGCCGGGCCGCACGATCGCGTGCGTGCCAAGGCTGTCGCGGTGCTCGACCTCCCCGGCGAAGAGCCAGGTCGCGGTCTGCAGGCCGGTGTGCGGGTGCGGGGGCACGTCCATACCCCCGCTGCGGTCGACGGTGGTAGGTCCATAGTGGTCGGCGAAGCACCATGCGCCGATCAGCGATCGCTTGCGCTGCGGCAGCGTGCGCCAGACCGTCATCGCCCGAGGGCCACCGAGCGGCACCTCCCGTGCGGACAGTACCTCGACCCCGCCGGTGCCGGGCGCGCCACCAGGGCAGGTGAGTTCGACCGGGACCGTTTCGGTGTTGCTCATGTGATGGTTCCTCGGGCGGCTTCGTCGGACCTGGCCGAGCGGGCTCGAGCGACGGTACGGCCGCGTGGGGAGCCGGGGAAACGCCCGAGCATGGCGCGAACCTCTTCGGCGTCGACGTCCGCACCGAACAGCTCGGCGCCGGGCTCGAAGCGGACGCCTTCGGCGAGCGGGCCTGCGATGACGGGGTCGAAGCCGAGCGCGTCGACGAGCTGGGCGACGGCGGTGATGTCAGCGGCGTCATCGCCTGCGATGGCGAGCGCCTTGCGTCCGGGTGTCGCGGCTGGGCGAGCTTCGTCCTCGAGGTCGTGGTAGCCCATGTGGTTGAACGCTTTGACCACGCGGGCTTCGCGCAGGAAGGACTGCACGATCTCGCTGGAGGAGGTGCGCGGGTCGGTGAGGTCGTCGCGGATGCCGTCGGTCTCCCACCAGTAGTTCATCGCGTCGACGACGAGCTTGCCGCGTAGCGCGTCGGCGGGGATGGTGCGGTACTTGCCGAGTGGGAGGGCGAGGACGACGATGTCGGCCTGGCAGGCCGCCTCGGTGGTGGTCGTGGCGGTCGCGCCGGGCACGACGACCTCGACGATGAGCGCGATCTTCGCCGGGTCGCCGGAGCCGGCCACGAGCACGCGGTGGCCCGCGGCGACGGCGAGCCGGGCGAGCACGATGCCGACCTTGCCGGCACCCAGGATCGCGATGGTGGTGTTCACGTCGTCTCGGCGAGGATGTCGCGGACCATGGGGATGACCTTGGTGCCGTAGAGCTCGACGGCCCGCAGGCGGGCGCTCATCGGCTGCGAGCCGCTGGTGTAGACCAGATCGAACCGGCCGGCGTCGAGTGTGCGGACGGTGCGGGCGATCTTGCGGGCGACGGTTTCCGGGGAGCCGACGTACAGCGAGCCGTGCTCGAGATCGGCGTCGTACTCCTCCCGGCGCAGCGGTGGCCAGCCGCGCTGGGCGCCGATGCGGTCGCGGATGACCTTGTAGCGGGGGTAGTGGAGCTGTTTGGCCTGTTCGTCGGTGTCGGCGATGAAGCCGGGTGAGTGAAGGCCGATCGGCCATGCGGGGGTGGCGAGCTGCTCGGTGGCGCGGCGGTAGAGCTCGATGAGCGGGGTGAACCGCTCGGGCGGGCCGCCGATGATGGCGAGCATGAGCGGCAGGCCGTGGCGGGCGGTGCGGATGATCGACTGCGGTGAACCGCCGACGCCGACCCAGGTGGTCAGGCGGCCGGAGTCGGTCTTGGGGTACACGTCGACGTGCTCGAGCGGGGCGCGCACGGTGCCGGTCCAGGTGACCGGTTTCTCGTCGAGGAGCTGGACGAACAGCTCGAGCTTCTCCTCAAAGAGCACCTCGTAGTCGGCGAGGTCGTAGCCGAACAGGGGGAACGACTCGGTGAACGAGCCGCGCCCGAGGATCACCTCGGCGCGGCCCGAGGAGATCGCGTCGAGGGTGGAGAAGCGCTGGAAAACACGCACGGGGTCGTCGGAGCTGAGCACGGTGACGCCGGAGCCGAGGCGGATGCGGGAGGTGCGGGCGGCGATGCCGGCGAGCACCGTCTCGGGTGTGGAGATCGCGTACTCGGGTCGGTGGTGCTCGCCGAGCGCGATGGCGTCGACGCCGAGTTCGTCGGCGAGGGTCGCCTCCGTGACGACCTGGCGGATCGCCTCGGCGTGAGAGACGAGGGCGCCGGAGTCGTCTTCGGGCACGTCACCGAAGGTGTCGAGGCCGAGCACGAGGTCGCTCATCGGGCTGCTCCTGGATGTTCGTCGCACTTGAGACTTCGAGTCTCGCCAAAGAAGATGATATGTCAACAAAATGGCGCGGGATCGGCGCCGCTCTGCGCCGGCCCCGCCCGCTGTGCCGGTCGCCGGCGCTGCTATGCGCGGGTGCCGGTGGTGGGGGTGGGAGTGTTGAGCAGCTGCGTCTCCCAGGCGAATGCGACCCCGGTGCCGCCGCCGTGCTGTGCGCCGATCTCCGTGAGCGCCGGGATGGTCGCTTCGCGGGCCCAGTCACGCTGCAGCTCACCCTGCACGACGCCCCAGGTTATCGGCACTACGCCCGCCTGGACCATGCGTCGTACAGCCATGTCGTGCGCTTCGGCCGACACCCCGCCGGAGGCGTCCGTCACGACGTAGACGGCGTAGCCGTCGTCGAGGGCCTGAATCGCCGGCATGGCCACGCAGATCTCCGTCCAGAGACCGGCGATGATCAGCTTCTTGCGCCCGGTCGCCTCGACGGCGTCCACTACGCGGCTGTCTTCCCAGGTGTTGATGAACGTCCGGTTGATCGGCTTCTGGTCGGGGAAGACGTCCTGCAGTCCTTGGATCAGGTAGCCGCCGCGCTCTTCCAGGACGGTGGTCAGGATCGTGGGGATGCCGAATGCCTTGGCGGTCTTCGCGAGCCCGACGACGTTGTTGACGACCATCGTCGGTTCGTGGCTGTTGAGGTTGGCGAACTGGAACGGCTGGTGGTCGATCAGCAGGAGGACGCTCTCCTCCGGAGTCAACAACGCATCGAGCCCGGCCTTCTTGGTGCTCATGGCATATCTCCTTCCATCGTGTCGATCAGGTGAACGGGTACGGGCCGAAGCGGCCCCAGGCCACGGCGCCGGCCGGCACGATCAGCACGACGTTCATCGCGACGGTGGGGCCGGGTGATGCGGGGCCGGACGAGCGGGTTGTCGACCCTGGCCGCAGCATGACGATCAACCCGTTTTGTTGATGTGTCTACATCTATGGGATTTCTGGTGACGTGTCAACATCGCTGGTAGACTCTGCGCATGTTGCGTCCTGGAAGCTGGACGAAGCCGGCGGGCGGGAGTCCCGTCCGGGTAGTCGCCGGAGAGCCCGGTAGCAGGCCCCGGTTCGTCGTCGAGAGGTGGCGGGCTGAGCGGGGTGTCGAGAGCTTCTTCGGAGGGAGCAAGCACGCGGGCCGTAGTGTCATCAGGCGCGAGTCCTGCAGCCTCGTCAGAGTTGCGACAGAGGAGCCGAGCCGCTCATGTCACGGCGAAGGCCAGGTCCGGCGGGTGGGTGTCCCGGAGATGCGCCTGTCGGGTCCTTCCGGGGTACGGGGAGCGGCACGTGTGCATGGTTTCGTCACGGGACAGGAGAGGCCCGTCTGTGTAGCCTCGTCAGCGAAGACCGGTCGTATAAGCCCATGATGAACTCGGCCGGAGCGCAGCGGGTGACCGACGGGGTCGTAGTACCGCGGATCGCCTGGAGGTCCCCGGTGGGAGGGAAGGACCCCGACTTTGATCATGCTGGTGGTGGGGGTAAGCGTCAGGGCATGACCGGGGCCGCCCGGTCCGACAACCTCGGCGGGCAACCTGGGCCCGACGATGCTGGGCGGCGGTCGGAGCTGGTCCTGCGGCCGAACGTGGGCAAGGTGCGAGAACTCCAGCGCAAGCTATGGACTGCGACCAAGAAGTCTTCGGGCCGGCGTCTCCGCGCCATGTATGACCGGATCTACCGGGGTGACGTCCTGGTGGAGGCGTGGGAGCGGGTGCGCGCGAATCGCGGCGCGGCCGGGGTGGATCGGGTCACCCTGGCCGCGGTGGAGGTCTACGGCGTGGACCGCATGTTGCGTGAGTTGCGCGATGACCTTCGCGCAGGCAGGTATCGTCCGGTGCCGGCCAGGCGGTCGGCGTCCCAGGCGATGGAACGACTGCGGGTCGGGTTTATCGAGGGTGTCACCAATGTCGGAGAGTTCGACATCCGTAACTTCTTCGGCGAGAGCGACCATGACCGGTTGTCGGCCGATGTGGGCAAGCGGGTGTCGGATCGGCGGGCGCTCAAGCTGATCCGCCAGTGGCGGCCGGCGGGTGTGATGTTGGACGGGGTGCTGGAGCGGACGGTCGCTGGGACCCCGCAGGGCGGGGTGATCTCCCCGCTGTACGTCCAGAAGATCATCGGTAAGCCGTATGCGGGAAAACCGCACGTAGGGAGTGAAAGGGGGATGGGGAAACCGGGCCGCGCAGCGGTACCGGCGCCCCTGACCACCAATGGGTGAGGCGCGCTGGCTCGACGAGCGGGAGGCGCGCGTGTGGCGCGGGGTGATCGGCGTGCTGCAGCGGCTGACCGCGGTGCTGGAGCGTCAGTTGGTCCAGGACGCGGGGCTGTCCGGGGCGGAGTACACCCTGTTGGTGCCGCTGTCGGAGGCGCCGGGCGGGGTGTTGCGGGCGCGTGACCTCGGCCGGATGGTCGGCTGGGAGCGCAGCCGGATCTCCCACCAGGTCACCCGGATGGAGAAGCGCGGCCTGGTTGCCCGTGAGGAGTGCAGCGAGGACGCGCGCGGGTCGATGGTCCGGCTCACCGACGCAGGCCGGACGGCCATCGTCGCCGCCGCTCCCGCACACGTCGCCGCCGTCCGGCGGCACTTTATCGGCGCGCTCACCGACGCCGAGCTCGATGTCATCGGACCCGCGCTCGAACGGGTCCTCGACCGCCTCCCCGACGACGACGGATGACACCGCCTCCTCATGGCCTCCCGGATCCACCGTCGAAGGACCCTTACCGGACTGATCAGCGAGTACCGGAGAGCAGCCTGATCGCCCTGCGACCAGTTCAGCAACGGTATTCGCCGTTTCGGCGCCCCCCACAGGGTCACCAGTATCCCGAGGTCCCGCACACGCCGGATCTGGAGCAGGCGCAGTAGATGCGACACCCTGTACTTCTTGTACTCGTTGGGCCTGCGAGCCGGTTCGTCGAGCAGGCCGAACGCGGCGACTCGGATCAGGCGGGCTCTGCCGCGCAGGTCAGCTCGCGCACCGGGCGTTTCCCCGTGGTCAGGAACGTCGTCACCGCGGTGTCCGCGCACGTGTTCTTGCCGAGCAGGTAAACACCATGGCCGCCTTGCTCGACGGTCACCATCCGGGCCCGGTCGCCGAGCGCCCGCTGCATCTTCTTGGCGCCGGCCAGCGGTGTCCCCGCGTCGCGGAGGAATTGCACCATGAGGACGTTCGAGGGGCCCCGGTCATTGACGCGCACCGGCGCCTCGATGGGGTCGGACGGCCAGAACGCGCACGGCCGAATGTTGGCCGTCGCCGCGCCGAACATCGGGTACCGCTTACGGTCGGCCTCGACGGCGCGCTGGTACGTATGGATCGACCTGGGCCAGCGCGAGTCGCCGCAGACCACGTACTGGTGACTGGACATCGAGTTGTCCGAGTTCAGTACGGGATCATCCGCTGCCCCCGCCGGCGGCGCCTGGCCGGCGCCGATCGACTGCCAGAGCCCGGCCAGAGCAGGGAAACTCGCGTCGCGGAAGAGCATGGAGAACGTGATCATCCGGAACAGCGCACCGTCGGCTCCCTGGACCGGTGTCCTGTCCAACCGTTCGGCGAGCTCGAAGTACTTCTCGGTCACCTGCTCCGGTGTGCTGCCCAGCCCGTACCCGGGGTGGGCAGCGGCGTACTCGGCGAAGTCGGGGAGCCGGTCCTCGACGCCTCGGGCGAACAGACTCCTGTCCTCGTAGTTGATGCCGCCAGGGGGCAGGTTGCTGTCGATCACGATCCGGTCGCCGCGCTGCGGGAACAGTGTGGTGTACACCGCGCCGAGGTGACTGCCGTAGGAGTAACCAAGGTAGGAGAGCTTCGGCTCGCCCAGTGCCTGCCGGATGCGGTCCATGTCGCGGGCGGTGTTGGCGGTGGTGACGTACGGCAGCATGAACCCCGTCTTCGACGTGGCGCACTGCCTGGCGATGGCCTTGGCCTCCTCTGCCTGCTTCGCGACGTAGGCCGCGGTGGGCGCGTACGGCGGGACGTTGCCCCGCAGTTGCTGCTCCGGTGTCAGAGTGCAGGTCACCGGCGTGCTGTGGCCGACGCCGCGCGGGTCGAACCCGATCACGTCGTAGGTGTCCAGCACGCTCCGCGGCATACCGGCGGCCACGAGATCGACCGGGAACCGCAGGCCCGCCGCGCCCGGGCCGCCCGGGTTGAGTAGCAGCACGCCGCGCCGCCGCGTCGGGTCCTTGCTCGCCAGGCGGGAGATCGCGATGTCGATCGTCCGCCCGTCCGGCTTGCGGTAGTCCAGCGGAACCTTGAGCGTCGAGCACTCCAGACCGGACGCGGCGACGTTCTCCGGGCACGGCCCCCACCGCACCGCGCTCGGCGTGGCCGTTGCCGCGGCGGGCACTGCCGGCAGGAGGGTCGTCGCCACGGCGGCGACGGTCAGGGCTGTCAGGGCTTTTCGCACTTGATCACTTTCTACGAACGAGATGGGCATGGGCGTGGACGGGCCGTCGGGAGGCGTGATCAGCGCTCGTCCGGGTTGGTCATGAGCGCCTGGAACAGCCGGTTCGCGCGGCGCTGCTTGTCGTTGAGCAGGTGCTCGCCGTAGGCCGCGAGCATCGAGGGCACGTCGAGGCCGACTTCGATGTCGGGAAGTCGGCGATCGTCGCCTGCCGGCTGGTGAGCCGCTCGATCTCTGCGGTTGCCTGCCGATCCAGCGTGTCGAGCAGCTCGCCGGCGGCCGGGTGTAAGTGCTTCATGTGGGTCGATTACAGCCGTTGCGGCGCTCTTCCGGCAGTGCGGCCACGTCACCACCTCGCCATGACATTTCGCAGGTGAAGTCCATGACGCGGCGTCACTGGTGAACCCCGGAGCGATCTGGCCGCACCATCGGACCGGTGTCAACGGCCGAGTGCGTTTTTGCGCGGCCACGGACAACCGGCGCCCCCATCTCCGGACGCCGAGCGCCGGCAGCGCTGAGCAACGTCGCGCGCACCCGACCACACCCTTGGCCGCCTCCTGCGGATCCGACGTCTTGCCGAGCTGCGTGTGCCGCTCTCGCAGATCGGAGAAGGCCGAACCAGATGCGGTGGTCGGTGTCGCAGACGACCGGTCGCCGATGACGCCGAAGACCGCGGTGACGTGTGCCGGTTCGGCGGACTTACTGACGAAGCCCTGAACGCCAAGTTCAGGGCCTTGCGGAGCACACCGGCCTGGCATTGGCGGGTCAGCATGAGGATCGCCCGCTCCGGCCGCCTACGACGGGTCGCCGCGACGGCTCCGAGCCCGTCCATGCCAGGCATCTCCAGGTCGATGACGAGTATGTCGGGCCGGTGCCGCAGGGTCGCCTGGACCGCCTCTTCTCCCTCCTCGGCCTCCGCGAGCATGGTGACATCCCCTTCGAGGGGAAGCGGCGACGCCGGCGCCGACCGCAGAAGAGCCTCGTCGTCGGCAAACATCGGGGTGGTCATCGGTCGCCCTAACGCGTCGCCAAAGCAGCGTCGCAACGTCGGCGGGGGAATGTCGCGGTCGTGCGGAACAGCCCGTCCTTTCGCTCCACCGTCAGCTCGCCTTCCTGGGCTGCCAAGCGGTCCCGGAGGGCGGCGAGTCCGCTGAGCCTGGGAGGCCCCGCCTCGCGTGTGCCGTCGTTGGCGATGGAGATGCCCGTCTCCGAAAGGGTGATCCACACCTGCTCGGCCTCGGCATGGCGCAGGATGTTGGTCGTCGTCTCCCGGAGGACCTGGCCCAGCAGCTCACCGACACGGACGTCCACCTCGGCCCCGCGGTCGACGCGCACGTGGATGCCCGCGGCCTCGAAGAGGTTTTTGGCGTTCTCCAGCTCCGCGGACAGGTTGAGCCGCCGCTGCGCGTGGGCGAGCTCCCTGGTCTGCGTGATGGTGTCGCCGACCAGGGCGCGCACCTCGTCCAGCTCCTGCTCCACCCGCCCGATGTCACTGTGCAGCAGCTTCTGGGCCAGCGAGACCTTCAACTTCACCGCATGGAGCGTATGGCCCTGAATGTCGTGCAGGTCGCCGGCGAAACGTACGCGCTCCCGCATGACGGCCACCTCCGCTTCGCGTTCCCGTGCCTTCTCCAACTCTCCGATGAGGTCGTGGATCTGGGCGAGGAGGACCGTGAGGACGACTCCTCCCAGGGCGACGCATGAGGAGAGGAGGACGTACTGGACCAGAACGTCGACCACGTCCTCGCGCGCCACCACCAGTTTCGTCGCCACCACGGCGACAGCGAAGGCGGCGAGTGCCGCGATCGCCGCCCACCGGTGGCGCGGCAGCTCCAGAATGGTGATGGTGGCCACGATGGCGAAGCCGTACGATGGCGCCGAGGCGTCCGCCGCCAGCACTCCGACGAGCCATACGGTCGCGGTGACGATCAGGCCAGGAAGCGCGACGCACGAGGAACGGCCCACGGTCCACCGATTGACGACCACCAGAGCCGCGGACACGCCCACGCCCATGAGGAGCGCGTCCCACCAGGAGTCGGTGTCGGTCGCCACCAGCAGCGATCCAACGGCGGAGATCGAGCCGGACACGATGCCAACGTTGAGTTTGCGTAGCTGGCCCTGCGTCTGCTCGGTCTGCTCGGAGGTCAACGCGTGTCCCTTCCAGGCTCGTGTCCACAGCCACCACATACAGTCCTCCATCCCGGGCTTCGGCTGTTGGAGCAGAGGCGGCGGCCCGAGCCACGGAGGAGAGGCCCCGTGCAAACGGACGACACGACGGCCCTCTTGGATATGGGCGAAGACCACGCCGCCATAGGGATGCTCTCCGTGATCAGGCGCCAGAGGCACGCCTCAGTGTGCTTCCACCTCGCCGAGTCCACCAGTGACACCACGTCATGATTTCGCTTGCGGAACGAGAGAAACCGGTGGTTGAAGCCTCCTGCGGTGACATCAGCTCGAATCTGGCGGATCTGGGCTGATTGCGGTGCGTGTCCGCCTTGCTTACCTGTTGACTGAACTAATGAGGGTGTTTGTCCAGTTCAGAAGACAGGCGCTGCGGGGGACGTCTTGGTCCCGGCTCATGATCGAAGGGGACGATTCCGAACGGAATCTCGCAGCGTTGCTCGTGCCGCGGGTGGGTACGTTCGTCAGACCGACGATGTGTGGGAGCCCTACCGGCTGGTTGATCCGGCCGGGGAGGTAATTGGGCCGGTCGCGGTGTATCTGAGCGATCTGCAGGCGATCGGTCGGCCGGCGACGATGCAGCGTTCGTACGCCCACGACCTGCTGCGCTGGTTCCGGTTTGTGTGGGCGATCGGCATGCCGTGGAATGAGGCCACCCGGACCGAGGCCCGTGACTTATCGCGGTGGACCCAGATCACCGATAAGACCGACCGGCAAATGGATCACTTCAGACGCCGGATGGTGGGGCGGTGGTCCCAGCGATAGCGGGTCGTCGAGCGTCGGATGAGCATGCGGAGCGTGACGAAAGCGGCGGCGAGGTATAGGTAGAAGTCCACGGCGCTGCTCCCCTTCTCGGTGCAGCGCCGCAGCTTGCCGTAGCCGTTCATCCATGAGTGGCACCGCTCAACCACCCACCGCTTGCCGGCCTGGATCGGTGCGGGCACACCCTTACGGGCTATCTCGCCGGTGAAGTCGAACTCGTCGAGCAATGCGCGGGTCTTGGCACTGTCGTAGTCGAGATTGACGTTCACCTGCTCGGGGAGTGGTCCTACCTGGGCTTTCGTTGCTTCGAGGGTAGGGCCGAGCAGTGGTGAGTCGTGCTGGTTGGCGCCTGCGGCGACAATTCTCAAAGGGACCCCGGTCGCGTCGGAGGCCACAGATCGCTTCAGTCCCTGCTTGCCTCGGTCGACCGGGGAGCGTCCGGCTTTCTCGCCGCCCGAGGGAGCTTTTGTGATGCGTCCGTCCACAGAGATCTCGGCCAGTTGGAGGCCGATCATCCGATCGTACGCTTGCAGCGCCAGGGCGTGGACTTGCTCCGATATGCCCATCTGCGACCAGAGCTTGACGCGGCGTCGAACGGTTCGGTCCGAGCAGCCCGGACTGGCGATCCGCTCGTATCCAGTGCCGTGGACCAGGGCCTGCACGATGTGCTCGAAGACGATTCGCTCCGGGACCCCGGCGACGGTGGCAGCCCAGCGGGTGGGTCGGCGCATAGTCATCGCGCGCGGGTAGCAGGGCCGCGATCTGGTCTCACAGGGGGCGAGCAGGCAAGATGGCGCAGCAGGCACGGGCCTTCCAGTGATCACTGAGCGTAGAGAACTCCATGATCATTCAAGCCCGTGCCCGTCTCGCACCCGGCACCACTATTCGCCCGTCGGTCGCAGCCCGTCTTCAACCTCCATCGGCGCCGTACGTCACGGACGGAGGTTGTGACGGCGTCACACCAGCCGGTTACTTGAGATCGAGGACGGCTTTGCCGTGGAGGCGACGGTCGAGCAGAAGCTTGACCGCCTCGGAGTGGCGAGTCCAGGGGCCGCGCCAACTGATGCCCGGATCGAGGCTGCCTGCGGCGATCTCTCCGGCCAGCCAGGTCAGATCCGCGGAGAAGTCGGTGGTGGGGTCGCCGAAGAGGAAGAAGGTGCGGATCGACCGGTCGTGCCGTCCTCCGGTGCCCAGCAGAGCATCCGGTGACAGCACCGCGTCGGCCTCGGAGGAGCGGCCTACGCTGATGAGGCTGCCGCCGGCCGACAGGGAGGCGAAGGCGTCGACGAGTTGCTGTCCGCCGACGTTGTCAAGAACGGCCGACACGGGCTGCTGCATGGCGGCCGGCTCGGGGTGGACCTCGTGGGCGCCCAAGGCTCGCAGCCCGTCCGCCTGAGCGGTGCTCCGGCTGATGGCAACGACGTGCGCGCCGGCGCGGGCAGCCAACTGGACGGCGTAGCGGCCGACGCCGCCGGAAGCACCGGTGACCATCACGCGGCGACCGAGTAGCGATCCCGTCTGACGTAGCACGTGCAGGGCGCTCAGCCCGGCAACGGGAACGGTGCTCAACGCGCCGGGATCGGCGTCCTTTGGCGCGGTGCCGAGCAGGGCGGCGGGTACTGCCCGCAACTCGGCCCAGCCGGCCTCCCCTCCAAGGGTGACGACCCTCTCTCCCTCGGCCGGGCCCGAACCGTCGGCGGCCGCCTGGACGACCACGCCGGCCGCGTCCCATCCGAGCACGGTGCCGTCCGGCATCTCCGGACGGGTGGCTTCATGGACCTCACCGAAGTTCAGCGAGACCGCCTCGACCCGCACGAGCGCCTCGTGGGCGGTGGGTCGCGGGGCAGGGACGTCCGTCAGTGACAAGTGGCCAGGTGAGGTGTGATCCACGACGAGTGCACGCACAGGAAGATTCCCTTTCAATAAAGTGCCACACTGTAGCGTTTGCTCCAGTAGAGCATATGCTTAATATCGGCGTAGTTGGTACAGTGATGGTGATGACGACCGTTGAACAGCCCGCCACCCTGCGCGAACGCAAAAAGCTGCGTACTCGCCAGGCACTGATCGACACCGCCATCACGCTCTTCGGCGAACGCGGATTCGACAACACCCCGCTGGACGCGCTGCTGGAGCAGGTGGAGGTGTCCCGGCGGACCTTCTTCCGCAACTTCCACTCCAAGGAGGACGTGGCGCTCGCCGCCGTCAAGCAGCTCTGGGACATCTACCTGAAAGTCCTGGACGGCATCGAGAAATCCGGGCCGCTGGCCGATGTTCTCCTCGCCGCCATGCTGACCACCCTGGAGCGCATGGACGAGGACTGGTACCGGCGCTTCCCGCTCACGCTCCGGCTGATCGCCGACTCACCCGCCCTCGACGGGCACACGCTGCGGCACTGCGCCGAAGTCCAAGCCGAGATCGCGTGCCGACTTGACGGACAGAACCGTCTCGAACTGCGGCTCCTCATCGAGTTCTTCGTGGCCACCTGGCGCTGCGCTCTGGACGAATGGCTGCCCGACTGCACGCCGGGCGAACTGCCCGCGCTCTTGCGCCGGGCCCGCTCAACCATGAACTCCGCCCTCAGCCTGGAGGCATGAGCTCGTTCTGTGCCGCCCGGCCTCGAACAGGGCCCGGACGTGCTCACCCACAGGGAGAAGAGCAGCAGCGCCGTGGACTTCTCCCTCTATCTCGCCGCCGCTTTCGTCACGCTCCGCATGCTCATCCGACGCTCGACGACCCGCTATCGCTGGGACCACCGCCCCACCACCCCGACGCCTGAAGCGATCCATTTGCCGGTCGGTCTGAGTCCGCGCGCTCCGGTGGCGTGGCGGCGGCCCCACCGAATCCGGCGGCGGGCAGGCAAAGCCGGGCCGAAAGTACGCGGCGACCACCCGCGGCCACAGTGAGAACGTGCTGCGTGGCTTCTACGACTTCCACCGCGACGCGGGCTCGGGTCCGATGGTCAACCCGTTTCCCCTCGTCCGGCCGGGTGGCCGTGCGGATGGCGGCGTGCCGGTGGGTACGGACGATGGTGGAGTCGACAGGGTCGGCCTCGCCGTCGAGCGTGGCTTTCACGGCGCTGAGGTTCCATTCCACCTCGTCGGAAGCAGCCTGCTGTCTGATCCGTCAGTCGGGCTGCTTCTCCATATGTGCGAGGACGCGGTTCGAGATCCGGGCGAGCGTGTCGAGTTCTTCGTGGGTGAGGGCGTTGATGAACAGTCGGCGGACGTGTTCGACGTGTACGGGCGCGGCGTCTTCGATCGCCTTGTAGCCGGCCGTGGTGGCGACGATGAACGCTCCTCGTCCGTCGTCGGGACATTCTTCCTTGGTCACCAGTCCGCGTTTCGTCATCCGCCCGACCTGGTGGGACATACGGCTCTTCTCCCACTCCACCAGCTTCACCAGGTCCATGAAGCGTATCCGCCCGCCGCTGGTTTCGGTGAGTTTGGCCAACACGATGTAGTCGGAGGCGGACATTCCGGAGTCAGCCTGGACTCGGCGGGAAAGCCGTCCGATGAGCTTCTCCTGCATGCGGATGAAACTGTCCCAGGCGGCCGCCTGCTCCGAGGTCAGCCAGCGAGGCGTTGCGTCCATGGAGGGAGCGTAGCGAGATCGTTGACAGCTCATCCATCCCCCCGGCGCGGCCGATTCTGAATCAATGCCCAGAACGTCCGGAACCGCCGCCAGCACCGGCACCCTTGACGCCTCACGGCTTGCGGCAAGTTGGGGAAAGTGTCCTTTTAGCCTCCTTATCGCAC
Organism: Nonomuraea sp. NPDC005650; assembly: GCF_040605375.1. Taxonomy (NCBI): domain Bacteria; kingdom Bacillati; phylum Actinomycetota; class Actinomycetes; order Streptosporangiales; family Streptosporangiaceae; genus Nonomuraea; species Nonomuraea sp. NPDC005650. The sequence goes on from NZ_JBEXCR010000044.1 coordinate 106,394, forward strand.
TTTCCGTTACGCGTCGCCACGGTCGGTACCGCAACATCAACGCCTGAGCCGCCATCCGGTGCCGGCCCGCTTCCCGTAGCGTCCGGCGCTCCTACGTGGACGGCTCCAGCGGGGGCGGCTTGGGCCAGGTGTCCATGCGCCCGGCAAGCGTCGACAGGTCGACGACTTGGCAACCAGTTGACGATTCAACGACCGACATCTAATGTAGGTGACACATCAACAAAATGGGCTGGGGCCGTCAACCGGCCAGCCCGTACTCGGCTCGCTGCAGGCATCGAGATGTCGGTGCACCGCCTGAGGCCCGCTTGCCAATTTACAAGTTGATGCATCAACTTGATTGGTGGAACAAGGCCCACGCGGAAGGCGTATGGAGGACACGTGTCAGTGGAAGTGAGTGACGTTCCCGAGGCCAAGCGGTACGAGGCCCGGGTCGAGGGAGAGTCCAAGGTCGCGGGCGTCGCGGAGTACATCCGTACGACAGAACTCGTCGCGTTCGTTCATACCGAGGTCTCGCCGGAGTACGAGGGCAGGGGGATTGGGGCAGCGCTGGCTCGCACCGCCCTCGACGAGGCGCGCGCCGCGAACCTGCGGGTGCTGGCGACCTGTCCGTTCATCGCGGGGTGGATCGCCCGGCACCCCGAGTACCAGGACCTGCTGTATCAGTCCCGCAGCAGAGTCAGCGACTGAACACCGGGCATGGCAGCGACGGAGGCCGGTATGAGCAGCGGAACCGAGAAGAAGGCGTACGAGGGCCAGTCGATCACCGTGACATTCGAGGCCAGGCGCTGCCTGCACGCCGCCGAATGCGTCCACGGTTTGCCCGAGGTCTTCGACCCGGGTGAGCGCCCGTGGATCCGGCCGGACGGCGCCGAGGCCGAGCGCCTGGCCGAAGTGGTGCGGCGCTGTCCCTCGGGTGCGCTGCAGTACGAACTCGTGGACGGAGGGGCGGAGATTCCGGACCGGCCCACGCGGATCACGCGCAACTCCGTCGGACAGTTGATCGCGCGCGGCGAGTTGAGCATGGACACGGCGGCAGGCCCGCGTGCGGAGACCAGGGTCGTTCTGTGTGGTTGCGGGCAGAGCCGTCTTCAGCCGTACTGCGACCACGTGGGGCCATGCGGTCAGACAGCGTCGGGCTGATCCGCCCCCTCACACGTAAGTGCCCCAGAAGAACCAGGAGTCGAGCAGATGTCCCTCGCAGTGCAGTTCTCCGAGTACGGCACCCCTGACGTGCTGCGTGTCGTCGATGTTCCGCCGCCCACCGCGGGGCCTGGACAGGTGCGGCTCGCGGTGCGGGCCGCGGGTGTCAACCCGATCGACTGGAAGATCCTGCGTGGCTACATGAGCCAGGTGATGCCCCTCGACCTCCCGGGTGGGCTCGGATCCGACGTGGCCGGTGTGGTCGACCAGGTAGGCGAGGGCGTGACCGCCTTCAGCGTGGGCGACGAGGTGTTGGGAGCCTCCATCACCCCGTCCTACGCCCAGTTCGCGCTCGCCGACCCGGCCGCGCTCGTCGCCAAGCCGGCCTCTGTCCCGTGGGAGGTGGCCGGAACCCTGGCCGGCGCGGGTGTCACCGCCTGGGAAGCGCTGAACAAGCTCAAGGTCACCAGGGGTGAGACGCTGCTGGTCCATGCCGCCGCCGGTGGTGTGGGCACGTTCGCCGTGCAGCTTGCCGTCGACCGGGGGGTGCACGTCATCGGCACCGCGAGCGAGGGCAACCACGAGCAGCTCCGCTCCTTCGGAGTGAAACCGGTCACCTACGGCAAGGGGCTGGTCGAGCACGTGCGGGGCATCTCTCCGCAGGGAGTCGACGCGGTCCTCGATGCATCCGGTCGCGGTGAGATCCCGGACTCGATCGAACTCGCCGGCGGCCCGGAACGTGTCCTCTCCCTCGTGGCCTTCGACGCGGCCGGGAGCGGTATCCAGATCCACATGACAGAGCCGGGAGCGAGCGGGCCCCAAGCGCTCGGGGACATCCTCGCCCTCATCAAATCGGGGCGGCTGCGGGTGCCGATCCAGCGGACGTACCCCCTCGGCGAGGTGGCGGCCGCGCTGGAGGTCAGCCAGTCGGGGCACCTGGGCGGCAAGCTCGTACTGCTCCCTGGGTAAGGGCGCGACGCCCCGCGAACAACGACAGCACGCACTTCGAGTTCCGTGGCTGTTCAGGAGGCGGACGTCCATGGCCTGTGCGAGGTGGCGGCCGGATGACGGCACGACTCACTCGCGACTGAGGTTGATCGTCGCCCCCACGCTTTGGCACCTGGGTAAGCCAGGCGCCTAAAAACACGCAGCCGGTTCTGTCCTGACTGTGTGGCAAATACAGCAAAGCATTTTTACGGCGCGCGGTGTGCCTGCCTATCTCCGGGCGCCGGGTCTTCATGAGCCGGCCCGCGGACTCGCCGAATGCTTCGGGACATCTGGGGATGAACGCAACCATTTGAGAGTTCAACTAAAGAGTCGGAGGTCCGGAAACAAGGTGGGAGAGCGTCATGATCGAGCGGCTAGTAGGTAAAGCTACAAGTTCAACCTGGGCGCACTGAAGGTGCGGTTCACCTTCGGCTCGCAGACGCAGGGCAGCTTCGTAGTCGAGGAGGGCGGTGGGCTCGCGCCCGACGGTCACGCGGAGACCGTACAGCTCGACCTGAAAAAGATCCGCGACGGCGTCTACCTGAACTCGTGGACCGAGGCCGGCGGCGCCACCGTCACCCACGTCGAGGACTTCGCCAACGGGACGCTGTATTCCAACGTGACTGTCGACGGCACTCTCTACAACTTTGTCGGGGCCATCGAGGAGGCATGACCATGACTGGCAATACCGCGGCTGACCAGGCTCAGCGCAACACCGAAATCGTCCTTACCGCCATGCGAGAACTCTTCAAGGAGAAGGATATTACCGCGCTCGACCGGTACTGGGCTGAGCCCTACGTCCAGCACAGTCCCCAAATGCCCAACGGTCTGGACACGCTCCGTGCTGTGGTGCCGGGCCTGGAGGGCTTCTCGTGGGAGCCGAAGCGGGTCGCCGCGCAGGGTGACCTCGTATTCACCCACAGCATCGTCCACGGCTGGGCGCCGAACCCCGTCGTCATCGTCGACATCTTCCGGCTGGACAACGGCCGTATCGTCGAACACTGGGACGTCATCCAGGACCTCACCTCTCCCGACGGGACAGTCAGCGGCAATCCGATGGTCTGACACCAGGCAGGCAGGAGCGTACTAGCGCGCCGCTCCATTCTGCCGATCGGCGCTAGGGATTGTCTTGCCGATCACGGTCGAGCCAGATGAGTGTGCTGGCGAGATGCGCATGAACTGATGCTGCTGGAGCGCGATCTGAAGATAGTGCGTCTGGAGATCCGGCCGCTTAACGTACGTCACGGTGTCGGCCGGCGAAGGATCGAAAGCGGATATGCGCCATGGAACACAGGGGATCTGATCCTCCGGGCCTCGACGCCCACAGCGACTCAAGAAGGGAAGAATAAATGGGGTACATCACCGTAGGGAATGAAAACAGCACGCCGGTTGAGCTCTACTACGAGGATCAGGGCGCGGGTCAGCCCGTCGTCCTCATCCACGGATATCCACTGAACGGTCACAGCTGGGAGCGCCAGACGCGAAATCTTCTAGCCGCCGGATACCGCGTCATCACCTACGACCGTCGGGGCTTCGGCAAGTCGTCAAAGGTGAACTCCGGGTATGACTACGACACCTTCGCCGCAGACCTGAACACCGTGCTGGAGACGCTCGACCTTCGCGACGTCGTCCTGGTGGGCTTCTCGATGGGTACGGGCGAGGTCGCCCGTTACGTCTCAAAATTCGGACATGAAAGGGTCGCCAAGCTCGCGTTCCTGGCCTCGCTGGAGCCTTTCCTGGTCGCCCGGGACGACAACCCCGAGGGTGTGCCGCAGGAGGTCTTCGATGGAATCGAGGCAGCGGCGAAAGGTGATCGGTACGCCTGGTACACGCAATTCTTCTCGGACTTCTACAATCTTGAGGAGAACCTTGGTGGTCGGATCAGCCAGGAGGCCGTCACCGCGAGCTGGAACGTGGCGACGTCGAGTGCCCCCGTGGCGGCCTACGCGGTCGTTTCCGCTTGGATCGAAGACTTCCGCACCGACATCGAAGCGGTCCGCGACAGCGGCAAGCCAGCTCTGATCTTGCACGGTACGGCCGACAAGATCCTACCCGTCGACGCTACCGCTCGCCGCTTTCGACGGGACTTGCCCGAGGCGCAGTATGTGGAGATTGAGGGCGCCCCACATGGGTTGCTCTGGACGCACGCAGATGAGGTCAATTCAGCCCTGCGCTCCTTCCTCGGGTAGATCCGCGACGAGACCGGAAAGCATTCGTCATCGGCCATTGGCTACCGAGGTGCGGTCTTCGTGCGAGAACGGCTATCCCCGCTTCCAATGAGAACGGGGGTAGCCGGGTGTCCGCGGCCATGTAAAAGTGGGTCTGGCCCACTTTCCGTGATCAGTAGCCGTGCAGCACACGGACGCGGAGCAGGTCGGGGTCGGCTCGCCCGTACATGATCTGTTTGATCATCTAAAAGTTACGTGGAATCTGGCCATGGAGATGACCATGTCTCCGCGGTTCTGACCACGGAACTGGGGAGATGGCTTGAGCGGCACGGTGGTGCTGGAGGAGAAGTGGCCGATGCTGGGCTGGCATGCCCGGGCGGCAGAGTGGCTGCGGATCTGGGTGGATCTGGGAAGAGCGCCGCGGACGATCGATACCTACGCGCGCGGGCTGGCCGAGTACCTGGAGGTGTGTGAGCGCGAGGGCGTAGACCCGGTGACGGCCGGCCGGGCGCACATCGGCGTGTTCGTGCGGGCGTTGACCGAGCGCCCCAGCCGTCGGGGCGCGAACGTCGTCGCGCTCGATTCGGGCTCCGGCTTGTCGAACGCCACCATCCAGCAGCGGATCGTGCCGGTCAGGCTGTTCTAGACCACCTCATGGAGGAGCACGAAACCGCAGGCCAGCGCTACGAGAGAGTTTTGGCACCGGGACAGGCCTGTGCCCAGGCGTCGTGGCGATCCTCGCCGACCTCGCTCACCGGGGTTCCACGGTGAATCGTGATGCTCGGGTGCTGTGTGGCGGCCGCCGAGAGGCGGGTGTGCAGCCCCTGCCAGGACTCGGCGGCGAAACCATCCCGTTCGTCTCGGCTCCGACTCCCGTGACGCGCTGGAGATGAGTCGGGTTGACGCCGACGGCGCCGCCGCTCCTTGGCGCGTACCCGGCCCGTTCGAGGACGGTCACGCCGAGCCCGCGGTCGGCGAGTGCTAGCGAGGCGGCCAGACCGGCGAGTGATCCGCCGACGAGGATCGCGTGGAGCGGCCGGCTCATGCGAGCGGGACCACTCGGAGTGTCGCTTCGCGTGCTGGTGAGCGGGTCATCTGGCGGACACCGGAGTCGTTGCCGTAACGCGAACGCAGGGCCTGGTCGACCTCCGCTTCACGCCCGCGGTCGGGGATGAAGGCCACTGCGAACCGTCGCCCGTCGACGTCGATCTCGCCCTGCCCTGAACGGACCGCACCTTGGTACCAGTCGCGGTGCGTCCCGTCGAGCGAGCGGATGGGCTCGTCCTGGCCGAGGCGGACGTGTCCGACCAGTACGAGGGGTCGTAGTGTCCCGTCGGTGCGTGCTCCCGCGACGCGGATCAGTGGCACACGGTCGAGCTGGTCCAGCTCGGCAGCGGTCCAGGGCCGAGTTCGCGGCAGGTGGCTTTCCGCGAGATTCCTCCTGACGCCCAGCCTCTGTCCTACAATCTCATTCTAGTACAGTTTCGAACTAGAGTGGAATGGAACCATTCGAGTGTGGCAGGGGTCGAGCTATTGCGCGGGCTCTAGCAAGGCCAGGAGAATCCGGTGCAGCTCGGCGCGATCGCGAGGCGCGATCGTCGCCAGCCTGCGGTCGAACTCGGTCGCGAGCGATGCGAGCGCGCGGTCCCGCGCCGCTTCACCCTCGTCGGTCAGCGCGAGCCGATGCCGCCGCAGGTCCGCATCGTCGATCTCGCGCCGCACGAACCCCTTGGCGACGAGGTTGCGCACGTAGACCGTCACGCTCGCCTTCGGAATTGCCAGCTTCGCCGCCAGCTCTGCCGGGTACGGCGACGCCGCCACCTCGGCGAGCACGAAGAACTCCTTCGACTCCAGCCCGAGCTCGGCCAGCTCGGTGCTGCAGGAGTCCAGTACGACGGTCAGCAGGCGATGGTTCAGCGTCCACAGCTGTGCGGCGTCAATGGACACGCGCCCCCCTTCCTCCAGATGATACAGTTTCGTATTGGTTCAACATCGTACTATCGATCGCATCGAACTGACCGGCTATCGCACGAACCCTACGCGAAGGGACCCGTCAGATGCTCCAGCACATCACCATCCCGCGCGGACCGATCGAGCTCGCCGCCGACCTCCACCTCCCCGACGACGACGCCGCGCCGCGGCGCGCCGTCGTGCTGTCGACACCGGGCAGCAGCGTGAAGGAGCAGATCGGCGCGAACTACGCCGCCCGTCTCGCGGCCCGGGGAATCGCGGCGCTCGTGTTCGACCCCGCGCACCAGGGCCGCAGCGGCGGCGAGCCGCGCGACCTCGAGGACCCGTACCGCCGCTCCGAGGACATCTCGTACGCAATCGACGCCCTTGGCGCCGTCCCGGGCATCGACCCAGGGCGCATCGGCGTCCTGGGCATCTGCGCCGGTGGAAGCTACGCGGTGCACACCGCCCGCACGGACCACCGCATCAGGGCGGTCGGCACCGTCGTCCCGAGCGACATCGGGGCGGCGTTCCGCGGCTTCCAGCCGGACGGCCCGGCAGCCGCCCTCGAGGGCCTGGCCGAGTCCCGCGCTGAAGAGGCCCGCACCGGCGAGCCGGCGCGCGGGGCCTGGCTGCCCGATACCCTGGCGGATGCCGAGGCGCTCGGCGTGACCGACGTCGACACGCTCCAGGCGATCACCTACTACCGCACGGAGCGGGGCGGCAACGAGCACTCGACGAACCGCCGCCTCACCCGGAGCGACGCGCTGTTGCTCGGCTTCGACGCCTTCCACCTGGTCGACGAGCTCATGACCCAACCCCTCCAGGTCGTCCTCGCCGGACGACGCGGCACCACGGGCTCGTACGAGTCGGGCATGCGGCTGTGGGACCTGGCGCCCAACCCGGTAGACCTTATGGTCATCGAGGGCGCCGGCCACTACGAGATGTACGACGAGCCGGAGTACGTCGATGCGGCGGTAGACCGGCTCGTCGGCTTTTACTTGGACAACCTGTAGGTCGGAGGGTCGCCCCGGCGCCGTCCGAGTTTCTTCGCCGTCAGGCCGAGCCGCCGGACCGGGGCGGATCCTGCCCCGTGACCATGCCGGACTGCTGGACGGGATCAGCACCATCGCGCTGGGGGGAGCTGGCCGCGCGTATCGCGGAGGCCGTCGCCGGCCGGGCGGGTCGCCCCGCGCTTGAAGGGCTTGCTCAGGCGCACCGGTCGTTCGCCCATGATCGTCCCGGTCGATGGCAGGCGCTCCAGCGCCGGGCGGGGCCCGCGGTCGTCGGTTCCGACGCCGCCCGGACAGTCGTCGCGCTCACGGACGCCGTCCTGCGGGACTACGACGTCCCGCCGAGCGAACGCGTCCACGCCGCCCGGCTGCTGGGCAGCACCATCAACGGCTACCTCTCACTGGAACACATCGGCAGCTTCGACCACAGGGAACCTGCCCCCGAGGTGTCGTGGCGCAGGACGATCGACGCGCTCGACGCCCTCCTGCGGGCATGGCCGACCGCCCCGGCCGCCGCCCCGTAGGCACTCATGGAGCAGAAGGAAGAGAACGTCATGCCCAGCATGTCCCTGACCGCGCCGTTCGTGCACGGCGCCGCCGAGCTCGAACGCACCGCGCGCGGCCTGCGCCCCCACCGCCTTCCCGGCTGGGTCCGGGAGCGGTTCCCGGACCCGCAGCTCCTGATGGTCGAGGGCCAGCCCTCGGGCGTCCGCGTGGTGGTGACCACCGCCGCCCGCACCGTCTCGCTCGTGACCCACCCCCTGCGCGTGGCCTACCGGGGCGCGGACCGGCCACGGGGCGCCGTCGACCTGGTGGTCGACGGCGAATCCGTCGCCAGCAGCGTGCTCGACGGCGGCGACGTCATCGAGGCCGACCTGCGCACGGGCGCCACCGAGCTGCGCCCCGGCCCGTCACACACCACGACGTTCAGCGACCTGCCGAGTGGCGACAAGCTCGTCGAGATCTGGCTGCCCCACAACGAGTCGGTCGAGCTGATCGAGCTCTGGTCGGACCTGCGCCCGTCGCCCCCGTGGAGCCGGCACGGAGCGTCTGGCTGCACCACGGCAGCTCCATCAGCCACGGGTCGAACGCGAGCGCGCCCACCCGGATCTGGCCCGCCGTCGCGGCCCGGCTCGGCGACGTCGACCTGCGCAACCTCGGGTTGGGCGGCAGCGCGCTGCCCGACCCGTTCCTCGCCCGTGTCATCCGCGACTCGCAGGCCGACCTGATCAGCCTCAAGCTCGGCATCAACGTCGTCAACCTCGACGGGATGCGGCTGCGCACCTTCGTGCCGGCCGTGCACGGCTTCCTCGACACGATCCGCGACGGCCACCCGACCACTCCGCTCGTCCTGGCCTCGCCGATCTTCTGCGGCATCCACGAGGACACCCCGGGGCCGGGCGCGGTGGACCCGGACACGCTCGGCACCGACCACGTCCGGTTCGTCGCCACCGGCCGTAGCGAGGAGCGGGCGCAGGGCAAGTTGACCCTCCGGGTGATCCGCGACGCGCTGGCCGAGATCGCCGGGCAACGGTCGGACGACCCGAACCTGCACTACCTGGACGGCACCACGCTCTACGGCCAGGACGACGCCGCCGAGCACCCGCTGCCCGACGCCCTGCACCCGGACACCGCCACCCACCGCCTGATCGGCGAGTGGTTCGCCCGGTACGCCTTCACCGAGAAGGGACCGTTCACGAGTTCATGAAGGCTTCGGCAACGGCGCGGTGGCGCATCCTGCCCCCGATCGCGTTCGCCCTTGACGCCGGTGACTGCCCCATGCGCGTCACCGCATGACAGGACCTGATCTCCCGCGGCGCCCGCACGCCCAACCCTGGGCAGGCGGTAGCCGAACCGCCGGGGGCAGCGGCATCCGAACCGGGTGGGTCTGGAACGACTGCAACATCAGCGCGGCGAACCGGCGTGATGCGGCCTGCCGCATCTCGGGGGTGGCCGCGCGGATGCCCTCGTTGGCCAACAACGCGAGGTTGATGTCCTCGAGCACGAGGTCCTCGCGCAGCGAACCGGCATCCTTCGCCTGCCGTACCAGCTTGAGCAGCGACGCGAGCGTGCGTCCACGTTCGGCGGCGAACTCGGCCGGCTCGGACATCCGCGTTCAGCCGAGCTCGGGTCAGGCGGGCGCCGGACTGAGCCACGACGACGAGGTCCGCCACGGCACAGCCGTGGCCGAGGCCGCCCAGCACAGTGGTGTGGCCCACCTTGTCTGCAGTTCGATGATCGCCGCCGGGCCGAAGCCGACGGGGTCTTCAACGAGCCGGCGGGTCTTCATGGGCAGGGCAGCCGAGGGGGCAATCGAATCGAGAGCGGCGAGACATAGGCTAGCTGTCATGTTCCGCGATGAGGATCTTGCCTTGCTCGCACGGCCGCTCTACGCCTTCCTCACCGTTGCACCACGCGGTGAACGCTGGCCCGCGCCGCGCCCGGTGTGGTTCGAGGTAGCCGAAGACGGCGACCTGCACATGTTCTCCCTCCCGGACGCGCCGAAGCTCGACCGCCTCCGGGAGCACCCCCGTGCTTCCGTCGTCGTCGCGGCTCCGTCTGGTGAGCCCGAACATTGGGTAGCGGTGGAGGGCTCAGTCACTCTCCACGATCAGGGTGGCGCCGAACTCGCGGCTCGTCTCGCCCAACGATACTGGGACATGAGCGACCCGAAGTACCAGAAGTTCCTCGACGAGTGGCTTGTCAGGGGCGTGGTGCGCATCGTCGTTCACCCAGAGGTGGTGAACCGCTTCTCCGCCTGAACAGCCAGACATCGTCAAGACGTCCGCTCCGCGCCTGCTTGAGGCGTTGCGGACCCTGTGTACTGGCCTGAAAGGGGCAGTGGCCCCTTCTCCCAGGCAGGCTGCCCGTCTCCGGCGTACTTGGTCTGCGTCCCTGCTCCAGGCCGTCGCGCACGAGCTCGTGCGCGTGCGGGTCGCCGAGCACCCGGGCCGCGGCGGCCAGGACCTGAACGTCGGCCTGGTCGACGTCGACCAGGCGCAGCGGCGCGAACTCGTAGGGCCATGGGGGCGAGTAGGCGGCCGGTGGTGCCGGCCTTGATAGCGCGCTCGCCCTGCGTGGGCGCAAGCACGGTCGCGAGCCGCCGCGGCGCCTCGAGCGCGGCGCCGCCGGCGAGCGGGGCGGGCAGCTTGCCGGGCTCGACCTGGCCGGTGTTCTCCCACACAGAGTAGGTGAGCAACAGCTCTTCCAGCTCGTTGAGCACGTGCAACAGGTCGTTGTCCAGGTCGGGCACCAGCATGGTGCGGATGGTGGGGCTCACGGGGTTGTCCTTTCCCTCGGTGGAACGCGGCCCTGTGGGCCCTGTCAGGGCCGGTGGATGTCGTCGACCAGTTCGGCGGTGGCGGGGGCCTGGGGGTTCCGGTCGTGCAGGAGAGGGCCTACGTGCGCCGGGGGCGCTGCGGGCGAATGAGCAACTGGTCCTTGCTGTGCCAATGGCGCTCAAGGGCGAAGACCGGGTCGCGCTCCATGCCGTACCCGTCGCCCCAGGCAGCTTTGCCGTACCCTGCGCTCGTGATGATCTGGTCGTCTACGGCCTCGGGGTCGCTCTCGCCGGCGACGTGGACGATCACCCGGCGCGTCGTCGGGCAGGTCGGCCAGCGCCGCCCGGAGCTGCCCGGCCGTCCAGGCCCGCTCTCCCTTGGGGCTGGTGACCGTCTCCCACGGCACGACGTGATCAGCAAGTTGCCTGACACGCCGATCCACAGGTGACCGATGAGTTCGACCGACATGCCGAGTCATACACAGCACAACGAACCTACGGAAAGGACAATCCAATGACTGAGCTGAACGCGGAACATGCCCGGCGAGCGATCGTCGAACACACCCGACGTTTGGCGGAATCAGCCGCCGCGGCCGGACCTGACGCCGCCGTGCCGACAGCCTCGAAGTGGACGGTCACTGAGGTTCCCCCAGTAGCACGGACACCCGAGGTGAGGTCACTCAGTGGTGTCTGAGGGCCGGTAGAGGCTCTCGAACGTGACGGGACTGTGCA